>DATCUC010000230.1:0-6728 GCA_036567625.1 Anaerolineaceae bacterium | reverse complement strand
TGCACCTGCTCCCAGTTTTCCGCGCGATAGTGCTCATACAACCACGCATTCGCCTGATCCGTCCCGTCCTCGGTATTCAGGTTGAATTCCGCGCACCAGGCGGGTAACTGCGGTTCTTTGCCGCGCAGCGCCGCCTCGGCGCGCGCCGCCGAGCGCTGCTGCCAGCCCAACAGGTGTGCCAGCACGTCCTTCACCGTCCAGCGTGAAGGCAGCAGCGGCGCGCGCACCTGGTCTGGGCCCAGGCTGTCCAGCAGCACATCCCATTCCGCAATCATCTCCTGCATCGCCGCCAGGATATGCTTTTTCATTTTCATGGGTATTCTCTCTTTCCAGAGCCGTCCAGCCCCTTCACCATGCGATAAAATCCGCCATCTCCAAACCGGTGCATTCCGGCGAGCCGGTAGCCTTGCCTTTCATACAACGCTCGGGCGCGCTGGTTATCCAGCGCTACGCTCAACGCGCAGGCCGCGCAGCCAACCGCGCGGGCTTTGTCTTCCGCCCAGGCCAGCAGCCGCGAGCCAATCCCCTGTCCGCGCAAATCTGGGGCTGTGGCCAGGGAGTTGATAAAATATTCGCCCGGATATGCCTCGCGGACCAGGGCCAGCGGCAGCGCCCGCCCCACGAACCGCGCAAAACCGCCCGCGCCGTAGATCGAAAACAGGTGCCGGGCCATGCCCAGGTCCAGGCGCGGCATTTCGCTGGCCGGGTAGCTGACCAGGATCCCCGCCAGCCGCCCCGCGATCTCGACGACGGTGGCGTACTGCCCGCTAAAGCGGTTGCGCGGGCGGCAGTATAGCTGGCCCACCACCGCCGCGGCCCGCTGCGCTTCGCCTGATCCAAACAGGTGCGTGGCAAACGCGCCCATCGTCGCCATCATCAGGGGCACGGCTGCGCCTGCATCTGCCGCCGCGCCCGGCCGCACCATCATCGCTTCCGGCATCCGCACCGTCCTTTCTCGCGCCGCTGAAATCCGGCTGCACTGGGGCTTTGGAGAATGAATCACTTGCGGGCAGTTGTACTATAATAGCAGATATTCCCGGTGAATTTACTCGTTTCAAAAATTCATTCGCAAACATGCAGAAATCCCATTATGATGCCATCGTTATCGGCGCCGGCCTTTCCGGGCTCACGGCTGCGGCTTTTCTCGCCCAAGGAGGCGCGCGCGTGCTGGTTTGCGAGCAAGGCGCGCAGGTAGGCGGGCTGTTCAATTCCTTCTGGCGCAACGGTTACCAGTTCGACGGGGGGATCAAAGCTGTCGAAAGCAGCGCGGTGATCTTGCCCATGTTGGCCCAATTGGGTCTGCTTGAACGTATTCCGCTGATCGACAGCCCCATTGCGCTGATTACCGGCGGGCGCATCCAACCCATCCACGCCATTGGCGACGTAGATGCCTACTTCCACTGGCTGGGTGAACTGTTCCCCACCCAGCAGTCCGGCCTGCAGCAGGTGCTGCGCGACGCCCGGTTCGTTTTTGAAATCCTGGATGGGATGCTCTCTTTCCCCATCCCGTTCTTTGACCGCCCGGGTTGGGGAAATAACGCCCGCGCCGATTGGGTCAGGGCCCACAGCGCGCTGCTCCCGCGTCTGCCCCGCGCTGCCGGCATGATGCGCCGCGAACTGCGTCCTTACCTGGAGCAGCACCTCAGCGACGGCGCGCTGGTCAACTTGCTCAGCGGCCTGTTCCCCGACGGCACCAGCCTGTTCTTTGGACTGGGATACTTCCGCATGTTTTTGGATTATCACTACCCGCGCGGCGGCATCCAGGTCATTCCCAACCAGTTGGCCGGGGCGATCGAGGATTGGGGCGGCGAGATTTGCCTGAACACCCGCGTCGAGCGCATTCTGCTCAAAGACGGCCAGGCTCGCGGCGTGCGCCTTTCCAGCGGCGATGAACTCACCGCCGGGCATATCGTCGCGGCTTGTGACCTGCGCCACGCGCTCACCGCGCTGGCCCCCGAGAGCGAACTACCCCGGCCGTTTGCGAACCGCCTCAACCGCGCCGAAGTGTCGCACTCCGTCCTCAACGTGTTTTTGGGCATCGATCTCCCGGTGGAACGTTTCAACCTGCAAGGCTGCCACCATATTTTTTACTCGCCTGACTTGCAAGGCATCACCGAGGCCGACCGCATTTCCCGCGCGGATTACTTCGCCCATGTACCTCAGGAGATTTCCGTTCCCTGCCTGCACGATCCCGCGCTGGCCCCACCAGGCAAAACCGGCCTCAATCTCAGCGCCATGACCTCCTGGCAGTACCTGGGCGGCTGGCAGCGCAGCCCGGCCGAGTACGCTGCGCTAAAAAACGAATGCGCGCGACAGATGATCGTCAGCCTGGAACAGTACGTTCCCGGCCTCTCCAACCACATCGAATTCTGCGAAGTTTCCACGCCGCGCACCATCCACACCCTCACCGGCAACACGCAAGGCGCGATTATGGGCTGGTCGTACCACCGCCAGCGCACCCTGCCGCGCGGCAACTTTTACCAGATGCGCTCCAGCGTGCTCACCCCCATCCCGCGCCTGCTCACTGCCGGCCACTGGTCGTACTCGCCTGGCGGTTCGCCGGTGGCTGTTTTGACCGGGAAACTGGCCGCGGAAAACGTACTCAATTCTATTCAAAACGCAAAATAAAAAAACCATGAAACTGATCCAGGATGCAATCTTTAAAGACCGGTACGATGTGATTGTAATTGGCGCTGGCCTGGGTGGGATGACCGCCGCCAGCCTGTTGGCAAAACGTAAGCTTTCCGTGCTGATGATTGATCAGCAGGATAAGCCCGGCGGTTCGTGCACCTCCTTCCGCCGCGACGGCGTGACCTTCGATGTTGGCACAGCCATGCTCTACGGTTTCGGCCAGACCGGTTTCAAGCCCTTCCGCTTCCTGATCAACGAGTTGGAAGAACCCGTTGAGGTGATCCCGCACGCCACACTGGCCCGCATGACCTTTGCAGGCCAGCCGGTCCTCTTCTGGCCTGACGTCGAACAGTACCTGGAGGAACTTGACCAGCTCTTTCCAACAGAAAAAGCCGGGCTGCGCTCTTTTTACCGCGACCTGTATAAGATGTACGAAAATATCGTTCTCAAGAATGAGATTATCGTCCCTCCCTCCGAATTCACCGCGCGCCAGGGTCTGCGCAGCCTGATGACCAGCCCGGTGCAGATGATCCGCATGCAAAAGCTGCTCACCACCAGCGTGCGCTCGCTGCTCGACCGCTATTTTCACACGCCGGAAGTGATCAACTTCTTCGATAAGCTCTGCTCGGCGTACTGCTACTGCACCGCCGATGAAACCCCCGCCGTGCTGGCCGCCACCATGTTCCTCGATAACCACATCGGTGGGGTCTATTACCCCGCCGGCGGAGCGCAAATGCTGCCCAACAAGATCGAAAAAGCCTTCGAACGCCTGGGCGGGCAGGTGCTTTACCGCCACCTGGTGGACGAAATTCTCATTCACGATGGGCAGGCCTACGGCGTGCGCCTGCAGAACGGCGCCGAAATTCTGGCCGAGCGCATCATCGCCAACGCCACCGTGTGGAACCTGTACGGCAAGCTTGTTCGCCCCCAGCATATCCAGCCCGAACGCCTGGAATGGGCGCGCAGCCTGGAACCCACTTTTCCCAGCATGACCCTGTATATGGTGGTCGACCGCGCCGCGCTGCCGGCCAGCGTTTTGCCCTGGGAAGTTTTCATTGAGAACCGCGCTGTGATCGACAGCGGCGACCTGACCCTGTATATTAACGCGCTGGTGGATGAAACCCTCTGCCCGCCCGATAAACTGGTGATCACCGCTATCGCCCCCAACCTGGATGCCTGGCCCGCGCCCGGCGATCCCCAGTACAAAACCGCCGCTTACCGCGAACAAAAACAGGCGCACGCGCAGAAGATGCTCGACCAGGTGGAGCAGCACTTCCCCGGTTTCTGCAAGCACATCGAAACCCTGATCATCGGCACGCCCAGCACCATCGAGCGTTACCTGCTCAAAAATGGTGGCGCCGTCGGTGGGCCGAAGAATAAGATCGGCCAGGAAATGCTCAAACGGCTGCACGCGCGCAGCGATTGGAAAAACCTGTACGTCTGCGGCGATTCCACCGTGATGGCCACCGGCGCGCCGGCCACAGTGGTTTCCGGCGTCGGCGCGGCGAACCGCGTGCTGCAAGACCTGCGCCTGCCAGATTACGATACTCGATCCTTCCCGCACCAGTATGTGCAGTTCGTTGAGCCGCCGTATACGCGCCCGGAGTTCGACCCCCACCAGGGCATAACCGATGAAACCGCCTGGCTGGCGGCCGCCCAATGCCAGGGGTGCGAGCATCCCGCCTGTGGCAGCGACTGCCCCGCCGCGATTGATATTCCCAACGTACTGCGGCGCATCGAGGCCAAAAATTATTCCGGCGCGGCCCACGAACTGCGCCAGCGCAATCCTTTCGGCGAGCTATGCGGCACGGCCTGCCCCGCGCGCGAGCTGTGCGAGCGCCGGTGTTACCGGCGCAGCTTCACCGGTAAGCCGGTGATGATCAGCGAATTGATGCGCTGGGTCAGCCAGGCAGCCGGGGTTTCGGGCTGGCTGCGCCCCGAAGGCGAACGCAGCGGGCGCGCAGCGGTGCTGGGCGGCGGCCTGTCCGCGCTGACCTGCGCTTATTACCTGGCGCTGACCGGAATCGAAGTCGATGTGTTTGACCCGCCCGGCCGCACCGAGAACGAACTGGTCGCGATCCAATCTGACATCGAACTGATCAAGCGCATGGGCGTGCACTACCACAATGGCCAAACGCCCCACCAGTGGCCCGATCACGCATTTCAGGCCGTCTATGTAGCCTCGGCGGGCTGGACTGGGCCGGTTCCAGCAGCCGGCGCAGTCGAAAAAGTCAACGGGGTTCCCAAAAGCGGCCGCGCCACTCCCGCGCACGCAATCGCCGAAGGACGCCGCGCGGCATTTGCTCTCGCTGCGCAGCTAGCCGGGGAAGATTAACCCGCGCCAGCGATCCAACCACGGCCGCGGCCATTTGCAGAATAAAGCCCCGGATCTTGTTGCGCTAATCAACCGGACAAAAGCTGTCTTCCGGTTGATTACATCCCTCTCGATCTTTCTGCGTTGGGCTTAATCCTCTGGATCAGCGCGGCGCGCAATATCGATGGTTTCCCCCGGCTGGAAATTCGACCGCAAAAAGCGCAGCGACTGCGGACGATCTTCGCCGCCCACGCCAGACTGCAGCAGCTCCGCGCTAAAAGCAGCGATATCTTGAATAATGCGCTCATAGCGGTAATAGGCAACCGCCGCCGCGTCCCCCTGCTGCGTGCCGTAGAATGGATAAAACAGCGCCTCTTCTTCTTTGGGCGAATACCAGCCGCCCAGCAAGCCCGCGCCAATATACATCAGGTCGCGCTCCCTTGGCGCCAGGGTCAGCGTATCCCAGTCGACGAGAAACAGCGCGCCGCCGGGGTCGATCAGCAGGTTACCCGCGTGTAGATCCGCGTGACACAGCACAAATTCGCCCGGCCTGGAGCGCAGCCGCTGCGCCAGCCTGTCTGCCCGCCGCAGGAGTTCTTCAATCACCGCGCGCTGTTCCAGCAGCAGCCCGGCAGTTTCCTCGGCCACCGCATCGGCAAACGGACCGTCCAGGCCCTGCCGCAGCAGCTCGCGCACTTGCAGGTGGTAGCGCGGCGAATAATCCTCGCGCGGAAGCATCCGCGCCAGTTCCACGGGAACCGGCGCGGCATGCATCGCTTTGAGCGCAGCGGCAAATTCGCTCCACTGCCGGACATCCAGGCGCGCGGAATAACCATCCTGCCCGGCAACGAATGGAGCCAGCACTGCCGTGTACGCGCCCAACGCGGCCCACAGTTCCCCCGCACGGGTTCGCAGCGGCGCGATCACCTGCCGGATTCCCTGTTCACTGAAGAATCTTGGCGCAAGCACCGCAGCAGGAGAAAAGTCTCCCCCGCGCAGCTTGAAGAAATACACTCCCTCCGCGCTTTCCACCCGGTACACCGCCGTGTTGACATCCGCCCCCAGCGGCAGAAAAGCCGCCCGCGGCGCAGTCAGCCCGTAGGCGTCGCGCAGACAGTCCTCAATCAACGCATAATCGATCGCCGGCGGTTCAAGCATCACCCTGCGTCCAGTTCACCGGCCAGCGGTGGAAATTCTCTGGCCCCAGCGAAGTTACCAAAAAAGATGCGCATCTGCTCATATTCGGAAAACCGTTCGCCGCGCTCTCCGACAAAGCCATCACCTCACCCACCGGCGGAACGGCGGTACGGCGCAACCGGCGTAATTTTGATCTCGCCCTGCGGGGCCGGCTGCCGGCGCAGCGCGCGGACCAGCTCTTTCCAGGCATTTTGCACGGTACCCCAGGTATACACCATTTTCACTTCCAGCCCGGTTTTGCCGTCCGTCGCCGCAGAGGCGATCCACAACGCGCGGCGGGCCGGCATCTCCGGCGGGCGGGCCAGAATCCGCACCACAGTGGGAAATACCTTTAAACGCTGTTCAGAGCCTTCGATCACCCGCAAATCGGTGAGCAGATCGGTAAGCACCATGCCGGGGTTGAAGGCAAAAATACCCACGCCGCTGTCTTTGTTTTCTTCGGCCAGCGCTTTGGTAAACGAACGCACCCAGGTCTTGCTCGAGGCATACGCATTTTGCCAGGCCACCGGCCCATCCGCTCCGGCCCCCAACATGTTGATCAGCTTGCCCGAGCGCTGCGCGGTAAAGTGTTCCAGCGCAGTCCGCG
>DATCUC010000229.1:0-1545 GCA_036567625.1 Anaerolineaceae bacterium | reverse complement strand
GGGCCGGGGTTCAACAAAAGCTGGCTGCCGCAGTATTCGCAGGTGGCCGAGCGCGTATCTGTCGAAAGGTTGGTTTTGCCGCCACACTGGGGGCAGGTGAGTACGGTGTAAAGAGCCATGTTCAACACTCCAATGACTTGCTGCCCAGCGGCAGTTTGCGGTACATATCCCGAATTTCGCGAATAGAAGGTCTGCCTGGCGCAGAAAACCGCCAGGCAGTTATGTTTTCTTTTGAGGAAGATACGCGCGGTACTGCTTCCAATCCGCGTCAATCACGGTTTGGGCTTCGATGCGATACTCGGCGTGCGCCTGCTGCAGTTCCAGCACGGCCGGGGTGGTTTCGGCCTGCGGCGCGTGATAGAAGTAATACTCCCATACGCCGGGGGTGTTGATGCGCAGCACATAGACCGTCCAGCCCAGGCCGTGGGCTTCAAAGGCTTCGAGCAGGTCTTTTTCCACCGCTTCGAGGGTTTCGGTTTCGTCGGGGTCCCACAGCGAATTCACAGGGGGAAGATTGGTGTACACCGCGACCCACGTGAGGCGGGGCAGTTCTTCCAGCGGAGCTTTACGCGCGAAGCGCGTATCGATCAACACGAGCGCAGGGGTTCCGGCGATATTGGCGGGGTAATGTTTCCAGGCCATCGGTCAGCAAGCTCCTCCATTGAGCTTGCCTACAAGTATACGAAACCCCACCGCAGGGCGCAAGCACCGCCCCGCGAATCTTGCGGGACTGTAAGGGGCGCGCGGGCTAATCCAGGAACAGCGTGTCCAGCAGCCGCCCCAGGTCGTCATTCCCGGCCAGGGTATCCAGGTTGTAGACCTCGGTGTAGCCGCAGCGCCGGCACGAGGCAAACGCGTAGCGGTAGGGCTGGATCTCCAGCAGGCGGGAGAGGCCCGTTCCGCTCATTGAAAGCTGCTGCACCTGGGCTCCGCGCGCGCGGCATTTGGCGCAGACAAACGCCTCGCTGAGTTGATCTTCAATTGCGGCCATATTTTTCTCCTGTTTTGGCGCGTTTTTTCTGTATCTTATAGACGCATCTTCGAGGGAGAATTTTCAGCCTGGACGCGAGGCCAGGATGTACGCGCGGCGGCTGGCGTGTTCTACTCCGGCGTACGGCTGGCGCTCGTGGTGCTGCTCGAGCACGAACCCGGCGGAGAGCAGGCTTTCATTTACTATTCGCGCATCGAAGAAATGGAAATCCAGCTCGACGGGCGTTTCCCACCAGTTTTCGAGGCGCAGGGTGTGCGCGCCCATGTGGAACGCCAGCAGCAGCGGCGCGCCCGGACGCAGCACCCGCAGGCACTCGCGCAGCAGATTTGGCAGCCGCCCGGCCGGGGTGTGGATGATGGAATACATGGCTACCAGCCCGCCCAGCGCGCCGCTGGCGGCAGGCAGATGATGCATATCGGCGCACAGCAGGGGCAGCCCGGCGAAGCGCGGCCGCCCGGCGGCCAACATGCCGAATGAGAGATCCACCCCGGTGATATCGACCTCGCGCTCGCGCAGGTATGCCGCCACATGCCCCGGCCCACAGCCCAGCTCCC
>DATCUC010000228.1:0-3100 GCA_036567625.1 Anaerolineaceae bacterium | reverse complement strand
CGGTGATCCGTCATATTGCCATGAACCTATTGCGTCAAGAGAAAACTGCCAAAGGCGGCATCCAGGCCAAACGCTTACAGGCAGCCTGGGACGAATCCTATTTGCTCCAAGTCCTCTCACCAACATAATGCAATCGCCCTGGCCCGGGCAAAAATTGCGTTTGCCGCCCGCCGCGTGATTGTATAATGGTCACATCGACTGGAGGGACTGATGATAAAGAAACTGCTCAGCGCAAGGTTGGCCGGGAATCTGCTGCTCATCCTCTTTGGCCTGTTGATCGGGTTTCACCTGCTGGTGCTGTTCAACCTGCTCCCGGAAGACATCGTCTGGGGTGGCCGGGCTGCCAGCGGCCCGGCCCAGGCGCGGACTCTGGAACTGGTCTCGCTGGTCTTAACCGTGCTGTTTGCCGGGGTAGTGTCAGCGAAGATCGGTTACATTGAGGCCGGCAAATGGGGCCGGGTGGTCAATATCGCCTTATGGGTCATCTTTGCTTACCTGGTGCTCAACACGCTGGGCAACCTGGTCGCCATCTCCTCGTTGGAAAAGCTGATCTTTACCCCGCTCACGCTTTTGGCTGCGCTTCTGGTGCTCAGGTTAGCCCTCGAGCGATAAGCGCTCCAGGCCGGATCGATAATCGTGATAGAATCAATGCCATGGCTACAGGGAGGATTGCATGACCGCACCACAACAACTGTTACGCGGAAAAGGCCCTTTACTCAAATCGGACGGCTCGCTGGCCGACGTGGGCTGGTCGAACCAGCCGCTGCTGGACGCCAACCTGGAAGACGCGCATTTCTACCGGACGTTTGGGTTCTGGCAGCGCTTTCGCCTGAAACGCTGGGATTACTATTCCATCACCACGCCCACGCATTTCTTCTCGTTCACCCTGGCCGACATTGGCTACCTGGGGCAGGTGTTTGCCTACGGCATCGATTTTGCCACGCAGACCTACCACGAAGAAACGCTCAGCATCCCACTGGCAAAGGGTGTGCATATTCCACGCGGCAGCCAGAGCGGAGTGAGCTGGTTCGACAACGGCCGCACGCGGATGAAGTTCGAGGCCTGCTCCGGCGCGCGCTCGCTGTGGGTCGACTGGCCCGCCTTCCAGGGCAAGGGTCTCTCGGCGCAGGTGCAGTTTGACCTGCCGCCTGAGCACGAATCGATGAACATTGTCATTCCCATCCGCGGCAACCGCTTTTACTACAATCGCAAAATCAACTGCATGCCGGCGCGCGGCTGGGTGCAGTGGGGCGGCCAGCGCTTTGAACTGGCCCCCGACACAGCGCTCGGCGGCCTGGATTGGGGCCGCGGCGTGTGGGAATACAAATCCTTCTGGGTGTGGGCCAGCGCCTCGGGCTTTCTGCCCGGCGGGCGCACTGTGGGCCTCAACCTGGGATTTGGTTTTGGCGATACTTCGAAGGCCAGCGAGAACGCGCTGATTCTCGACGGGCGCATCCACAAGTTGGGCAAGGTCGACTTCGACTATTCCAACCGCGATTTCCGCCGGCCCTGGCAAATGCGCTCGGATGACGGCCGGCTGGAATTGACCTTCACGCCATTCCTCGAGCGCGTGGCGCGCACCGATATGAAAGTCCTGTCCAGCGAAGTGCACCAGATGTTTGGCCGCTACGTGGGCAGCGTCATCAGCGATGACGGCGAGAAAATCCGCATCGATGGGCTGACCGGCTTTGCTGAAGAACATCACGCGAAGTGGTAGTCACTTTTCGAATTAACCGAAGGAGAAAGAACCGATGAAATATCTGATCACCGGCGGCGCCGGATATATTGGCAGCACCATCGCATCCGCGTTGATTGACGCGGGCCATACCCCCATCATCCTGGATTCGCTTGTGCGTGGACGGGAAGAATTTACCCGCGGGCGCATTTTTTACAAAATGGACATCGCCGACCGCGCCGGGCTGGAGCGTATCTTTACCGAGCATCCCGATATCCAGGCGACGGTTCACTGCGCCGCGTTAATCATCGTTCCCGAATCGACATCCATGCCCTACGAATACTACCGCGAGAACGTGTCGAAATCGGTAGAAATGTTCCACAGCCTGTGCGAGCTGGGCTACCCGCGCGTGGTGTTCAGTTCTTCGGCCTCGGTGTATGCCTCGCCAACCAACGGGCATATGGTCATGGAAGACGCGCCGCTCAACCCGCTCAGCCCGTACGCGCGCACCAAGTACATGATGGAAATGGTGCTCAAGGATTTCTGCGCTGCTTATGAGATGAACGCCATCGCCCTGCGCTACTTCAACCCCATCGGCGCCGACCCGCAAATGCGCACCGGTCTGCCCACCAAAGACCCCAGCCTGGTGGTGGCGCGCATGGTCGAAGCCGCGATGGGCCGCATCCCTGAGTTCTTTATTACCGGCACCGATTATCCCACCCGCGACGGCACCGGCATCCGCGATTACATTCACGTGTGGGACCTGGCGCAGGCCCACGTGGCCGCGCTGACCACTTTCGACCAGGTCTTCGAGCGCACCGGCCAGCCCGACAACCGCTACCTGGTGATCAACCTGGGCAGCGGCAGCGGCGTCACCGTCCGCGAACTGGTCAATGCGTTTGAGAAGGTTTACGGCCAGCCGATCCCCAAGCGCGAAACCCCGCGCCGCCCGGGCGATGTTCCCGGCGCATACGCCAACAACGACACCGCCAAACGCCTGCTCGGCTGGCAGCCGGAGTTGAGCATTGAACAGTGCATCGCCGATGCCCTCGAATGGGGCCGCCGCCGCAAAGACGTACTGGGGTATTAGTTTTCAGCAATAATCGATACTCCCCGCGCCCGATCTCTGCTGACACCATGCTTCGCAAGTCTCCGCGGGGAGTATCTGATTCCTCTCCCCGGTGGGGAGAGGTCAGGTGAGGGGCGGACTCTGCCTCTCCCACAAAGGGAGAGGAATTAGATCTCCGCGACGAACAATTGCAGGGCTAAATCGGGGGCGATGACGCCGGATTTCATCTCCAGGTCCATGCGCGCCAGGCGACGGTAGATATCATCCAACCCCGGCTGGCTGAAGCGCGCGGCCTGAGCGCACATCTTCTCGATCACTTTCTGCGGGCGGCGCGGCAGGCGCTTCATCACCTCGGC
>DATCUC010000227.1:0-5899 GCA_036567625.1 Anaerolineaceae bacterium | reverse complement strand
CCCCGAAGAGGATGAAGGCGTGCTGGATGTGCTGCTGCGCCGTTTTGGTTCTGCGCTGCGTATAGATGACCTTTCGGCGCATTTTGGCCGGTCCGCAAATGCCCTGGCGGCGGATGCCGGGCGCTCATTTCATCCCGAAGTAGTCAACGCCATGCGCCTGTGGCCGCATACTTTTGGCACTTCGGGGTTCTTCGCCGCGCTGTTGACCAAAACCGCGCCGCTGGATTTGCCGCGGCAAGACGCTCCTTCGCGGCCCGTGGAACGCCTGGGCTGGGCGCGCCTGGATCGCCGCGCGGCCGCTGAACTGGAGCAGTTCTTTGCGGGAGAATACGGTTTCGATCTGCCGGGCGTGCTGGCGCGCCAGTCATTGGCCCTTTGGCAGCGAGGTGAAAGCGTGTACGCCTTTCCGGAGGCGTTCTTTTCCGCTTTTGGCGGCCTGCCGGTCGAAGGACTGGGCTTGCTGTTGGGCGAAAAACATCCGGCGGGATTTCAGGTGGCGCACGAATGGACGGCGCGCTTTTCTTCGATGTTTCAGAGCGGCACGTTCAGCCTGCCGGAAGAACATACCGCCGCCTGGCTGCGCGGCGAGGATATACCTTATACCGCCAGTCCGGGCGGCCCGGCCGTTGTGCTAGTATGTGACCATGACGAGCGTTTTGTGGGCCGGGGAAAAGTGGGGGCGCAGCGGCTGAAGAATCTGCTGCCACGGCGGTTGGTGTAACCGGCAGTTTTGGGGAACCGGAAGCGCCTTTGATTCGTCTAAGCACAGGATAGACCATAAAATGCTATGATTCCGGTGCGCGGAGCGGCAGGGGGCCTGTGGGGCGGCTGCGCAGCGGGATGGCTGGCGTTTGCAGCTTTGCTTCGCGCCAGCCAAAAGGAGGAGACCCTTTGGCGCGAAAACCCCTGTATCTTCTGCTGTTGGCGGCTTTCCTGCTGGCCGGGATTGGTTGGGCTGTGCCCGTCGCGGCGCAGGCGCCCGCACCGGTCATTTCGGTAACCCCCGCTTTTGGTGGCAACTTTAAATACGGTGAATGGCTGCCGCTGTATGTCACCCTGGAAAATGCCGGGGCCGATATGCAGGCCGAACTGCGCGTGCGCGTCACCGGCACGGTGACCAACACCTACGCCGCGCAGGTAGAACTGGCCGCCGGGGCGCGCAAGCTGGTTCCGCTGTATGTGCTGCCCAATAACTTCAGCCGCGTGCTGGAAGTGCAGTTGTTTGACGGCGAGCAGTTGGTCGCCTCCCAGCAGATCAGCGTGCGCCCGCAAATCAACCTGAGCTATTTTGTGGGCATCGTTTCGCCGCAGCGCGGCGCGCTGGCCATGCTCAGCGGGTTGGCTATCCCCGGCATTGAGCGTCCAAAAGTGCTGGTGGATATTCCCCTCGAGCAGATCCCCGAACGCTGGGAAGGGCTGGCTTCTTTTGACCTGCTGATTATCAATGACACCGATACCTCGCAGCTTACCCCGGCGCAAGCCGCGGCGCTGCAAACCTGGGTTGAGAAGGGTGGGCGGCTGGCGTTGGGCGGCGGCACCGGAGCCGCGGTTACTTTTAGCGGCATTCCCGAAACGCTGCGCCCGGTTTCGCTGACTGGCAGCCGCGAGGTCGACCAGGCGGATGTTCAGCCGCTGGCGCAGTACGCCGGCGCCGCGGAGATCAATGTACCCGGGCCGTTTGTCGCCGCCGAAGCCGCGCCGCTCGACTGGGCGGTGCTGGCGGGTAATTCCGGTCTGCCGCTGGTGGTCGAGCGCGCCGCGGGTATGGGGCGCGTGTATTTCTCCGCGCTGGACCTGAGCGCCCCGCCATTTGACGGCTGGCCCGGCACCGCGGCGTTCTGGAATACGCTGGTCGGCGCGGACGCAGCCTACAATGTCAATATGCCGCAGGATTCTTCCGCGCGGCAGATGCGCTCCAGTTCCTTCTCGGCGGCGGTGTCCAATATCCCCTCACTGGCGCTGCCTTCCATTGGGGCGCTGAGCGTGCTGCTGGGCATCTACATTTTGCTGGTCGGCCCGGTGAATTACTTCATCCTGCGCCGCGCCCGCCGCCTGCATCTGGCCTGGGCCACCATCCCCATCATCACCCTGGCCTTTACCGGCGGAGCCTTTGGGTTGGGTTACCTGATGCGCGGCAATGATCTGATCCTCAACAAAGTCGCCGTGGTCGAGATTCCCTCCAGCGGCCCGGCGCTGGTCAGCAGCTATGTGGGCCTGTTCTCGCCGCGCCAGCAGTCGTACGCGGTAGAAGTGCAGGGCGGCGGGCTGGTCAGCCCCGGCGATCTGTTTGGCTATTACTCCGACCCGGCTACCATCCAGGAGATGACCTTTATCCAGGGCCAGCCTTCGCTGGTGCAGGGCATCACCGTCAACCAGTGGGCCATGCAGCGCTTTACTGTCGAAGATACCTGGCCGGAAATAGGCCGCCTCACCGGGCGGGTGGAAATCCAGGGCGACATCCTGCGCGGCACGGTCAAAAATGAGACCGGGTTGGCGCTCACGGACGTGGTAGTTTCAGTCAACCGGCGTTTCCAGAAGCTGGGCGATATGGCCCCCGGCGAGGAAAAGACGGTCGACCTCGGCATTGCCAATATGACCCGTGATATGTACGGGCCGTCGATCAGCTACCGGCTGTACTGGGAGCCGATCAGCGCCACCGGCGGCACGCTGCCGCGCGACCAGCAGTTGAAGACCACCATCCTGGATAATGCTCTGGATGGTCCGCCCTGGGCCAGCATCAATATGGGAGCCAGCGCGCAGGCGGGCGGCATCCCCAAAGTGGTAGTCATGGGCTGGGCCGACCAGGCCCCGCCGGTGGTCAGTATCCGCGGGCAGGAAGCCGCGCAGATTACTACAACGCTGGTTTATACCCTGCTGCCGCTGTCGCTGCCGGAAGAGGGGCACGTGGTGATCCCACCCGGCCTGATCCCCGGCGAGTTTGCCAGCGAGGTGACCACTTATGGCAAATGCGGGCCTACTACCTCGACCTCGATATACATGGATAACTCGGAAATCGTGTTCAGTTTTCGCGTTCCAAACAACCTGGCTGCCTACCAGGTGAGTGGATTGAACCTGGCGCTGGCAGTGGATAATACGGCTGCCCGGCTGAAAGAATTTGCCCTGTACAACTGGGAGAACGAGCGCTGGGTGCAGATCAACCGTGAGAATACCGACAATGTCTTCATCCGCGATGCCGGGAATTACATCAGCGAGAGCGGCGAGGTGCAGGTGCGGCTGGTAAATGGCCCGGGCAATGGCGGCTGCTTCTTCCTCGACCTGGGGATTGAGGCCGACTCGGTGCTGGGGAAAGGCAACTGACAATGAATGCAATTGAAACGCGCGGCCTCACGCGCTATTACGGCAAATACCCCGCGGTGCAGGACCTGAACCTGCGCGTGCCTAAGGGCTCGCTCTTCGGACTGATTGGCCCGAACGGAGCGGGCAAGACTACCACCCTGCGTATGTTGGCCGGGCTGCTCCAGCCGTCCGGCGGCGAGATCGTGATCAACGAGCAGCCCACCAACGGCGACTGGCAGGAACTGCGCTGGCAGATCGGCTACATGCCGGATTTCTTTGGCGTGTACGACGACCTGGTGGTGTGGGAATACCTGGATTTCTTCGCGCGCTGCTATAACCTGCCCGCCGCGCGGCGCAAGCAGGTGGTGGATGAACTGCTTGAACTGGTAGACCTCAAAGATAAGCGCAACGCCTACGTGCAAACCCTCAGCCGCGGGATGCGCCAGCGCCTGTGCCTGGCCCATGCCCTGGTGCATGACCCCACCGTGCTGCTGCTGGATGAACCCGCTTCGGGCCTCGACCCGCGCGCGCGGGTGGAAATGCGCGAACTGCTGCGCGAGCTGGGCGCAATGGGCAAGACGGTAGTGCTGTCATCGCATATTCTCAGCGAGCTGGCGGAGCTGTGCGATTCGATTGGCATCATTGAGAAGGGTCACCTGGTTGCCAGCGGGCGCATGGATGAGATCCGCAGCCGGGTGCAGCGCGGCCGCCGCCTGAGCGTGCGTCTGCTCTCCGATGTTGACAGCGCGGAAGGCGTGCTGCGCGGATACCCCGGGGTCGGTGAGATCGTGCGGCTGGATGAAGCCGAACCGGCCGCCGGCGTCAATACAGTGGAACTGGATTTTGAAGGTGACGAAGAAGCCGTGGCCGGGTTATTGGAAACCCTGGTGCTCCAAAAAGTGCGCGTCGCTGGTTTTTCCGAAGACCATACCGGGCTGGAAGAATTATTCCTGCGCCTGACGAAAGGAGAAGTGGCATGAACGCGGTAAAATCGCGCTTGCAGATCAACCCGATCATCGTCAAAGAACTGCGCTCGCGCATGCGCGGCGGGCGCGCCTTTATCACCCTGACGGTGACGCTGCTGCTTACGGCGGTGCTGATGTACGCCCTGCTGCAGGTGATGCTTTCGCTTTCCCAGTATTCGTACGATGTGGTCAGCCCGCGTATCGGCCAGGCGCTGTTCACCGTGCTGGTGTACCTGGAACTGGTGGTCATCTCGGCCATCACCCCGGCGGTCACTGCCGGGGCAATCAGCGGCGAACGTGAAAAACAGACCTACGAAATGCTCCAGGCCACGCCGCTCAGCCCGAGCGCCATGTTATGGGGTAAGCTGTTCTCGGCGCTCAGCTATGTGTTCCTGCTGTTGTTTGCCGCCGTTCCGTTGGCCAGCCTGATCTTCATCTTTGGCGGGGTCAGCCCCAGTGATATGTTCAAGTCGCTGTTGGTACTGCTGGCGCTGGCCGTCGCCTTTGGCGTGTTGGGATTGTTCATGTCGGCGCTGTTCCAGCGCACCGGGCGGGCCACGGTGGCCGCATTTCTGGTAGTGCTGGGCCTGAACTTTGTGCCCCTGCTAGTCGCCGCGGTGATTTCGCTCACCCGCCAGTCTGACATGCCGCGGCTGATCTTATCGCTCAGCCCGATATCGATCCTCGCGGCGGTGCTTTCGCCGTTCAGCTCGCCCTACGGCAGCCCGCTGGACATCATCCCATTCATCAGCGGCTATTCCTTCCGCAGCGCGGTGACGCCGGTTTCGATGATTTCCATCCCGCGCCCGCTGTATCACTACGGTCTGGCGTTCTATGCCGTGCTGACCCTGGTGCTGTATCTGCTGGCGGTGCGGCTGGTGCGCCCGGCACACCGCTGGCGCTTCGCCCGCAAGGATCTGCTGGTTACCGGGGCCGGGCTGCTGGTTTTTGGCGGGCTGGCGGCTGCGGCGTTCTTTAGCAGCGCTCCGCGTTATGAGTGGAATACCAGCCCCACGCCCACGCCTTTCCCAGTGGGGATGGGGATGAGTGAACCAGCCGTGCCGTTTGGCATTGCCACGCCGGATGATGTCATGGTTAACGGGCCGGCGAATTTGAGCCTGGAAGATCAGGCGGGGATCTACGCCACCGTGATCGGCCAGTTGGTGATGGTGGATAACAATGCGCCGGCCGAAGGTCCGGTGTTTACCGGGGCGTTCGTCCTCAACCAGGCCGATGACCGCGCGATCAACCCCGCGGCCTCGGATGTGGTGCCGCAGCCCATGTCGCAGGAACTGCAAGACGCAGTCTTTAATCTGCTTCCAGATTTGAACCCGCCCATGAGCTGGGTCGATTCGCCGGAGATCGCGCCGCGCGTGGAAAAGTCCGGTGAGATTCTGCCCGGCACAATGTTCGTGATGGTGGGCGTGATCTACGAACGCGCCGACGGTTCTATGCTGGTCTCGGGCAGCGTGGCGCTGACCGGCAATATGTCATCTGGCCGCCGCTATATCCTCAGCAAAAACGAGGACGGTTCCTGGCGCATCATGGGTACGGATGGCACGGAGTGGGTAGGGTAGCCATGGATGGCGAACTGGTCAATCACCTGGCGCGGCTGCGCGCGCGGCTGCGGCTGCGCG
>DATCUC010000226.1:0-9314 GCA_036567625.1 Anaerolineaceae bacterium | reverse complement strand
GGCCCGGTGATCCGCCCTGACCGGCGCACTACTTTGGCCTTTTTCCTTGCCGGATGGGTGATGCTGGCGCTGCTTCTGGCCTGGCCGCGCTACTTTTTCCCGTTTGTCTGGCTGGCGGTGCTGTTCATCATCGAACCGGTCAACGCCTGGTTGGGCCACCGCTCACTGTCAGATTATTCGCAACACGGCGACTGGCGGCCCATGGTCAGCCTGTGGATCGGCGTGCTGCTCACCGCGCTGTTCTGGGAAATGTGGAACTTCTTCTCATTCCCCAAGTGGGTTTACAGCGTGCCGTTTGTGGGTTTTGGCAAAGTTTTTGAGATGCCCATTCTCGGCTACACTGGCTACCTGCCGTTTGCCCTGGAATTATTCGCGCTCTATCACCTGGTGCTGGGCCTGTTTGGG
Organism: Anaerolineaceae bacterium; assembly: GCA_036567625.1. Classification (GTDB taxonomy): domain Bacteria; phylum Chloroflexota; class Anaerolineae; order Anaerolineales; family Anaerolineaceae; genus CALDSL01. The sequence goes on along the minus strand of DATCUC010000226.1, from coordinate 8,909 downwards.
CGCAAGCACGCGGCCTATCTCCAATTCCACACGCAAAGCGAAACGCGCCGCCCATAAGGCGGCGCGCTGTTTGTGCGTTTTGCAGAATGCTTATGCGTGCGCTGCGGCTGCCGCGCCGTGTTCCTCGGCTAACGCCACGCGCTCACCTTCTTGCACGTTGACGCGGGTCAACACTGCCGCGCCGATGATGAAGAAGATGATCAGTGACACAATCCCCAGCCGGCCGCCGCCCAGGAACTGGCTGGCCAGCCCAAACACCAGCGGGCCAACTACCCCGGCGATCTTTTCACTGACGCCAAAGAAGCTGTAGAACTCCGCTGATTGGCTCTTAGGCATCATCCGCCCGATCAACGACCGGCTAAGCGCCTGGCTGCCGCCCTGCACGGTGGCCACAAAGAAGCCCAGGATCCAGAAATGGATCTCTTTTTCCATGAAGTACCCGCCAATAGCGATCAGTGAATAAATGGCCAGCGAAAGAAAAATGGAATTCTTGGTGCCCAGTTTGCGCGCCAGCCAGCCAAACAAGAAGGCAAACGGGAAAGCCACAAACTGCACCATCAGCAGCGTGCCAATCACGGTCACGTCGCTGAACTTGAGTTCTTTGCCGTAGATCGTCGCCATATAAATAATCGTGCCAATGCCGTTGTTGTACAGCCAGAAAGCGATGATGAAGAGCATTAACTGGCGGTAGCGGCGCACATTGGCAAACGTGCGCCCCAGGCGCTTGAAACTCGCGGCTACCGGATTCTCGTGCAGGGTTTCCCCCGACAAAATCCGGCGCGCCGGCTCTTTGACGTTGCGCAGGATGGGAATGCTGAACACCGCCCACCACACTGCCACAGTGATAAAGCTGATGCGCGACATCAGCGTGCCGTCAGTGATGCCCAGCAGGTCGGGCAGGAACATGATCATGAACAGGTTGATCGCCAGCAGCAGACCGCCGCCCAGGTAGCCCATCCCGTAGCCGCGCGAAGATACCCGGTCGATCTCATCTGGCCGGGCCACATGCGGCAGCAGCGAGTCATAGAAAACAATTGATCCGGAAAAGCCCAGGCTGGCCAGTATGTACAACCCCGAGGCCAGCAGGTTCTGCCCTTTGCCAATAAAGAACATCAGCGCGGTTCCGGTCACGCCCAGTGCGATGAAGAAGGCCAGGAAACGCTTCTTAGAGCCCTGGTAGTCGGCCATGGTACCCAAAATTGGCCCCAGCACGGCCACAATCAACAGCGCAATTGTGGTGGTGTACGCCCATGAGGACGTTTTCAGATTGTCGGCCAGGTTGGCTGCGGCCACGTTAGCGTAATACACCGGGAGAACCGCCGCCATAATGGTGGTGGCAAAGGATGAGTTAGCCCAGTCATACATCATCCATGACCGGATGGATCGATTGTGTTCTACACTGTCGCCCATAATTGCCTGCCTTTGGAATGAAATTATCGGATAGCCCTATTATACTCCCGCGCGGTTTTTTCCCTGCACATTACTCTGAAGGACCTGTTTGCTATCTCTATTTCAGAATTTCATAATAGAACGTATGATCAATCTTGCGCGTATCTGGTATAATACCTGTTTGCCTGTTCGTCCATCTGAGAGCAGGATCTGAACTCTACGTTATTCGCTGCCCTTGCAGGCTGATGGAAGGTGGCTATGTCTCAAAATATCATCCGTGTCGTTGGCGCGCGTGAGCACAATCTCAAAAACATTACCGTTGAAATCCCCCGGGATCAGTTTGTGGTTATCACCGGGCTGTCCGGCTCGGGGAAGTCTTCGCTGGCGTTTGACACCATTTTTGCCGAAGGCCAGCGCCGCTACGTCGAATCGCTGTCTTCCTATGCGCGCCAGTTTCTCGGGCAAATGGACAAGCCCGATGTTGACTACATCGACGGGCTCTCTCCTGCGGTGTCCATCGATCAAAAAGCCACCTCGCACAATCCGCGGTCAACGGTCGGCACAGTCACCGAAGTGTACGATTACATGCGCCTGCTCTTCGCGCGCGTCGGCATCCCGCACTGCCCGGTTTGCGGGCGCGAGGTCGTACGCCAATCGGCGCAGGAGATCGTCGAGTTCATCGAGCGCCTGCCTGAGGGCAGCCGCCTGCTCATCCTGGCCCCGGTGGTGCGCGGGCGCAAAGGTACCTACCAGGCTGTGTTTGACGAAATTCGCAAAGGCGGCTTTGCCCGCGTGCGTGTTGACGGCACCGTCTACTCGCTGGACGATGAGATTGAGCTTGACCGCTACAAGGTGCACACCATCGAGGCCGTGGTCGACCGCCTGGTGCTCCACGCCCCGGAAACCAACGAAGAAGAAAACACTACGCTCTCGCGGCTGACCGATTCGGTCGAAACTGCGCTCAAACTGGGCGAAGGCTACCTGACCGTGCAAAACCTGTCCGCCGAACCGCCGGTCGATTTGTACTTTTCCGAGCATCTCGCCTGCCCCGAGCATGGGGTCAGCCTGCCGGAGATTGAGCCGCGCACTTTTTCATTCAACACCCCGCACGGCGCCTGCCCGGAATGCCAGGGCCTGGGCAGCCGGTTAGAGATTGACCCGGATCTGCTCATCCCCGATAAAGAACGCCCACTGCGCGACGGCGCAATCATCGCCCTGGAATGGAACGGCCCGCGCGAGCAGGGCGGGTATTACTGGCAAATGGTGGAAGCCGTAGCCCGCACCTATCATATTGATCTGGACGCGCCGGTTGGCAGCCTGCCCGCCGAAAAGCTCAACCTGATCCTTTACGGCACGCAAGGGCGCGAGGTATCCGTCAAGTTCCAGAACCGCAACGACCGCCAGACCAGCTTCCACACTGCTTTTGAAGGCGTTATCCCCAACCTGGAGCGGCGCTACCGCGAAACCGGGTCAGAATATATCCGCAATAAAATCTCCGAATACATGACCGACCGGCCATGCCAGACCTGCAAAGGCACGCGCCTGCGGCCCGAAGCCCTGGCCGTCACCGTTGATGAACACAATATTGTCGAAGTCACCAATTGGGCTGTACTGGAAACCTTGCAGTGGGTCGAGCGCTTGATGGCTGCCGAATCGCCGCTGACTCTGCGCCAGCGCACCATTTCCGAGCGCGTGCTGAAAGAGATCCGCTCGCGCCTGGGTTTCCTGGTGGACGTGGGCCTGGATTACCTCACCCTGCGCCGCTCGGCCGGTTCGCTTTCCGGCGGCGAGGCGCAGCGCATCCGCCTGGCCACGCAGATCGGCTCGCGCTTGATGGGCGTGCTCTATGTGCTGGATGAACCATCCATTGGCCTGCACCCGCGCGACAACTCCAAACTGCTGGCTACGCTCAAGAGCCTGCGTGACCTGGGCAACACCGTGCTGGTGGTAGAGCATGACGAAGAAACCATCCGCGAAGCCGACTGGATCCTCGACCTCGGCCCCGGCGCGGGTGAGCACGGCGGGCGCGTGGTGGCTGAAGGCCCGGTAGATGCCATCCTCGCGAACCCCAATTCGCTCACCGGCGATTACCTTTCCGGGCGCAAGTTTATTGCGGTGCCCACCGAACGCCGCGCCGGGAACGGCAAAGAACTGGTGGTTGTTGGCGCGCGCGCCAACAATCTCAAGAACCTTACCGTGAAAATCCCCCTCGGCGAGCTGGTGTGCATCACCGGCGTTTCCGGCTCGGGTAAGTCGACGCTGATGGTTGATATTCTCCATGCTGCCCTGGCGCGCGACCTGAACGGCGCGCACACCTCGCCGGGCGAATATGACGAAATTCGCGGTATCGAGCACCTGGATAAGGTCATCAACATCGACCAGTCGCCGATTGGGCGCACGCCACGCTCCAACCCCGGCACCTACACCGGCATGTTTGATGAGATTCGCAACCTGTTCACCGAAATGCCGGAGAGCAAAATCCGCGGCTACAAGGCCGGGCGCTTCTCCTTCAACGTCCACGGCGGGCGCTGCGAAGCCTGCCAGGGCCAGGGGCAGTTACGCATCGAAATGCAGTTCTTGCCGGATGTGTATGTGCCTTGCGATGTGTGCCACGGCGCGCGCTTCAACCGCGAAACCCTGCAGGTGCGCTTTAAGGGCCTGTCGATTGCCGACGTGCTCGATACTACCGTGGAGGCCGGCCTGGAATTGTTTGCTGCCTTCCCATCCATTGCCAACAAACTGCGCACGCTTAACGATGTCGGCCTGGGTTATATCAAGATCGGCCAACCGGGGAACACGCTTTCCGGTGGCGAGGCGCAGCGCGTCAAGCTGGCGCGCGAGCTTTCACGCCGCGCTACCGGCCGCACCCTCTACGTGCTTGACGAACCGTCCGTGGGCCTGCACGCCGGTGATGTGCATAAGCTGATCGAAGTGCTGCAGCGCCTGGTCGATACGGGCAATTCGATCGTCATCATCGAGCATAACCTGGATATCATCAAAGTGGCCGATTACCTGATCGACCTGGGGCCGGAGGGCGGCGACCGCGGCGGCCTGGTGATCGCAACCGGCACGCCCGAAGAGCTTGCTCGCGTTCCTGAATCTTACACCGGGCAGTTCCTCAAAGAATATCTGCCGCGCCAGCATTCTGGAGCCAGACTCGCGCAATCCGAGAATATAGGTTAGAATCGATTTGACTATCCCTAAAGGTTTTTCCAGTCGCAGCCGGCTTGCCGCCGGTACTCGAATCTGAAGAAAACAGGAAGATCTATGAGAGGAAAAGATTCCCCACAAAACGTGATTGACGCGTACCACCGGCGCCAGCGCATGACTCCGTTCATCGTTGGCGGCCTGGCGGTTCTGCTCGTGGCAATCGGCATTGTGATCCTTATTTTCTGGTTTACCGGCCCCAACCGGCCCGCGATTGCCTTATTTGCCAGCCCGACCCCCACCTCGACCGCTACCTTTACCCCTACTCCCACGGTTCCTACTTCGACGCCGACTCTAACCGCCACCGTCACCCTCACGCCGACGGTAACGGTCACCGAAACCCCCTCCGGACCGTTCGAGTACACGATCAAAGAAGGCGACACCTGCTGGGATATTGCCGCGAACTTCAACGTTGACGTGATGGTGCTGCTGGCGCTGAATAACTTTGAGCCCAACACCTGCCCGATCACCGCCAACCAGAAGATTCTGATCCCCTCACCGGACCAGTCCTTGCCCACCGCTACGCCGCTGCCGGATAACCTGCCCGCGGGTACCAAAATCAATTACATTGTTCAGTTAGGCGATTCGCTGGGTTCAATTGCTGCCAAATTCAGCACCACTGTTGAGGCGATCATCGCTATCAAGGATAACAACCTGGAAGACGAAGCCGCGGTGCTGTATGCCGGTCAAACGCTGATCGTCCCGGTCAACATGGTCACGCCGGTTCCGACGAAGGCCGCCACGGCCACAGCCACACCCACGGTCAAGCCGTAGGAAAATCGTCCACCATCAGCTTGCCGGGGAGAAGTCTCCGGCAAGTTTTATTTCTTTACCCGGTGCTGCGGTGCAGGCGATCATGAAGCAAAAACGCGGTCTTATCTTTTTTGGCGCACTCATTTTTGCCCTGACGGCCACTCTGGGCGGTTTCTGGCTGCTGCGCGGACGGGGGAGCAGCGATTCTCCGGCGCGGCAGGCCGCGCAGCCGGGGATTGCTTATTTATCGCCGGTCGCGGGCAGCGAGGTCTGGCTGCAAGAGTTGGACGGCAGCCCGCCGCGCCAGTTGACGCATACCGGCGGGCGCGTCACCGAGCTGGAAGCATTGAAGGGCGGCGACTGGCTGGCGGCAGTAGTGGCAAATGATCAGGGCGGCAGTGATCTATTTCTGGCATCTTGGGACGGCAGCCGGGTTCGACCGCTGGTAGAATGCGGCGCCGACCTGTGCGCCGGGCCGTCTGCCTCTGCGGATGGGCGCTGGCTGGCGTTCACGCGCCATGCTCCGGGCGCGAATTTTCCCACGCCCTGGCTGATCGATCTTGCCACCGGTGCGGCCCAGCCGCTGGAAAATGATACGCTGATTGGCGCGCAGAGTTTTTCCTGGTCGCCTGACAGCCAGCACCTGGCGTTTTACGATCCGGCAAGTGGGGGCGTGCGCGTGCGCGATATGGATAGCGGCAGCGAACGGGTGCTGCAAACCAATATGCCCCTGGCAGGAAGCTGGTCGGCTGACAGCCGGTTGTTGACCGTGAATATTGAAGAGGCCGCGGCCGGGTTTGCCAGCATGAAGGTCTATCTTTTCGATACAGCCGCGGGCACGCAGCAGTTACTCCTCGGCAGCGCGCCGGACGATGCCTCGGATTACGGCGCGCCGCAGTGGTCGCCGGACGGGCAGTGGCTGGCATATAGCCGCCGCGCTCTTACCGGCAACCCCGCCAAGCAGATCTGGATCATCCGGCCAGACGGAAGCGGCGCGCGGGCTGTTACCGATAACCTGTCGCAGGCTCACGGCGGCTACCGCTGGTCACCCGATAGCGCAAAGTTGGTTTTTCAGCGCCTGGCGCTCGGTTCATCCGGAAATTTGCCCGCGGTGGTGGTGTGGGATCTGGCCAGCGGCGAGTTTCAGACGATTGCTGAAGATGCGGCCAGCCCGGTCTGGCTGCCGTAACGCCCACGTTACGCCTGATCTAACGCAACCGTAATCTCATCGAGTACCGCGTTCTCGGTTTCGGCCTGCCGCGCGGCATTCAACGCGGCGCGGGCAGCAGGACCGCCGGTCTGACCCAACGCCCAGGCGGCGTGCGCGCGTACCAGCGGCTCGGGTTCTTCGCGCAGGATAGAGATCAAATCCGGCGCAGCCGAGCGGTCTTTTGCGTTGCCCAGGGCTACTGCAACATTGCGCAGATAGCCGCGCCGTTTGGCGCGCTGCACGGGGCTGCGTTTGAACTTGCGGTTGAATTCTTGCGCCGTCAGCCGCAGCTCACTGCGCAGCACCGGCCGGGGGATGCCCTCGCGCGGCGCGAAGATCGCCCCACCGCTCACGTCGGAAAAGCGCAAGTTCCAGGGGCAGACCATCTGGCAAATGTCGCAGCCAAAGACCCATTCACCCAGCCTGGGGCGCAGTTCCGGTGGAATGGGCCCTTTGTTTTCAATCGTCAGATACGAAATGCAGCGTCCCGCATCCAACGTGCGGTCCGGCAAGATGCAGGCGGTGGGGCAGGCGTCGATACAGCGCGTGCATGTGCCGCACAGGTCGCTTTGCAGTGCTGGCGTGGGGGCAATTTCAGCGCTGCTGAACACTTCCGCCAGTAAATAGTACGATCCACTATTGGGCGAGATCAGGCAGGTATTTTTGCCTGCCCAACCCAAACCCGCCTTTTGCGCATAGTCACGCTCCAGCACCGGGCCGGTGTCCGTATAGGTTTTGAATGACAACCCGGCGCCAATCTGCGCGCCCAACAGCTCCACCAATGGCGCCAGCCGCTGTGGAATTACATCATGATAATCATCACCCCAGGCGTAAGCCGCCACGCGACCGGCGGCCTCCGCCGGGTGGGGGTCAGGTATCGCCCGCGGGTCGGGATAGCGCATGCCAAAAACCAGGATTGACCGGCAGTCATCCAGCACCCGTAGCGGATCTGCGCGGGCGATGCGGGCGCGCTCGGTTTCCAGGTAGGCCATATCCGCGTTTCGCCCGGCCGCCAGCCAGTTTTCATAGGTATGCAGGTGCGGCGGCGGCTCCGGCTGGGCAATGCCGCTCAGCGAAAACCCCAATCGCGCAGCATTTGCGCGTAAATCGTCTAAAGATAGCGTATCAGGCATATTTCAGTATAAAACAGAACGCGGGCGGGAATGCCCCTCAAAGAGGAACTGCCCGCCCGCGCTGTGGTTACTATGCGGCTTAGTAGACGTTAATCACGATGAAGAAGTGATAGATTTGCGTACCGTCGTCGTTATACAGCGCCCAGTTGCTTTCATAGCGGCCGGGCGTGCTCGGCGCGACAAAGTCAGCGGTGATGCTGATACTTTCGTTCTTTTTCACCGCCTTTGGCAGCATGTAGATGTCATTTTTGGGCTGCAAATCACCGCTCAGGTACTTGATGTAGAACTGCGTGTTCCAATCGCGGTAGCCGGTGTTTTTGAACGTCCAGCTAACATCAAAGTCATAGCCGGTGGGGAACTGCGCCCCATCCCCGATGCTCTGCCCGGTCAGCAGCGCGCGGTCGGTGTAGGCCGTGGCCGTTGGGCCAACATAGCCGCCACCCCCGCCACCACCGCCGCCCGACGAACTGCGGGTGGGCGTAAGCGTGGGAGCAGGCGTAGATGTAGCCGGGGCCAGCGTAGCAGTCGGCATGGCAGTTTGGGTCGGCGCTTCCGTGGGAGCAGCGGTGGGGTTGGCCAGCGCGTCCGCGGTGATCTGCGCCACCACAGTTTGCGCGGCCTGCGTGCGCACAACACCCAGGTCAGTGGTAGGCGCCGGCGGCGCGGTGGGCTGCGCCGGGGCCGGCTGAGCGGTATTGCAGCCCGCCAGCACGAGGACAGAAATCAACAGGATAGAGCAGAAAAACCGATTGATCTTCACCGTATTTTCTCCTGTGGGTTAAGGCGTGGCCGCAGTCGTTGGGGTAGTCTTCGGCGTTTCGTTCGGCTGCACCACAGTAATAGTCAGGTCAACGTCACCAATGTTGTTGCCCTGATCGTCCTTGATCTTCCACCAGGTGTAATAGCTACCTGAGGTGGAAGGCGCAATTGCATCTACCAGGATGGTGACTTCCTCACCCGGCTTCACTTCCTTGCGGAAGTTGTAGGTCAATCGCTCAAAGTATTTCGCGCCAGAAAGGTAGCCGTAGCTGTAATTCGTGTTCCAGGTCGTCGTGCCAATATTCTTGATCGTCCAGGCGATGTCGAACTTGGTACCTGCCAGCACAATTGTATTATCGGCGGGGTCGTTCTTGACCCACTGCGCGGTGATGCGCGAAGGCACTGCCGAAGTTGGCTGCACCACAGTCATCGGCGTCAGCGTGACCGCGGGCAGTACC
>DATCUC010000225.1:0-3479 GCA_036567625.1 Anaerolineaceae bacterium | reverse complement strand
GAGGGCTGCCATTTTATTGACTTCCTCAGCTTCCTGGTGGGCGCGCCGCCGGTGCAGGTGACGGCGCAAGGGCTGCCCGACGGTGGGCGCTACCGCCAGGATAACGTGATAATGAATTTCACCTTCGCCGACGGCTCGCTGGGCACGGTCAGTTACCTGGCGAACGGGGATAAGAGCGTGGCAAAGGAGCGCGTGGAGGTATTTTGCGGCGGCAAAGTAGCCGTGCTGGATGACTTCCGCAGCCTGGAATTGGTGAGCGGCGGCAGCCGCAAACGTGTGACCTCTGGGATGCAGCAGGATAAAGGTCACCGGGCGGGCTGGCAGGCATTCGTGCAGGCCTGCGAAAAGGGCGGCGAGCCGCCAATTGCGTACGATCATCTGCTGGGCGTGACCCGCGCCAGCTTTGCGGCGGTGCGCGCGTTGGAAAGCGGAACCCGCGAGCCGGTGGCCTGATGGCTGGATTGCAAAAGCTTTCCACCGGCTGGAAAGCGATCACGCAGCTTGGCCCAACCCCGGTCCTGCTCAACGGGCTGTACCGCCTGGGGCTGCGCAGTGGGCATTTCCGGCGAGTGACGCCGCCAATCGTGGACAATGGTCCGGCGTACCCGCTGCGGCTGGAAGCGCTGCTGCCGACTAATTTTGTCGCTGCTTACCGCAAGTTCTACGCCGCCTACCCTGCCCAGGTTGAGGAAACCCTGGAGGAAGCGCAGGAAATTCTGAGCGGACGGGTGCGGCTGTTTGGCGGCAAGCCGGTGGAGCTTAACCTGGCTCCAGCGCAAGTCCCGCTCAGGCATTGGAGCGAATATGAAGGCGGAAAGACTGGCGAAGACCCCAAACTGGCCTGGGAGCCGGCGCGCTTTGGCTGGGCGCTGACCCTGGCGCGTGCCTACCTGCTTACCTTTGATGATGGCTATGCGCAGTATTTTTGGCGAAAATTTGAAACATTTGCGGACGCCAACCCGGCCAACCTGGGCCCGAACTGGGTTTCGGCCCAGGAGGTGGCGCTGCGGCTGATCAGCGTTGCGCTGGCGGCCAGCATCTTTCAGCCCAGCCCGGAAAGCACCCCGGCGCGGCTGGCGCGGCTGGCGTGGGCCATCGCCCAACATGCCACGCGCATCCCGCCCACCATGCTTTACGCCCGCTCGCAGCATAACAACCACCTGCTGACTGAATCCGCGGGGCTGTTGACCGCCGCCGCCGTGCTGCCTGATCACCCATCCGCCCCTGCCTGGCGCCAGAGTGGGCAAAAATGGCTGGAACGCGGCTTGCTGGAGCAGATCAGCGCGGACGGCACGTATTCGCAGCACAGCAGCAACTATCACCGGTTGATGCTGCAAACCGCTTTGTGGGGAGAAGCCATCCTGAAGCGCGAAGGCCAGGAATATTCCGCGCCGCTGCGCACGCGCCTGGCTGCCGCCGCGCGCTGGCTACTGGCGCGCATCGACGTACATAGCGGCGGCTGCCTCAACCTGGGCTCCAATGACGGCGCGTATATTTTGCCGCTAGCCCCAGGCGGCATCCACGACTACCGCCCGGCGACACAGGCCGCGGCGCTGGCGTTTCTCGGCCAACCGGCATTCCTGCCCGGGTCGTGGGACGAGTTCAGCCTGTGGCTGGGCCTTCCACCTGCTCAGGTCGATCCGCTGCCCGTGCCGGGCGAGATGACAATTTTGCGCGGCGGCGACAGTTGGGCCAGCCTGCGCGCGGTGCGCTTCACCAGCCGGCCTTCGCAAGCTGACCAGCTACACGTCGACCTGTGGTGGCGCGGTGCGTACCTCGCGCGCGATGCGGGCAGTTACCGCTACACCGCGCCGCATCCCTGGGATAACGCGCTGGGCGCAACCCGGGCGCACAACACGGTGACGCTCGACCTGGGAAGTCAAATGCGCCGGGCCGGGCGTTTCCTGTGGCTGGATTGGGCCCAGGCGCGAATTTTGAACAGCCAGCCAGATCAATTCGTAGAGGCTGAGCACGACGGTTACCGCGCGCAGGGCATGATCCACCGCCGCCGCCTGGAACGCGCCGCGCCGGACCAATGGCTGGTGACGGATTGGCTGCTGCCAACCCGTGGGCATCGGCGCCAGCATATGTTCACCCTGCACTGGCTGCTGCCAGACTGGCCCTGGACGCTGGACGGCAGCCGCCTGGAATTGAGCGGCCCGCCAGGCAAGGCAGCGCTCGACGTACGCGTCGAGGCGGCCGCGGCATCCCTGCTCGGCATCCGGCTGCTGCGCTGCGGCAAAGACCTGCTCACCAGCGAAGAATCCGGCGGCAGCACGCTGGGCTGGTGGTCGCCCACGTATAACCAGAAGCTGCCCGCGATTTCCATGCTGGTAGAAGTGGGCGGCAGTCTACCGGTACACATCACCACCCACTTCACGCTCCAGCCGGGTGGAGAATAATTCGGTATTTACCTTTCTGCAGGCGCGCCCTGGCAAAATGCGGGTACAATTTTGGTGTGCATATCCTCCTGATCCACCAATCCTTTGCCGGGCTGGATGAAGTTGGCGGTACGCGCCACATTGAAATGGCGCGCTACCTGGTACAGCGCGGCCACCGCGTGACGGTCATCGCCAGCACGGTCAATTACCTCACCGGCCAATCCCGCGCTGGCCGCCGGCGGCTGGTGCAAACCCAGGCGGCCGAGCCAGGGATCACCATCCTGCGCGCTTACACCTACCCGGCCTTTCACCGCAGTTTTGTGCACCGCTTTTTTAGCTTTATCAGCTTTATGGTCACTTCCTTTCTGGCCGGGCTGCGCGTGCGCCAGGTGGACCTGGTGTGGGGCTCTTCACCGCCGATCTTTCAGGGCGTCACCGCGTGGCTGCTGGCGAGGCTCAAGGGCGCGCCGTTCCTGTTTGAAATCCGCGACCTGTGGCCCGAGTTTCCGATCGCGGTGGGCGTACTGCGCAACAAAACCCTGATCGCCCTTTCGCGCTGGCTGGAGCGCTTTCTCTACCGCCGCGCCGACCGGGTGATCGTCAACTCGCCCGGGTTTATCCAGCACGTCACATCTCGCGGAGCGCGCCAGGTTACGCTGGTGCCCAACGGCGCGGACCCGGATATGTTCGATCCCACCCTGGACGGCACAGCCTTCCGCGCAGCGCACGGGTTGGAAGGCAAATTCGTGGTGCTTTACGCCGGGGCGCACGGCGTTTCGAATGATCTGGGTATAGTGGTCAGCGCGGCGGATCTACTGCGCGGCGAGCCGGCGGTGCAGTTTGTCTTCATCGGCGACGGCAAAGAAAAAGCAAAGCTGGTGGAACGCGCGAACGCGCTGGGCCTGAACAACATCACGTTCTTGCCGTCAATCCCCAAGCAGCAGATCCCCGAAGCGCTGGCCGCCGCGGATGCCTGCCTGGCAATCCTCAAGCCGCTGGAAATGTATAAGACCACCTACCCCAACAAAGTATTTGATTACATGGCCGCAGCGCGGCCAGTGTTGCTGGCAATCGACGGCGTGGTGCGCGAGGTAGTCG
>DATCUC010000224.1:0-26117 GCA_036567625.1 Anaerolineaceae bacterium | reverse complement strand
GGGCGCATCCCGGTAGCGACGCGCGGCGGGCTCAAGGCACGTGGTCACCCGGTAGGCGCGACGGGAATGTACCAGATCGTCGAAGTGGTGCAGCAACTGCGCGGGCAGGCCGGCGGCACGCAGATTGACGGCGCGCGGATTGGCATGGCGCAAAACATCGGCGGCAGCGGGTCGAATATCATCACGCATATCTTCAAGGTGGAATAATGTTGTTTATCCGGTTCCTGATCCTGGTTTGCCTGGCCGGTATGCTTGCAGGGTGCGCGGCTGGCAGCAGCGTTTTATCGTCGAACCGCAGCCGCAACACCACGCCACCGGCTGACCCGGCCGACATGCTGGCCGCGGCAGAATCCAATAACCATTTTGGAGTCGACCTGTATCATGCGCTGCGTGAAACGAACGACGGCAATCTGTTCTTTTCGCCGTACAGCATCACCCTGGCGCTGGCGATGACCGAGGCTGGGGCGCGGAGCGACACCCGCGCGGAAATGGACCGGGCGCTGCATTTTGACCTGCCGCAAGAGCGGCTGCACCCGGCGCTGAACGCACTCGACCTGGCGCTGCGCGCCACTCCCCCGCAAGATCTCGACCCGGAATTGAAGGATAAGGTACTGCAACTGAGCATCGCCAATTCAGTGTGGGGGCAGAAAGACTATCCCTTTGAGCAAAGCTATCTCGATTTGCTGGCGGAGCAGTACGGCGCGGGACTGAGGTTGGCGGATTACCGCGCAGATGCGGAAGGCGCGCGGAAACAGATCAATGACTGGGTGAGCGAAGAAACCCGGCAGAAGATCACCGATCTCATCCCCGCCGGGGCGCTGAGTGAGGAAACCCGGCTGGTGCTGGCCAATGCGATTTACTTTAAGGCGGGCTGGATGGAGCCTTTTGACCCGGAAAATACCAGCCCGGCGGCGTTCAACCTGCTGGACGGTTCCAGCGTGGATACCTGGATGATGATCCAGGGCGGTTTCTTCCCGTATGCCAGCGGCGAAGGCTGGCAGGCGCTGGAACTGCCGTATGTGGGCGGCACAGCCAGCATGGTGATCCTGCTGCCAGCCCGCGAACGGTTCGTGGAGATTGAAAGCGGGCTGGATGCCGCGCAGATTCAAGACGCAATCCGGCAGATGCAGACGACGAACACGGTGGTGTATTTTCCGCGCTTCCAGTTTGATGCCAGCTTTGAACTGGCAAAGACGCTGGAAGAGATGGGCATGATACTGGCGTTTGACCCAACCCAGGCGGATTTCAGTGGCATGTCGAGCAGCGGTGAATTGTATATCAGCCGCGTGATTCACAAAGCCACGGTGGACGTGGACGAGGCCGGAACAGAAGCCGCCGCGGCCACGGCAGTGATCGCCACAGCCGGCGCTGCGCCAGACGAACTAGAACCAGTGATATTTCGCGCCGACCGGCCGTTCCTGTTCTTTATCCGCGACCGCGAAACGGGCACGATCTTGTTCGTGGGGCGCGTGCTTAACCCGGAAGGATAGTTGCGGATTTGCGCATTTCGGGTTAATATTGGCAGGTAAGGATAGAACAAATATGCCAGTATTGACCCCGGACCAGTTGAAACGCTACCGCGCCGAAACCTTTTGCATGACCGCCCAGGGGCGGATCTATTCCGCGCAGCAGGCGGTGGAGTTTGTTAACCAGCGCGGATTTGTCTTTTTCTGGCCGATCAAAGATATTACCTTTCCGTCTTTGTGGGTGGCAGCCGCCGGCGACCGCCCGGTGGCGGATGCGCACGACGACCCGGGGCATAAGACCTGGGGCTGGAAGGATTCGCTGCTGCCAAAAAAGGTATGGTTTTACACGCGGCTGCTGCGCAAGCGCAACACGATTATTTCGCTGCAGTCGATCCCATACTTTTACGCGCTCTCGCCCAACTTTGGCAGCCCGGAAGAGGATTACCTGATCGAGTATGAAGAAGGGCGGATGCCGCTGGAAACCCGCCAGGTATATGAAGCGCTGTTGAAAGAAGGACCGCTGGACACGCTGGCCCTGCGCCGCGCAGCACATTTGCAGAGCAGTTCCAGCAACACAGCGTTCAACCGCGCGCTGGAATCGCTGCAAGTATCGCTGCGCATCCTGCCAGTGGGTGTCAGCGAAGCCGGAGCGTGGCATTATGCCTTTATCTACGACCTGGTGCACCGCCATTTCCCGAACCTGATCGACGAGGCCGGGCCGATTTCAGAATACGAAGCGCGGCGCTGCCTGCTGATGCAGTACTTCCAGTCAGTTGGCGCGGCAACCGCGGCAATGGCAACGAAGCTGTTTGGCTGGCGCGCCGAGGATGTGACGCGCGCGCTGGAAAAGCTCAAGCAGGCCGGGCGGCTGGTGGATGCGGTTGAAATCCCTGGTGAAAAACACGCGCATTGGGCGCTGCCGGAATTGATCCGCGGTTAATTTGATTGAAGATCAGACGCTCCCCCTTGCTCACAGAACGGCAAGGGGGAGCGTTTTGGATTACCAGTCCAGCAAATAGAGCACATCTTGCAGCGCGGCGTTGAACACCTGGCTCATCACCGCGTCATCCGCCTGGTAACGGCCACCAAAGACACCGTCGCCAAAGACCTCGCGCGTGCGCTCAGCGTCAAGCAGGCCCTTATAGGCGGGCGGCAGCTTGTCACCTTCGGGCAAATCGGCAACGCGAGTGAATGGAAAAGCCTCGGACCAGGCAGCGTGGTACGGCTTGAGGCCGTTCTCGATGGCCACCTGCTCGACGCTGTGGGATACCCACCACGAATACCAGCTTACCTGCAGCCCGGGGAGTTCATTCATCAATTCCACCAGCCGGCCGCGCGCAGGATCATTTCCGCCGTGGCCGTTGACTACCAGCACGCGGCGGAAACCGTAACCGTGCAGCGAGCGCACCACGTCGGCGACGACTTCGACAAATGTGGTCACGCGCAGGCTGATCGTGCCTGGATAGGTGGTGAAATAGGGCGAGACGCCAAAGTTGAGCGGCGGGGCAACGATCACCCCGGTTTGCTTGCTCGCGGCGTCGGCCAGGGCCATGGGGATCAGCGTATCGCTGGCCAGGCTGAGGTAGCCGTGCTGCTCTGTCGCGCCGAGGACCAGCATCACCCGGTCTTCATGGCGCAGGTATTCTTCCACATCCATCCAGTTCAGATCTTCGAAGCGCATCTTACACCACCACGTTGACCAGTTTGCCGGGCACGTAGATCACCTGACGCGGTTGTTTGCCTTCCAGGAACTTCTGCACCGCGTCGCTGGCCAGGGCAGCAGATTTCGCGCCGTCGGCGCTGATGTCCGCTGGAACAACCAGGCGGTCGCGGACTTTGCCATTGACCTGCAGCACCAGGGTGATCTCGTCCACTTTGGCAGCGGCCTCGTCGACTTCTGGCCAGGGCTGGTTGTGTACCGAGTAGGGCTGCCCGATGCGCGCCCACAGTTCTTCGGCGATGTGCGGCGCTACCGGAGCCAGCATGCGCAGATAGGCATTGACGGCCTCATTCCAGGCCGGGGTACCCCATGCGCCCGCCGCGCGCGCTTTCAACATTTCGTTTTGAAGCTCCATCAGGGTTGAGATGATGGTGTTAAATTCGAATGTTTCAAAGTCGCGGGTGATGGACTTGAGCGATTGGTGCAGCTTGCGGCGCAGGACGCGGATGGTTTCTTCGCTGGCGGTGCCGGGTCTTTCGCCTTTTTCCAGCACAATGGTCCACACGCGGCGCAGCCAGCGCGCGGTGCCGTCAATGCCGCTGTTATTCCACGGCGCGCCCATATCCCAGCGCGCGAAGAACATCAGATAAGCGCGCACGGTATCCGCGCCGTACTGCCGCACCAGATTATCGGGGGCTACCACGTTGCCGCGGCTCTTTGACATTTTTTCCGAATCTTCGCCCAGCACCATGCCCTGGTTGCGCAGCTGCATCATCGGCTCGGGGCCTTCGGTGATGCCGATATCGCGGCAGGCTTTGTGGAAGAAGCGGGTATAGATCAGGTGCATATTGGCGTGTTCGATACCGCCGGTATAGGTATCGACCGGCATCCAGTAATCGTACTCTTTCGGATCGAACGGGCCCTGGTCATATTTGGGGCTCAGGTAGCGCAGGTGATACCACGATGAGCACATGAAGGTGTCCATCGTGTCAGTTTCGCGTTCGGCGGGGCCGCCGCACTGCGGACAGGTGGCATGCCGCCAGGTGGGATGCAGCTTCAACGGGCTTTCGCCGGTCGGCAGCCATTCGACATCATCCGGCAGCAGCACGGGCAGCTGCTCATCCGGCACGGGAACGACGCCGCAGTTCTGGCAGTACAGGATCGGGATGGGCGCGCCCCAATAGCGCTGGCGCGAGATTAACCAATCGCGCAGGCGGTAGTTGACCGCTGCGTGGCCGGCGCCTTTTTTCTCCAGCAGGGTGATCACTTTTTCGTAGGCCTGGTCGCCCGGCGTGCCGCTCAGTTCGCCGGAGTTGATCATCATGCCGTGGGCGGGAACCGCGGCGGTCATCTCCGCGCCGCTAATTTCCGGATCGCCTTCGGGCAGGATCACCGGGCGGATCTCCAGGCCGAACTTGCGCGCAAAGTCAAAGTCGCGCTCATCGTGGGCAGGCACAGCCATAATGGCGCCGGTGCCATAAGTCATCAGCACATAGTCGGCGATCCAAACCGGGATGCGCTGTTCATTCACCGGGTTGATGGCATAGCCGCCAGTGAAGACGCCGGTCTTCTCTTTGTTTGTCGCTTCCCGTTCTACGTCCGTCTGGCGCGAAGCCTGCTGCTGGTACGCGCGCACGGCTTCAGCCTGGTCCGGGGTGGTCAGGCTGTCTACCAGCGGGTGCTCGGGGGCCAGCACCATGAAGGTCGCGCCCCACAGGGTATCCGGCCGGGTGGTGAAGACGCGCAGTTCCGCGCCGTGCTCGGTGTGGAAGGTGACATGCGCGCCAACGGATTTGCCGATCCAGTTGGTTTGCAACGTGCGCACGCGCTCGGGCCAATCCAGGCCGGGGTACTGCAGCAGTTCCTCGGCGTATTTGGTGGTACGGAAGAACCACTGTTCCAGGTTCTTCTTGATCACCGGCGTGCCGCAGCGCTCGCAGTGGCGGTCTTCGCCCCACACCTGCTCGCGCGCCAGGGTAGTATTGCAGTTCGGGCACCAATCCACCGGCGACATCTTGCGGTAAGCCAGCCCGTTGTTGTAGAACTGGTTAAAGAACCACTGTGTCCAGCGATAATACTCGGGGGCGGCGGAAACCGCTTCACGGCGCCAGTCAAACATGGCGCCCATGCTCTTGAGCTGGCGGCGCATGTTATCGATATTGCGGAAGGTCCACTGCATGGGGTGGATGTTATTCTTGATGGCCGCATTTTCGGCGGGCAGGCCAAAGGCGTCAAACCCCATGGGAAAGAGCACATTGTATCCGCGCATGCGCATAAAGCGCGCGCGCGCGTCTGAAGGGGTCATGGCGTACCAGTGGCCGATGTGCAGGTCACCGGAAGGATACGGCAGCATCGTCAGGGCATAATGCTTGGGCCGTTTCGGATCAATATTGGATTCATACAGACCGGTTTCTTGCCATTTTGCCTGCCAGCGGGGTTCGATTTCCGCCGGGGTATAGGCTGGGGTCGGAGTATTTGCCATTCGCTGCTCCATTTACAAAAAAGATTCCTGGTTAAACAAAAAACCTTCGCCCAAATCAGGGACGAAGGGAAACTCCGCGGTACCACCCTGCTTGCCCGGGAAACCCGGGCCGCTCCGGATCGCGCTAACGGGCGAAACCCGCCGCCGGCTACTAGCGTTCACCGGCGAAGCTTATCATCCGCAAGGATGACACGAACAGGCGAGTTCAACCTTGTGGCGCACCGCGGGCGCCGCCGCCGGGCTCACACAAATTCCCGGCTCGCTGGCGGTGGGTCTACTACTCCTGCTCTCGCAGTATGGATTGATTATACAACAAACCGGCCGGTTAACGCACCAGGCACCGGAACACCAGGTTTCCCTGAGGTCGCGGTGCCTGGCAGTCATTGGACCGGAGTGGACCCAGAGAGATTCGAACTCTCGACCTTCTCAATGCCATTGAGACGCGCTCCCAACTGCGCTATGGGCCCGTGGCGATCGATTGTTAAAGCTTGCAAACCTTTTGCGCCGGGTTGGCGAAGCTCCAGTGGACCTGGAGGGATTCGAACCCTCGACCTCTTCAGTGCGATTGAAGCGCGCTCCCAACTGCGCTACAGGCCCCTTCTTCAGGGTAGCGATATTCTACTCGACCGGTGCGCGGCTGTCAAGGTATTTGCATTTTTCTACCGGCTTTCACAAAGTCGAGCGCGTTGGGCAAGCCCATCCCACACCTCCTCCCGCGATTGCGCCACAAGCTGATAAGGGAGATTTATCATTGAGCAGCGGCGGCACGAAGCCGCCGCTGCTGCTCAATAAACAAATAAACAATGGTGCTGACCGTTTGACGAGGGATGCAACCTTCCTAATTGAGATCGTCAATGGCGTATAATCTTTGTCCAATGGGGAAATCCCCTACCCCGCCGGACAGGGTATATCCCCCTATTCAGGTGACGGATGTCACAGTAACATTACCAGCGTTGTTTGGGCAGTAATGCCCGACCATGCCAGTGGGGGCAATGGCATTTTATATTGAGGAAACAAATGCCTGAGAAGGGGGAAATCCGGGCATTTTTTCTTTTAACCGGGGCTGTGCGGCAATCTACCGCAGACTCTCTCTACGAACGGCCAATTCTGGCATATAATTCCTGTTGAAGGAGATTTCTCGAATGGCTAACACCCGCCTCACCCGCTTTTTCGAACAGCTTCCGGCGAGCAATATGGATGCGATTGCGCTCAACGCCGGCCCGACCCTTTCGTACCTGACCGGGCTGCAGTTTCACCTATCCGAACGGCCCAGCGTGCTGATCGTCGCGGCTGACGGAAAAGCAGCCTTGCTCATCCCCGAACTGGAGTATGGAAAAGCGGCCGGGCTGGGTGACCGGATCCGGGTGTATACCTACGGTGAGAATCCCGCGGACTGGGCGGACACATTTCGCGCAGCCGGGCAAGATTTGCGCTTGCAAAATCCCATGATCGGCGTCGAACCCACCCGTTTCCGCTTTTTGGAGCTCAATCTGCTGCAAACCGCTCTGCCTGGCGCGCGCTTTTTTGGCGCGGATACCTTCTTGAGCAGCGTGCGCATGAGTAAAGACGCTGACGAGATCGCCGTGATGCGCGAAGCAGTGCGCATTGCTCAGGTGGCTTTTCAGAACACGCTGCCCGCTTTCAAAATTGGCGCAACCGAGCTTGACCTGGCCTCGGAACTCTCGCTACAACTGCTGCGCGCCGGGTCTTCCGCCGAGTTCCCCTTCAACCCGATCATCGCCGGCGGGCCAAACAGCGCCAACCCGCACGCGGTTCCGAGCGCGCGCAAATTCCAGCCCGGCGACCTGGTGGTAGTGGATTGGGGCGCAGCGTACCAGGGCTATATCTCCGATATTACGCGCATGGTGGCCTTTGGTCCGCTCGAACCGGAACTGGAGCGCATCGTGCAGATCACCACTGCCGCGAACCGCGCGGGGTGCGCAGCGGCCCGGCCGGGCGTTACTGCCGGGTCGGTAGATGCTGCCACGCGCGCGGTGATCGAACAGGCCGGCTACGGGCAGTATTTCATTCACCGCACCGGTCACGGGATTGGCATGGAAAGCCATGAGCCGCCGTATATTTTTAGCGGTTCTGAGTTCGAGCTGGGCGAGGGCATGGCCTTCACCGTGGAGCCAGGCATCTACCTGCCCGGCCGCGGCGGCGCGCGCATTGAAGACAATGTCATCATTACCGCCGCAGGGGCTGAAGTTCTAACAGATCTTTCGCGCGAAATCTACTTCGCTGAATAAAGCCCGGAACCGCGATGAACCGGGATCTCCTGCTGGTTGCGGTCTCGCTCTTCACCTGGGGTGTCGGTGAAGGGATGTTTTACATTTACCAACCCCTGCTGCTGCAAGAATGGGGCGCTTCACCAGTGCAAATTGGCGTGATTTTAGGCGCGGTGGGCGTTGCCATGGCTTTTGTGCAGATACCGGCCGGGTACGTGGCCGACCGGGTTGGCCCGCATTACGTGATGAAAGCCTCGTGGGTGCAGGGGCTGATCG
This sequence comes from Anaerolineaceae bacterium, assembly GCA_036567625.1. Lineage (GTDB taxonomy): Bacteria > Chloroflexota > Anaerolineae > Anaerolineales > Anaerolineaceae > CALDSL01. The sequence goes on along the minus strand of DATCUC010000224.1, from coordinate 18,005 downwards.
CGGCGGCGGTGATGGCGTTTAGCAAATCGCTGCCCATGTTCGTTATCGGGCTGCTGCTGTACGGCATGACCACATACGTAGCCCCGCCGATGAATACCTATATTGGCCGGGCGCGGGGTAAGATGCCGCTGGGCCGGGCGCTGGCCATCAACTCCGCCTCGTATAATGCCGGGGCAATCATTGGCCCACTGCTGGGCGGCATCCTGGCCAGCCGGATTGGGCTGCTGCCGATTTTGCGCGTGGCAGCCGGGATCTTCCTGTTGTCCAGCTCGGTAATCCTGTTCATCCGCGCGCACCCCGCTGAAACCGGCGCGGATCATCACCTGGCGGGTGGCAGCCTGCTGAAAAACTACCGCTTTTTGGCCTTCTTGCCGCTGATGTTCCTGACCCTGCTGGCCTCTTACCTGCCGCAAACCCTGACCTCGAACTACCTGCAAAACCAGGGCGGGCTTTCGCTGGAAACAATTGGGCGCTTGTCCTCCATCGGCAACCTGAGCAACGTGCTGTTGATGCTGGGCGGCAGCCTGTTTCCCGCGCGCTACAGCCTCCTGGTAGGGCAAGTGCTGGTGGGCCTGTTTGCCTTACTGCTCTGGCGCGGCAGCGGCGCGGGCTGGTATACACTCGCATTCGCTTTTCTCGGCGGTTACCGGCTGCTGCGGGTAATGATCACCACGCTGGCGCGGCCGCTGATTTCGGCGGCGAAAGCCGGGCTGGCCTATGGGCTGATCGAAACCGTCAACGCGTCTACCGTGATCCTGGCGCCGGTGATTGCCGGGTTGCTGTACGAACGCGAACCGGCGTGGATGTATATCGCGGCGGTGATCCTGACTGCCGCGGCGGTGCTGGTGAACCTGATCATCTTGCCCAGGCTGCAGCCCGCGCCAGCGGCTTCAGACTCTATCCTGATTACCCCCGAACAGGAGTTTCCTTCGCCGTGAGCCTGTTAATTCATGCGTTTACGCTCGGCCCATTAGAGAACAACACCTACCTGCTGGCGGATTCATGGACGCACGCGGCGGTAATTATCGACCCGTCATACGAAATTCAACGCGTGCTAAAGTTTGCCCAGGCCAACCAGTTCAATATCCAGGCCATCTGGCTAACCCACGCTCATTTCGATCATATCATTGGCGTGGATGAAGCCGCGCGCGCGTTTCAACCGCCGTTGCCGGTGGGGCTGCACCCGGATGACCTGCCGCTGTGGAAGCAGGGCGGCGGCGGAGCGCTATTCGGTTTTCCCACGCGCGTGACGGTGCAGCCCAGCCTGTTGTTTGCCGATAAACAAAGCGTACAGGTGGGCGAATGCCGCCTGGAAGTGCGCCACACGCCGGGGCATACCCCCGGGCACGTGGTTTTTTACGAAGCCGATTCCGGGGTTGTCTTTTGCGGAGATGTGATCTTTCGCGGCAGTATTGGGCGGACAGACCTGCCCGGAGCAAGTACGCAAGCTCTGCTGGCAAGCATCCGCCGCGAGATCCTGCCCCTGCCGCCGGAGACGCGCCTGCTGAGCGGTCACGGAGAAGAAACGACGGTCGGCGAAGAAATTGCCAGCAATCCATTTCTATAAGAGAAGAGCCGGGTTTTGGCCCGGCTCTTTTGCTGACAGAAATATTTATTTCGCGTATTCGGTGGCGCGCGTTTCGCGGATGACGGTCACCTTGATCTGACCGGGATACTGCATGGTTTCTTCGATCTTTTTGGCAATATCGCGGGCCAGGCGCGCCGCGGCCAGGTCGTCCAGATCTTCGGGGCGCACGACGATGCGCACTTCGCGCCCGGCCTGGATAGCGTAGCTCTGCTGCACGCCCTTGTAAGAATTGGCGATATCTTCCAGCGCGCGCAGGCGCTTGATGTACAATTCCAGGTCTTCGCGGCGAGCGCCAGGGCGCGCGCCGGAGATGGCATCCGCGGCTTCGGCGATGACGGCTTCCACCGATTCTTGCTCGACTTCATGATGGTGCGAGGCGATCACGTTGACCACCTTGGGGTGCACGCCGTGGCGCTTGGCAAACTCCGCGCCAATGAGCGCGTGCGTACCTTCGGTATTGTGATCCATGGCTTTGCCCAGGTCGTGCAGCAGCGCGCCGGCTTTGGCGATTTCAATATTGGCGCCCAATTCGGCGGCCAGGATGGCGGCGATTTTGGACACTTCGACGGCATGGGCCAACTGGTTCTGCCCGTAGGAAGTACGGTATTTTAGGCGGCCCAGCACGCGCATCACTTCTGGATGCAGCCCAGCCACGCCCGCGTCATAGGCGGCCTGTTCGCCGGCCTCAGCGATAGCGCGTTCGACCTCGCGCTGCTCTTCGCCCAGGATCTTCTCAATGTGCGCCGGGTGAATGCGGCCATCCAGGATCAGGCGTTCGAGCGAGCGCCGGGCAACTTCGCGGCGCACCGGGTCAAAGCAGGATACAGTGACCGATTCGGGCGTGTCATCGACGATAACATCCACCCCGGCGGCCTGTTCAAAAGCGCGAATGTTGCGGCCGTTACGGCCGACGATGCGCCCCTTCATTTCTTCGTTGGGCAGCGGAACCACCGAGGTGGACACTTCCGCCACGTGATCCGATGCCACGCGCTGGATCGCATCGGCGATCAGTTCGCGGGCACGGCGTTCGCCTTCACTGCGTGCCTCAGCCTCGATCTGGCGAATAATGCGCGCCATATCGTTGCGGGCTTCTTTTTCGGTTTGCTCGAGCAGCACCTGGCGCGCCTCATCGACGGTCATTTGGGCCACGCGCTGCAGTTCTTCGGCCTGGGTCCCGGCCATCTTTTCAATTTCGTTGGCGCGGCGGTCCAGTGCGCTCTGACGTTTGTTGATCGCCTGCTCGCGCTGTTCCACGCGCTCTACGCGGTGATCCAGATCAACGCGGCGATTTTGCAGGCGCTCTTCTTCCTTCGCCAGTTCCCCACGGCGGCGCACCACTTCTTGCTCAGCTTCCTGCATAATTCTCAGGCTTTTGTCTTTGGCCTCCAGCTCGTAGGCTTTGGCCTGTTCATTGGCTTTGAGCAGCACATTGTCTGCCAAAACCTGTTGTGCATCCTGATATTTTCGGTTGAGGTAGCGCGCGACGAGCATCGCGATCACCACCACCACCACAATGTCCAGGATCACAAACAACCCCAGCAATATTGGATTATTCATGTTCTTCCTCGTCCGACACAGTGTAGTCTGGCGTTGTACCGGTGTCCCTGGCTTCCTGTAAATCAGACCATACTCGCTGGACCAGGTTTGCGATCGTTCCGTAAGAGAAACCACGGCGCAAGAGATACGCGCTCAGCCGCTCACGAAACGCTGCGTATTCCAAGTCCGCCCAACGGCGGGCTTTGCGAACAGCAGCCTGGTACGCAAGTTCATCCTCATCTACCGTTCCGTCCAGAGCGCTCTGGATGACATCATCCGCTACTCCCTTTTGGCGCAGTTCCATCGCCAGTACCCTGCGGCCGCGCGGTCGAAAGGTCGAACGGTTTTCGACCCAATCTTTCGCAAACTGCGCATCGCTGATCAAGTTGGCCCCGCGCAGACGTTCCAACGTCTCCGCGATCACAGCTTCATCAAACCCTGCCTCAGTCAGTTTTCGCTGGACTTCCGCTTCAGATCGAGGGCGGTAGCTGAGAAAATTCAGCGCCCGCTGAAAAGCAACTTCTTTTGTATCGGCGGCGCGCAGGGAGGCTATCTTTTCCTCAGAAAGCACCTGGCCAATTTGCAACCAGGCCCCTACGATTCGCGCAACTGGAAAAGCGTACTCGCCATCCAGGTAAACATTGATCCGATTCGGATTTCTTTTTTGAACCTTCAGTGCAGTAATTTGCTTGTCCATTGAAAAACACACAACCGCAGACATGCTGAAAGCAGGCCGCGGTTGATATCATCATTGGATATGCGAATCGCTGGGCGGAATCCGTCCGGTAGAAACAGCTACCGTGAACCGAATGCCGGAAATTCTATTGTCTTAGACCAAAAGGTTGTCTCAGACAAAGCTGAAGCATAAATGCGACTGTTCCATTCAATCACCCAACCAGTTTGCCGCACCCGCATCAACGCCCGGACATCTGGCTCAACGGGAGGGTAAAACCGGGAAAAGAATTTCATTGTCCGATCTTCAGCAAGTACCTATTCGACAACACTCCCTAAGGAGTACAATAACCCAGTCAACTGCTATGATGTAAAAATCCGCGGCCGCCGTTCCATCCGGAACAGCTTGGAGTAGCTTTTCAAGCGGTACAACAGTTGTATTATACAACATTAACCACTTTTTAACATTAACATTGCTGTGAGGAAAGGCTGTATGATGCGCGTGGAAAATAACCTTTTGCACAAGGTATTGCAGCAATGAAAGCCATCCTTTTGGCCGCGAGCGAGAATGACAGCCGGTTGTACCCACTCACCCGGCGCACGCCCAAAGAACTGCTGCCGGTATACAACAAGCCGCTGATTTACTACGCTCTTTCCAATTTGATGCTGGCCGGTATCCGCGAGGTACTCGTGATGGCCGCGCCGCAATCGCTGCCCGCCCTGCGCGACAGCCTGGGAGACGGCGGCGACTGGGGCTTGCAGGTACAGTATGCCAGCGCTCCCCACCAGCCCGGAATGCTGGCTGCGCTGGCAGCCGCCCAACCGTTTTGTGACGGCCAGCCGGTGGCAATTTCGCGCTCAGATACGATTCTTTACGGGCGGGATATGGCCGATCTGCTGCGCGAGTTTGCCAGCCTGCGGCGCGGCGCGGCGATGTTCGCGTATTCGCTGCGCGAACAGGGCGCTTATTCGCTGGTTTCACTGGACCCCGGTGACCGTCCGCTGCGGCTGAATGACCCGGATTTCCGCGAGGGCTTATTGTACAGCGTGCCGGGGATCTATTTTTACGACCAGCACGCCCCAGAACTGGCGCAAGGGTTGATCGACCGGCAGCAGGGCAAGGCGCGGCTGGATGACCTCAACCAGATCTACCTCGATGAAGGCACGCTGCGGGTGGTGATTTTGGGACGCGGCATTGCCTGGTTGGACGCGGCAACCCCGGAAGGGCTGCTGCAGTCGGCCAATTTTATCCAGGTGATCGAAGAGCGCCAGGGATTTATGATCGCCTGCCCGGAAGAGATTGCCTACCGCCAGGGAATGATCTCGCGCGAAGCGCTGCTGCGGTCGGCCCAGAGCAGCGCCGGGCAGTACGGTGATTATCTGCGCCGTATTGCGGAAGAAGAACAAGTTGATTCCCAGCCAACACCCGGCGCGCAACCGGCCAGCGCATCTTTTTGAACGCGCTTGAAAAAAGCGGCATTCGACTTTATACTTACCTGCCGGGGCGCTCGTTTTTCCCCGCGAGATTCCAGCCCTGGCAAACGGCCCGATTAATGAAACGTTTCTTCTCCCACCCGCGCACCGTTCCGCTGGCATTCGCGCTTGCCTGCCTTTTCGCCTACGGTTTGTTGATCCCCTGGCTCGGTTTTTATTGGGATGACTGGCCGTACACCTGGTTTGCGCGCACGCTGGGCCCGCAGGGGTTGATCAACGCGCTGGACGGCGACCGGCCGTTCCTGGCGGCAATCTACATTGCCACCACCTCGATCTTCAACGGCTATCCGCTGGCCTGGCAGATCTTTGCGCTGGTCACCCGCCTGGGTTCCGTGCTGGCCCTGTGGTGGACGCTGCGCCTGACCTGGCCGCGGCTGCCGCGCCAGGCAGCCTGGGTTGGGCTGCTGTTTGCGGTATATCCCGGGTTCCGGCAGCACTGGGTTTCGGTGATCTATTCGCAAGCCTACATTTTATTGTCGGCCACGCTGGTTTCCCTGGGATTGATGCTTTACACCCTGCGCGCCTACCCCACCCGGCCGTGGAAGCAGCCGCGCTTTTGGCTGCTTACCGGGCTGGCGCTGCTGCTTTCCGCCTTCAGCCTGTTTTCCACCGAGTATTTCTTTGGCGTGGAATTGGCGCGGCCGCTGCTGCTGTGGTTTGTCATTTCCGAAGCCGAACCGGCAGCGCGGCGGCGCGTGCGCCCGCTGCTGCTGCGCTGGCTGCCGTATCTGGCGCTGCTCGCCTTTTTTGGTTTCTGGCGCGCCTTTCTGTTCGATGCCAAAACCTACCACGTGCAGGTGCTGGGCGAGTTGAGCACCAGCCTGCTGGCAACCCTGGTCGACCTGGCGCGCACCGTGCTGGCAGACGGATTCACTGCGGGGCTGGCGGCCTGGGGCCAGATTTTTGGCCCGGCTGACCTGCTCGATTTTAGCCTGCGCACCACGCAAATCACTTGGGTGGTGATGCTCGCCAGCTTTGGGCTGCTGCTGGCCTATCTGCTCAACCTGCGCTGGAACAATCCTGCGGGCGAGGGCCCGGCGCAAACCAGCGAAGACGAACGCGTGCGCTGGGCGCGCCAGGCAATTTTCAGCGGCGTGGCGCTGCTGGCGTTTTCCGTGGCTCCGTTTTGGGCCGGGAATTTGCCGTTTGACCTGGAATTCCCCTACAACCGTTTCTCGCTGGCGATGATGCCCGGCTCGGCGCTGCTGGTGGCCGGGCTGCTGGAATACTTCATCCGTACCTTACGCCAGCGCAGCGTGCTGCTGGCTGTGCTGCTGGCCGCGGCCATTGGCTTCCAGTTTCAGGCAGCCAACACCTTCCGGCGCGATCTGGATTCTATGCGCAACCTGTTCTGGCAGATGACCTGGCGCATGCCCGCCCTGGAACCGGGCACGATGCTGGTGACGTACGAGCTTCCACTGCAGTATTACACGGACAACTCATTAACCGCGCCGCTGAACCTGATTTACGCGCCGGAGAACCGCAGCGAAGCGCTGCCGTATATCATGCTCTATCTGCGCACGCGCTCGCAAAGCGCCCTGCCCAGCCTGCGCAAAAATACCCCGGTGAGCGTTCTGTACCGCGCCGCGCAGTTCGACGGCAACACCTCTAACACTGTCACCTTCCAGTACTCGCCGCCGGGATGCTTTCGCGTGCTGGATTCGACCTACAACACAGCCGACATGGTGCCGATGCGTTCGCAGCTCCAGGCAGCCATCCCGTTGAATAACTTTAAGCGCATCATTCTCGACCCGGCACAGCGCCCGGTGCTGCCGGAACACCTGTTTGGGGTGGAAAATACCGCCACCTGGTGCTACTATTATGAAACTGCCGACCTCGCGCGCAATAGTGGCGACTGGGCCAGGGTGGCCGAATTGGGCGACAAAGCCCGGGCGGCCGGTTACTCCGCCGCGGAACCTTCGGAGAATATGATTTTCATTGAAGCCTACACCCGGACCGCGAACTGGCAGCGCGCAGCAGAACTCACCACCGAGGTCTACCAGGCCAATCCCAAGCTGCAATCTGCCCTGTGTACCCTGTGGGCGCGAATTGATAAGAAAAACCCGGATGATCCAACCGGGCAGGCCACCATCCAACAAGTGCAGGCAGGATTATCATGCAACCCATGAGCCCCAAAACCGCAATCAGCCAGAGGACAGTCAGCGTCGTGATCCCGGTGTACAACAGTCAGGACACGCTGCGCGAACTGGTCAACCGCCTGGCGGCGGTGCTGCCGGGGGTTTGCCAGGGTTATGAAGTGATGCTGATCAACGACGGCAGCCGGGATGCCAGTTGGGAAGTGATCCGCGAGCTGGTGCAGGAATTTCCCTTCGTGCATGGGTTGAATATGATGCGCAATTACGGCCAGCATAACGCGCTGCTGTGCGGGATGCGCACCGCCCAATACGACATCATCGTCACCATGGACGACGATTTGCAGCACCCGCCGGAAGAGATCTACAAGCTGCTGGACAGGCTGGACGAGGGCTATGACGTGGTCTACGGCGCGCCGCGCAAATTGCCGCATTCGCTGTGGCGCAATCTGTTCTCGCGGTTGACCAAGCGCATGCTGGCTTTTGTGATGGGCATTCCGACGGTGCGAGAAATTGGCGCATTTCGCGCCTTCCGCACCCACCTGCGCAACGCCTTCACCACCTACCAGAGCCCAAACGTGATCATCGATGTGCTGCTTTCATGGGGCACCACCCGGTTTGGATCGGTGCGCGTCGAAGAGAAGCAGCGCACGATCGGCCATTCGAACTACAACTTCTCGCGGCTGTTTGCCCAGGGCATGTTCATCCTCACCGGTTTCAGCACCAAGCCGCTGCGCTTCGCCAGTTCGCTCGGGTTTGGGTTTACCCTGGTGGGCATCGCGGTTTTCCTGTACGTCTTTATCTCATACCTGGTGGCAGGCAGCATTCCCGGCTTTCCGTTCCTGGCCTCAATCATCGCCATCTTCAGCGGGGTGCAGCTTTTCGCCATTGGGCTGCTGGGCGAATACTTGGGGCGGGTATTTGACCGCAGTACCGACCGCCCCACGTACGTGGTGGGCCAGTCATTGACGCACCAGCCGGCGGATGATGTGGATGCCCCTGCGCGCCCATGAACGTGGTCATTTTGCAGCCGTCGTATATTCCCTGGCGCGGGTATTTTCACCAGATCGCGCGGGCTGACCTGTTCATCTTCTACGATGACGTGAAGTATGACAAGAACGGCTGGCGCAACCGCAACCGCATCAAAACCCCGCGCGGCCCGCGCTGGCTGACTATTCCGGTGCATACCGCGGGCGTGGAAACCAACCATACCTCCATCCGCGAGATCCGTACGGACGCCAGCCGCCCGTGGAATACCAGCCACCTCACCAGCATCCAGCAATCCTACGCTAACGCGCCGCACTTCGCGCCGACGTTTGAGCTGCTGCGCGAGCTGTACGCGGAACGCGCCGAGTTTCTGGCGGACTTCACCATTCGTACGACAATTGCTCTGGCACGAGCGCTGGGGATTGAGCGCACGTGCTTTTTGCGTTCCAGCGAACTCCAGGGCATTCATGGCGCAAAAACTCCGCGGCTGATCGAAATTCTCACCCGCGTGGGCGCCACGCATTATATTTCCGGGCCGTCGGCGCGGGATTATATTGAGGAAAACCTGTTCCGCGAAGCCGGGATCAGCCTGGAATATATGCAGTACAATTACTCGCCTTACCCGCAGCTTTACCCGCCCTATGACCCGCAGGTTTCGATCCTCGACCTGCTGTTTATGACCGGCCCGGATGCGCTGCGCCATATTGTGCCTGATGAGGTGCGCGATGACATCCACTCTCAACCTTGACCCGGTACGCAAGTATTTCCAGCAAAAGCTGGAAGCCCACGGGGCCACCCACTGGGGCGTAGATTACAATTCAGACCAGGCCATGGAAGTGCGTTTTGACCAGTTGATAAAGATACTCAGCACGGCGCAAGCGTACTCGCTGCTGGATTTTGGTTCCGGGTACGGGGCCATGCTGGCGTACCTGATGCGTTCCGGTCACCGGGTGGAATATTACGGCTACGACATTGTTGAGGAAATGGTGCGGCAGGGGCGCGAGATTTTCCAGGGAATGCCGGGCGTGGTGTTTACCAGCCAGTTCGATGAAATTCCCGAGGTTGATTACGCCGTGGTGAGCGGCACATTTAACATGAAGCTGGATGCCAGCAACACGGATTGGACCGGGCTGGTGATCGACTGTATCACGCGCATGAACCAACGCAGCCGCAAGGGAATGGCATTCAACATGCTCACCAGATACTCTGACCCGGAGCACATGCGCCCGGATTTGTATTACGCCGACCCATGCTTCTTCTTTGATTATTGCAAGCGGAACTTTTCGAAAAATGTGGCTATACTGCACGACTACGGCCTGTATGATTTCACCATACTGGTGCGGAAAGAATGATCGCAAACCCCTGGAGCAATGATGAATCCAACCGCTGTTGATTTTAATAAGCCCAGCCTGGTGGGCACCGAATTTGAATACATCTTGCAGGCGTTGGAACGGTCGCATATATCCGGCGACGGTTACTTTACCAAGCAGGCTTCGCTGCTGTTGGAGCAAATTTTAGGCGCGCCGAAAGTCTTTTTGACCACTTCGTGCACGCATGCGCTGGAAATGAGCGCCCTGTTGCTGGATATTCAGCCGGGGGATGAAGTGATTGCCCCGGCATTTACGTTTGTGTCAACCGTCAATGCCTATGTGCTGCGCGGGGCCAAGATCCGCTTTATTGACGTGCGCCCAGACACGCTGAATCTGGATGAAACCCGGCTGGAAAGCCTGATCACGCCGCGCACGCGCGCCATCCTGCCGGTGCATTATGCCGGGGTGGCGTGTGAAATGGATACGATCATGGAAATTGCCAACCGCCACAACATCGCTGTAGTCGAAGATAACGCGCATGGGCTGTTTGGCAAATATCACGGCAAGATGCTGGGCACGTTCGGCTGCATGGCAACCCAGAGTTTTCACGAAACCAAGAACATCACCTGCGGTGAAGGCGGCGCGCTGGTGATTAACGATCCGCGACTGGTGGAAGAGGCCGAGATTATCCGCGAGAAAGGCACCAACCGCAGCCGCTTCTTCCGCGGCCAGGTGGATAAGTACACCTGGGTCGACGTAGGCTCCAGCTACCTGCCCTCAGATATCCTGGCGGCGTTCCTTTACGCGCAGTTGGAACAGTGGCAGTCGATCCAATCCAAACGCCAGCGCATCTGGGATTATTACTACACGCATCTTTCTGACTGGGCGCAATCCCACGGCGTGCGCCTGCCAGTGGTTCCGCCGGGGATTGAGCAGCCTTATCACATGTTCTACCTGCTGCTGCCCAATCTGGAACAGCGCACGGCGTTCATCAGTTTCCTGCGCGGGCAGGGCATTTACAGCGTCTTTCACTACCTGCCGCTGCACCTGTCACCGATGGGACAGCAGTTCGGCGGCCAGCCCGGCGACTGCCCGGTGACCGAATGCATTAGTGACCAGTTGGTGCGCCTGCCCTTCTACAACACCCTGACCGAAGAAGACCAGGCGCGCGTGGTGGAAGCGGTAAAAGCGTTCCCGTTTGCGTAAAAACGCGTTTCGAGAGGCCATTCCCGCTTTCCGGTAGGATTAGCCCTACTTTCGCTTGACGGGGATTATGCTACAATACCCGTATGGAAACACAACCTCTGCTTTCTACTGCTGTGCAGGCTGAAGCGATGCGAAAGCACCGCCGCCAGTCGTTCTGGCGGATCCTGTTTCCAGTCATTCTGGTAAGTCTGATCGTGATCGCGCTGGTGGTGCTGGCAATGGTCACCACCGCGGGGGCCGGGAATGACCTGGACACCCACTGGGCGAATATCTCGCTGATCTGGGTGCTGCTGCCCACAATCCTGGGCAGCCTGGTCTGGCTGGCCATCCTGGGCGGGCTGATCTTTGCTATGGTCAAGCTGCTGGGGGCCTTGCCCAACGGCTTTGCCATCGTACAACACGCCCTGATGCGCGTATCAGAGGTCGCCCGCGATGTTTCAGATAAAGTATCTGCCCCGGTGATCAAAACCAAGGGCTTCTGGGCCGGCGTTCACAGACTGAAAGACCGATTGGTGGGCCGCAAAACCTGATCGTTTATCCTGATCGGGGGGGTTTCTGCAATATTTGGGAGGATTGAATGAATGAATTGAAAAGCTGGAGAACTCGCACGATGATCATTGGCGTGATCGCTGGCGCCCTGGCCGGGCTGGCAGCCGCGCAAATCGTGATTGAGCGCGCGCAGCGCGAGCGCACGGTTCCTTCTATGAGCCCGGGCGACGGCGTCAAGATTGGCTTGGGTGTTTTGGGCCTGATGCGGTTGATCTCAGACCTGGGCGACGAAAAATAGACGCATAAAAAACGGATGATATCTCACCCCGCCACGGTGATCTTTGGCGGGGTGACTTTTTGCTATAATCTAATCAATGGACACCGGCCCCCTGTTACGCCATGTGATTATTGGACAGTTGAAGCGCGGTTTTATCCTCACCCGTGAGCGGCAGTTCCTGGATGTCCTTGGCGGCAGCCTGGTGCACGCGGCCGCCGGCCTGGGCGTATGGGAGCGCGGAAGCTGCGGGCTGGTTGGCCGCGCCGGGGAAGACTTCCCGCACGAGTGGCTGGGGGAGATGAGCCAGTTCGGGTTTGATCTGGATGGGATCCGCATCTTGCCGCAATCGCTGGATATTCGCGAGTTTGTCGCTTATACCGACGACTTTCAGGCGCAGTATGGCAACCCGGTGAGCCATTTTTCACGGCTGGGGCTGCAATACCCCAAAGCGCTGCTGGGTTTCACGCCGCCGACCGACATGGTTGACAGCCGGGTGAGCCCCACGGAACTGACCATCCGGCTGAATGACATCCCGCAGAACTACATGGATTGCAGCTCCGCGCACCTGTGCCCGCTGGATTATTTGAGTCACACGCTGCTGCCACCCACCCTGCGCGGCGGGCATATTTCTACGATCACCATCGATCCCGCTGCCGGTTACATGACCCCGACCTTTTTTGACTATATTCCGGCGCTGTTGAACGGCATTACCGCTTTTCTCAGCGCCGAACGCAAGCTGCTGAGCCTGTTCCAGGGCCGCACCAGCGACTTGTGGGAAATCGCCGAAACGCTGGCTGGTTACGGCTGCGAGATCATCGTCATCAAACGCGGCGCGAACGGCCAGTACCTGTACGACCACGCCAGCCACACGCGCTGGATCATCCCCGCTTACCCGGCGCGGGTGGTTGACCCCACCGGCACTGGCGACGCTTTTTGCGGCGGGTTCCTGAGCGGCTACCGCAACACGTATTCACCGCTGCAAGCGGTGCTCTTTGGTAACATTTCGGCTTCCATGAAGATCGAGGGCAACGGACCGTTCTATGCCCTGGAAGCCCTGCCAGCCCTGGCGCAAGCCCGGCTGGAAGCCCTCCAACATATGGTGCGCAAAGTATGAGCAGACTCCCCACCCCTATGCTGCATCAACTGCTGGACCTGGCGTGCATGCTCCAGCAAATACCGTCGCCCACGTTTTCCGAAGGCGAAAAAGCCGCCTTTGTGTATGAACAATACACGCGCGAAGGGCTGCAAGATGTGCGCATCGACGAGACCGGCAACGTGCTTGGCCGCTGGGAAGGCGGCCCAGGCCGCCCGCTGGTCATTTCGGCGCACATGGACACCGTTCACCCGGCGCAGATCAAGCTGACGCAGCGCCGCGAGAATAACCGCATTTTTGGCCCGGCCATTGGCGACAATTCGCTGGGCGTGGCTGCGCTGCTGCTGCTGCCGCGCCTGCTACGCAAGAACAACCTGACCCCGCCGGGGAGCATCTGGCTGGTAGCCAACACCTGCGAGGAAGGGCTGGGCGATCTGCGCGGGATGCGCGCCATCGTGGAGCATTTTGGCAGCGAGCCGCGCGCATACCTGGTGCTGGAAGGCATGGGCCTGGGGCAGATCTACCACCGCGGGCTGGGCGTGGAGCGTTACCGCATCACCGCGCGCACGCGCGGCGGGCATTCGTGGGTAGATTACGGCAAACCTTCGGCCATCCACCACCTGGCGGGGGTGGCAACCCGGCTGGCGGCGTTGACCCTGCCGCGCGCGCCGCGCACCAGCCTGAACGTGGGCACTTTCGAAGGCGGTACATCGGTCAACACCATCGCCGCGTTTGCCCAACTGGACCTGGACATGCGCTCGGAAGATTATGCCACGCTGCAAGAACTGGCGAGCAGCGTGCGCAGCATTGTTCAGGAAGCCGAAACGGAAGGCGTAACCTTTGACGTCAAAACGATTGGCCTGCGGCCGGGCGGCGAAATACCGCGCAGCCATGCGCTGGTGCGGTTGGCTGAAGAGTGCTTGCGCGAAGAAGGCGTCACGCCCCGGCCGGAGATTGCGTCAACCGACGCCAATGTTCCGCTTAGCCGCACGCTACCCGCCATTTGCATCGGACTGACCAGCGGCGGCGGCGCGCACACCACCGCGGAATACATTGATATTCCGCCGCTTCACCAGGGCATCAGCCAGCTAATGCAGTTGGTGACGCGCGTGTGGACCACGCTGCCAGATTAGGTCGTTTGGATTTCGATGCGCAGCCGGCGGCGCAGCCAGGTGCGCGCTGCCTGTTTCCATAACTGGCGGCTGGCCTGACGCGCCTGTTCCTCGTCCACCGGGTACGGGCTGTAGATCGAACGCTGGTACTCCTCGAGTACCACCGCGGCAGGCTGCGCGCCGTCCGGCATCAACTCTACCAGAGCGGTTATTTGCTCGGAAGGCGTGCGGTCCATGCGGTTGCTCCCGCCCAGGAAGCGGATGAGAACGCGCACCCCGGCAAAGATGCGCTGGATCGGCGTCAGTTCGGTGTAGCGCGCCCACTGGTCCAGCCACTGGGGAACGGTTACCCCGCGCTTGCGCATCCGCGCCGCCATCAACTGCACCAGCGGCACCCAGCGCCCCAGGGCTTTGAGGCGCATCCGCAGCGCAAAGAACGCCAGGCTCAGCAGCGCGATGCCGCCCAGGATGGCCAGGCCCACGGGAAACGGACGCGAGGCTGCGCCAAAGGAGCCATCATATTCTTCCGGATCGGGAGTAAAGCGGTCGGGGCGCTCGGGCAGTTCCGAATCTTCCTGCAAGCGGGTGCGGATGGGCGGCAGGAGCGGATTGTTATCTTCCAAACCGGCCTGTTCCTCACCCGAGGGCAGCACAATGGTCGGCTGTGACACAGTCGGTTCAAACGGAACCCAGCCCACCGTCGAAAAGAATACCTCCGGCCAGGCATGGCTATCGTTGCGCTTCACCTGGTAATAATCGCCGTCGGGAATGTACTGGCCCTGCGCAAAACCGTTGGTGATGCGCGCCGGAATGCCCAGCGAGCGCAGCATCATCACCTCGGCAGTGGCGTAATAGTTGCAGTAGCCCTTTTTATATTCAAACAGGAACCATTCCAACAGATCGCGGTCTACCGGTGGGGTTTCGATATCGGTTTCATAGGTGATGTTGTTACGCAGGTATTCGGTGATCGCCTGGGCCTTATCATACGGTGTTTCGAGGCCCTCAGTGATATCGAGGGCAAGCTGGCGGACAGCCGGCGAGAAATCCTGGGGGATTTGCAGGTAAGTATCGGTCACCCAATCGGGATAAGCAGCCGGCGCATCGCGTAATACGGCTTCGGATGGGGTGGGAACGTAGGCATTCACTTCATAGGCTTCGCCGCCCTGGAGCGAGGTGCGCGCCAGGATGGCAACATAATCAGCTTCTTTCTCGTTGATCGGCTGCACCTGAACCTTAATATCGCGGTCGATGGTGATGGGCAGGCCGGGTGAATAGATGGTGCGCCCGGGGCCGTTGACATAACGGAAACTCATCGCCACTTTTTCTACCGGGCCCCAATCCGGGTACTGCCAGGATTTTTGATCGTCGGCGGTGATGTCGCGCATTTCGGCAAAGGAGTTGCTCCAGTTACCATCAGCGTAGAAATCATAGCTGCGGCCGCGCCAGTAGAAACGCTGAGAAGTATCCACTTCCTCTTCGGGAATGACGATCAGCAAGGTTTCGTTGCCGAGGGTTGCCCCGGTTCCCAGCGCCATGTGATCGCCAAAATCGGCAACCGCGGAGACGGCCGGGCTTTGCAAACCGGCCACCATATTGCCCATGCGATCGCGCACATTTTGCCACGAAACCTCAAAATGCCGCTGCTCTTCGGAGCCGGGCGTGAGCAGCCGCGCAATGGTAGGCAGATTCCAGGCCAGCACCACCAGCAGCAGCGCGGTGGCGATGGTGCCACGGCTTAAATCAAATCCGGCTTCGGAATCGATGGTAACCTTGTTGGCTTCCCAGTCGCGCCGGTTGGCCAGGTACTGCAGGCGGCCCAGGAGCATGAGGGAAAAGAACATAAACGCGGCGGTGAGGAAGGATCCGCGCAGCAGGAACGGGTGGTAATACTCGATTAACAGCACGCCCAGCCCGGCGACGCCCAGGGGAATCCAGGGGCGGTTGTAACGCACCAGTTGATACGCGGCCATCAGTGAGATTAACCAGAAGAGCAGGCTCATGGTAGCAATAAACAGGATCGAATCCTGTACCGGCTGGTTGCGCAAGAAGGTAGTCAGCGTGGCGGAAAGTCGGCCGCTGACCAGCAAGAAGCGCTGCACATACAGCGGGCTGTCGTCGACATAAGCCATTTGCCAGGGGAAGACGACCAGCGTATAGAAGAACGCCAGCCAGCCTGCCGTGCTGGCGGAGAAACGGCTTTTCCCCAAAGCAAAACCCAGCGCCAGGCCAAAAATGGTCAGCACCTCAACGCGCTCTAGTTGCGCCGTCCAATCCGTCAACCAGAGGCGCAGCGCAGCTACCCATAATGCAGCAACCAGTAAGAGAACTGAGGGAAGATCCCAGTATCGTTTTTCCGTGGCTTCCATGGATAGAGTGTACAATAGAACCACCCAATCCGCAACGTTCGTAAGGAGCATATGGACCCTATTTACAGCCTCGAAATCGCAGTGACGCTGTTTTTGCAGGGCCTGGGAAGCTGGCTGGCGGCTCCCATGCGGCTGATCAGCTTTCTCGGCCAGGAAGAATTTTACCTGCTGCTGATGCCCGCCGTCTATTGGAGCATTGACACCGCGCTGGGCATCCGCCTGGGAATTATGCTGCTGACCGCGCAGTTTACCAACACATTCTTCAAACTGCTGGGGCAGGCGCCGCGCCCGTACTGGTTTGATCCGCGCGTGCAGGCTTACTCGACAGAAACCTCGTTTGGGCTGCCTTCCGGGCATTCGCAAAGCTCGGCGGGGATCTTCGGGCTGCTGGCGGCGCTAGTCCGCCGCCGGTGGGTGACGGTGACCATGCTGGTGGTCATCTTCCTGGTGGGGGTATCGCGCATCTATCTTGGCGTGCATTTCCTCACCGACGTGCTGGTGGGCTGGCTGCTGGGCGGGCTGCTGGTGCTGCTCTTCGCCCGGCTCGACGCGCCGGTTTCAGCCTGGATCGAACGGATGTCGCTCACGCAACAGGTGGGGCTGGCCGCGGCTTCTTCGTTGGGGATTGTGCTGCTCAACATGCTGGTAATCGCATTTACCCCCAGCTTTATGCTTCCACAGACCTGGGTGACCAACTCACTGGCGGCGGCCCCGCAAGTGACGATTGACCCCTTCAAGTTGGACGGCATTTTCACCATCGCCGGCACCTGGTTCGGGCTGCTGGCCGGCGCGGCCTGGCTGCGCAAACGCTTTGGCAAATTTGACGCGGGCGGGCAGGCGCTGCACCGGCTGGCGCGCTATGCCATCGGCGCGGTGGGTGTATTCATCCTGTGGTACGGCCTGGGCGCGGTACTGCCGCGAAACGAAGACATCCTCAGCTACGTTCTCCGCTACACGCGCTACACTCTGATCGGTGTGTGGATTTCGGCCCTTGCCCCGCTGCTGTTCGTTCGACTGGGAATTTCCAAATGGTTGACAAAACCTCTAGAGAGTATCCAAACTGCAGAAAATCCTATATAATTACCCTAAAGCAGACAAAAAAGGAGGAATCATGCGTCGGCTTGGATCGTTAATGTTGGGTGCGATGCTTGGGGGATTTATCGGGGGCATGATGGGCTTATTACTGGCCCCGAAGGCAGGCACCGCCCTGCGCAGTGACATAGGCGAGTATACACAGCAAGTGAAACGCGACGTTCGGAACGCCGCGGAAAACCGCCGGATGGAATTACGGCAGGAACTAGACCGGTTGCGCGTTCCTGCTCCAATGGAAGATTAAAGAACGAAGAACAATCGTTGGAGTTTATCCAAAAAGAAAACGACGCAGGCAAAGAGCCGGACGTCATAGTTGAATTTTGAAATGGCACTTCATTAATCATAAGATGCCTGAGCAGGTGGTCCGGTACGGTTATGCGGATTCTATTAGCAGTTCATGGGTTTCCCCCCTTACAAAATCTCGGCGCTGAACGGGCAGCGCAGCGCATTGCCGACTGGTTAGTCGAGCACGGTCATCACGTGGAAGTATTTACCACCGGAGAAATTCACCACAAAGCGCCCTTCCTTCAGACGGTGCAGCAAAACGGAATGCTGGTGCATCGCTTGTCGTACGAAGTGCGCGACGGTAATGAATTTCTTAACATGTATAACAATCCGGTGATTGCCGCCGCGCTGAAACCGATCCTGGAAGAGGGGCATTTTGATCTTCTACACCTGATCAGTGGATAC
>DATCUC010000223.1:0-5191 GCA_036567625.1 Anaerolineaceae bacterium | reverse complement strand
AGGTCGTGCAGCCGTTCCTGGTCGCGCTGCAGCATCCAGAAGTAACTCATCAGCCAGTGCGCCAGCGTCACCGGCTGCGAGCGCTGGATGTGGGTATAGCCCGGCATAAGCACTTCCTGGTAGCGCTCTGCCAGGTCTACCAGCGTGAACTGCAGCCGGCGGATGGCGGCGTACAGCAGCGGCAGCGTGTCCAGTATCCACATGCGGAAGTCGGTCGCCACCTGGTCATTGCGGCTGCGGCCGGTGTGCAGCTTGCGCCCGGTCGGACCGATCAATTCCACCAGGCGGCGCTCCACCGCGGTGTGGATGTCTTCATCCGTGGCGCTAAAGGCAAACGCGCCACGCTCCAGCTCGCTCATTACCGCGCGCAGCCCGCCCGCAACGGCATCATGCTCCTCCTGGGTGAGGATACCAGCCTTGCACAGCGCCCAGGCCCAGGCCAGGCTGCCGCGCACGTCTTGCGCGTACAGCCGCCGGTCAACTGGCAGCGAGGAATTCAGCAGCCAGGCTTTTTCATCCAGAATTGTTGAAAAACGTCCGCCCCACAGCGTCATCGTATTTCTCCTTTCTCGCGCAGCGAACTAATCGCGCTTGAACCGGGAGTAATCCGGCTCGGGCATATTCAATCCAGAAACCGGCAGCCCGTTGAGCGCGCGCACTTTCAGGCTCAGCCCATACAGGCGGATAAAGCCTTCGGCGTGGCTCTGGTCATACACGTCTTCCTGTCCGAAGGTGGCAAAATCTTCGCGATACAGGCTAAAGGGACTTTTGCGCCCGGCGCTGATGATATTGCCCTTGTACAGTTTCAGCCGCACCGTCCCGGTCACCGGGCCTTGCGTGCTGTCGACAAAGGCATCCATCGCTTCGTGGAGTGGCGTAAACCATAGTCCATTGTATGTCAGTTCGGCGTATTTAAGGGCCACGGTTTGCTTGAAAAGCACCGTCTCCCGGTCCAGCACCAGCGATTCCAGATCCCGGTGGGCAAAGAGCAGGATCGCTCCGCCAGGGGTTTCATATACCCCACGCGATTTCATCCCCACCAGCCGGTTTTCCACCAGGTCAACCCGGCCGATGCCGTGCTTGCCGCCCAGTGCGTTCAACTGCGACACGATCTGCGCCGGGGTGAGCGCTTTGCCATTCACCGCTACCGGCGTACCGGATTGAAATTCGATCTCGACGTACTCAGGCTCGTCCGGCGCGTTTTCGGGCGAAACACTCAATTGAAACATGCCCTCTTCCGGCTCTGACCACGGATCTTCCAGTAGCCCGCCTTCGTGCGACAGGTGCCACAGGTTCGCGTCGCGGCTGTAGATCGACTTTACCGTGGCCGTGACGGGCACGTTATGTTTGGCCGCGTACGCAATCGCGTCTTCGCGCGAGCGAATATCCCACTCGCGCCAGGGCGCAATAATTTTCAACCGCGGGTCGAGGGCCGTCACCGTCAGTTCAAAGCGCACCTGATCGTTGCCTTTGCCGGTCGCGCCGTGGGCCACCGCGTCGGCCCCAACTTCGTGGGCCACGTCTACCAGGTGCTTGGCGATCAACGGGCGCGCCGCGGATGTGCCCAACAGGTATTTGTGCTCGTACACCGCCCCGGCTCTCAGCATAGGAAAGAGGTAATCGCTGGCCAGTTCCTCGCACATATCGTGGATAATCAACTGGCTGGCCCCGCTCTTGAGCGCTTTTTGTTCCAGGGCTCCCAGGTCGCCGTCATTCTGCCCCACGTTGGCGCAGAAGCACACCACCTCGCAGCCGTAATGCTCCTTCAGCCAGGGCACAATCACCGACGTATCCAGCCCTCCCGAATAGGCGAGGACGACTTTCTTTACAGAAACGTTCGCTTTGGCAGACATAAGAGGTTTCCTTTCTTGCAAATCCGGGGCAGGCCGGAAAATAAAAAAGTCCTCCTGGAAGGAGGACTATGGTGAACGAGAGGATGTGGGTTTCAGGATGGTTTTCGCCGGCCCTTATCCACAACAACAGATCCCAACCTTCCGGTGAAGAAGTGGGTGTGGAGTTCGGGTTCGCGGGAATTGGTTGTGGGGGGACATCTTGAAAAAGATTGTAACACGCGCATAGCGGATGTCAATAAGCAGATTCGCATTTTGACTCAGACGTCATTTTTGCGGAACGTGGTGCTATACTTTTTGCGGGCCAATTTCTCTTTCCTGTGAAAGGCTGTTTCATGCACACCCCGCGCAAACGTCCCTCCGGAATGAACGGGCTAATCATCGTCTTGATCGGCCAGGCGATTTCGATTCTCACATCCAGCATGACCGGGTTTGCCCTTTCGATCTGGGTCTTTCAACGCACCAACAGCGCTACCTCGCTGGGCATCATGCAGACTGCCTTCACCCTGCCCTATCTGCTGATCATCCCGCTGGCCGGAGTGATGGTGGACCGCTACAACCGCAAGCTGATGATGATGGTCAGTGACCTGGCCGCCGGGTTGGGCACGCTGGCCATCCTGGCCCTCTCGGCCAGCGGACGCCTGGAAGTCTGGCATTTTTATGTGGTCAACACGGTGATTGGGCTGGGCAACGCCTTCCAATGGCCGGCCTACTCCGCCGCCATTTCCACCATGGTTCCCAAAGAACAGTACGGGCGGGCCAACGGCATGATGTCCTTCGTCGAAGCCGGGCCGGCGGTGATTGCTCCGCTGCTGGCCGGGGCGCTGCTGCCCATCATCGGATTGAACGGCATCCTGGCCCTGGATGTGACCACCTTCATCCTGGCGATCGGCATGCTGCTGCTGGTGTATGTGCCCACGCCCGCGCGCAGCGCCGACGGCATCGAAGCCAAAGGCAGCTTGTGGCACGAAGCTACGTTTGGTTTTCAATATATCTTTCGCCGGCCCAGCCTGCTGGGGTACGTCATCATGCTGTTTTGCGCCAACCTGTTCATGGGCTTTCCCAACGCGGTGCACGTGCCCATGGTGCTCTCGCGCACGGGCAACAGCAGCCTGATCCTTGGCGCAACGGAAACCGCCGGGGCGATTTCCTGGACGCTGGGTTCGGTGATTATGAGCACCTGGGGCGGGCCGAAACGCCGGATGTATGGAACTGTGTTTGGCTGGATCGGCTACTGTATTTTTGCGCATCTGATCTTTGGCCTGGGGCGCGGCCTGGCGGTCTGGATCCCGGCCATTCTTGTCGCCGGAGTCGGTTCGAACATCGGCATTGCCACCAGCCAGGCCATTCTGCAGGCCAAAGTCGCGCCGGATGTACAGGGGCGCGTTTTCTCCGCGCGGCGCATGCTCACCTGGTTTCCCGATACGTTTACCCCCATCCTCGGCGGGCTGCTGGCGGATTACATCATGGAACCGGCCATGCGCTCGGAGAGTTGGCTGGCGCGTACCTTCGGCTGGATGGTGGGCACCGGGCCGGGTTCGGGCATGGCGCTGATGATGATCTTCTTTGGCCTGCTGACGATTTCGGCGTTGGCCGCCGGCTTTATGGTTCCCAGGGTGCGCAACCTGGAAGACATCCTGCCCGACCACGACACGGCGGCGCAGCCGGCAGAGCCAGCCTGAGGCCCCCGGGTTAGACTGCCGGGCGGGCCTTGCAATAGCGCAGCAGCGACACGCCCCAGATCTCGACCGGGTCGATATAGTCCATGCCGCACTTGGCGATCACCCGGCGCGAGGCCAGGTTTTCGGCAAACACCAGCGCGATGATCCGGTCCAGCTCGCGCTGCCGGAAGCCAAATTCGAGCGCGGCCAGCGCCGCTTCGGTGGCAAAGCCTTTGCCCCACTGCGGCCGGTCGAACAGGAAGCCCACTTCAGTCTCTTGCAACTCGCTGACGTACTGCAAACCGGCCCAACCGATCAGCCCGTCGGCGTCTTTTGGCTGAACGGCCCAGTTGCCGTAACCATGCTTCTCCCAATGCTCCGCCTGCCGCGCCACAAAGCGCTCTACTTTTTCCAGCGAGGGCGGCCCGGCCACCGGAAAATAGCGCAGCACGCCCTCAGCGTGGTAAATGCGGTGCAGTTCGGGCGCGTCCGCAGGCGCAAATGGGCGCAAAATCAAACGCGGGGTTTGCAGGCAAGGAATCGAAAGCATGGCATAATGATAGCTTCAAACGCGAAAAACCGGGCCGGGTATGCGGCGCAGGTTTCTGAACAGGAGAGAGCGCATGGCAGAAATAAAATATGAGATCGTCAAGAAAATCGGCACGCTGTCTACCAGCAGCCGGGGCTGGGCCAAGGAACTTAACCTGGTTGCCTGGAATGACCGCGACCCTAAGTATGACATCCGCGAGTGGTCGCCGGACGGTCAGACGATGGGCAAAGGCGTCACCCTCACCGCAGAGGAATTGAAGGCGCTGCGCGATCTGCTCAACGGACTGGATTTGTAAGCGCAAAGGCAGGACCGGACATGTGCCGCAATATTCAGGTGCTGTTTAATTTTGAGCCGCCCGCCAGCGAGGCGGATATTCGCGCCGCCGCGCTGCAGTATGTGCGCAAAGTCAGCGGGTTCCAGCGCCCGTCGAAAGCCAATCAGGCGGCTTTTGACGCCGCGGTCGACGCGGTCACCGCTGCCACCGCGGCGCTGCTGGCTGCGTTGGAGACGAATGCGCCACCGCGCGACCGGCAAATCGAAATCGCCCGGCGCAAGGAACAGTCTGCCCGGCGGTTTGGGTTGAAGGGTTGAGATGACGCCGCGGATGCTCCGGTGGGCACTTTCTTTTCATCAAGAAGTCCGCCTGGATAAACTCAGCGTACTTTCATATGGTCAAGAAGAACCCTCCCGCGAGCGCTCGGTACGCCGTTGCTCCACGGTTTCCAACAGGTCAGTGAATGAATCGGCAAAAGCCTGCACGCCTTCGTCCTCCAGTTCTTGCGTCACCTGATCGAAGGAGATGCCCAGCGGTTGCAGCGCGGCCAGCGCCTGGCGCGCCTCTTCCAGCCCGCTTTCCAGGCTGCCGGGCCGGACTGCCGCGTGATCCAGCAGCGCGGTTAGCGTTTGCGGCGGCACGGTGTTGACTGTATCCGGGCCGACCAGCTCTTCCACGTACATCACGTCGCTGTACTCCGGGTTCTTGGTGCTGGTTGAGGCCCACAGCGGGCGCTGCTTGCGCGCTCCGTGCTGGCGCAGGCGCTCAAACCGCGCGCCGGAAAAGATTTCTTGAAAATCGGCGTATACCAGGCGCGCGTTGGCAACAGCCGCCTTGCCGCGCAGCGCGGCGGCTT
>DATCUC010000222.1:0-3172 GCA_036567625.1 Anaerolineaceae bacterium | reverse complement strand
CGCGGGGCGCATGGGTATGCGCGCGCCAATCCGCTTGAGCTGCGCCAGGTCCTTCAATTTTCCATCCAGCATATTGCGAAGATGCAGGCGCACCGGGTCTGGCCCACCGGGCTGCGTCAGTTCGCGCTTTGCGCCTGCGGGGAAGAACACGCCCGCGTTGTAATCGTCGCGGTTGGGGAAGACCCAGGCGTAGCCCCAGGTGTTGGCCAGCAACGGGTGATCAAATAGCATCCAATACGTCGTATCTCCATTGCTCGGGGCCGAAAAGTTGTATTCCAGGCCCAGTGCTGCCGGGTCTCTGGCGCGGTCGATGCCAATGCCCAGCGCCGGGCGCGCCAGCGTGTTTGCGCCGTCGGCGAAGATCACCAGCCGGGTCTCCAGTTCAAACGACTCGCCGCGTCCCGCGCCCGAGAGGCGCAGGTCTCCATCAGGCAGCCTTTCCATCCGGCGCACGGCCGCTCCATCGCGCAGCTCGGCCCCGGCAGCTTGCGCTTGCCGCGCAAGACATGCATCAAATTCGCAGCGGTGCACGGTTGCCACCGGCTGCCGCGTCACGCGCTGCCCCCAGGGAAAGCGGAAATCCTCAACCTCTAGCCGGGTCTGGATCGACGTTTCATCTAGAGCGTAGCGGTCAAACACCGCCAGCGGCAGCATCCCACCGCAGGCTTTTTCTCGCTGGCCTACCGTGCCTTTTTCCAGCAGCAGCACCCGCCGGTTTTCGCGCGCCAGCGTGCGCGCTGCCAGCGCCCCTGCCGGCCCCGCGCCAATGACCACCGCTTCCCATATCCTTTCCATGCGCATTATTATACCCGGCACGGCCGCGGGCCTCTTCTTGCGCCTTGCTCCGATCGCTCACCATGCCAGGATTCCCCAGAGGTTTTCCCGGTATTCGGGTAGTGACAAACCCCATTTCCGCTGCGCCAGAAAAGGGGTATCTTGTCAAACAGGAGGTACCTATGCCTTATCAAACGATAAAAGAACTACCGGCTTCGGTAAAGGATAATCTACCCGAACATGCCCAGGAGATTTACAAAGAGGCGTTTAATAATGCCTGGGATCAGTACGACGAGCCGCATGAGCGCCGCGGGAACGCCAGCCGTGAAGAAACCGCGCATAAAGTCGCCTGGGCGGCGGTCAAAAAGATCTACGATAAAGACGAGAAAAGCGGCAAGTGGTCGAAGAAGTGATCCCGGCCGTCTAACCGATCACGTCTTCCAACCGCTGGCGCAGCTCATCCACAGATAATTCGCTGGCGCGATAGCGCTCCAGGTCTTTTTCCAGCTCTTGCAGCTTCAGCCGCAGGGGCTTTGCCAGCCGCGGCTCGGCATCCAGCAGCCGCACGCCCATCGCGATATCATACGCGCTGGCCGGGTTTTGACGCAAGCGTTCCGCGGCGCGCTCCAGCAGCAGCGCCACCGGGCGGTCCATATCCGGCCAGCCCTGCAACTGATACAGCAGATAGATCATCTTGCTGTGCGGCCAGCGCTGCGCCATCGAAAGTTCCACCAGGTCGAAATCCGCTTCGGGGCCTTCGATTAATTGCGCGTCCGCCCAGGCGGTCACCTCGTGCAGTTCCACCAGCCCGGTCACCAACCCGAGCCGGAAAAAGCAGTACATTTCTCCGCGAGTAGTCATGCCTTCCACTTTCGCCGCTGCCAAAATTCAATTGATTATAGCACCGGAGAAAGCCCCGGCCGCGCCTGTGCTAAAATGAAACATCCTGTGCCACTGCCGGAGGCCGATGACCATTCGCCGTGTGTCGCTTATCCTGCTGGGAATATACGCCGTGTTGACTCTCAATGCGGTGACGGGGGGACCGTTGGGGAATATTCCTACGCCGGTAACCACCCTTTTCGGCTTTGCGTTCGCTGCGTTGCACGCCTGGCAGCGCGAAGGCTGGAAAGGCGCGCTGGCTATGCTGGCGCTGGTTTTCGTCGTCAGCCTGCTGTTTGAAAGCGTAGGCGTTGCCACCGGGCTGGTCTACGGCCCATATCACTATACTGAGAAGCTTGGGCCAAAGTTCCTGGATCTTGTGCCGTATATTATCCCCATCGCCTGGTTTATGGTAAGCTACCCGTCGTTTGTGATCGCGGAATGGCTGGTGCTGCCGGGCAGGCCCACCGGCGGCAGCCCGCGCTGGCCGCAGCTTTTGCTGGTGGCTGCGATTGGCGGGCTGGTAATGACTGCCTGGGATGTGATCATGGACCCGATCATGGTTTCGGGCGGACACTGGGTTTGGGATGTAGCCGGCCCGTATTACGGCATCCCCTTGCAAAACTTCTGGGGCTGGTGGCTGACGGTTTTTACCTCGTACGCGCTTTATCTGCTCGTTCGCCGCGCCTTTCGCGCTCCAGCAG
Organism: Anaerolineaceae bacterium; assembly: GCA_036567625.1. Taxonomy (GTDB): domain Bacteria; phylum Chloroflexota; class Anaerolineae; order Anaerolineales; family Anaerolineaceae; genus CALDSL01. The sequence continues at coordinate 815 of DATCUC010000222.1, read as the reverse complement.
ACATTCGTTTTGACCGCGCCGCGCTGGTCAGCTACCTGATCACCGCGCTGGGCATGATCATCGGTTCGTTCATCAATGGCGCCGGTGACCTGGCGCTCATCGGCTTTTTTGTCATGCTGCCCTGGTTTCTCATGGGCTGGCTGAAAATTTCCAGGCAGGTGGAAGAGTGAATATCCGGCTGCAAAACTACTGGGATGAACTTCGCGCCAGTTACTGGTTTGTCCCCAGCCTGATGGTGCTCTTTGCCATCGGCCTGTCCTTTGCCACCCTCAACTTCGACCGGGCGCAGCATGCCACGGCCGCGCGGCTGCAACTTTTTTGGGGCGGCGGCCCCGAAGGCGCGCGCGGGCTGTTGGAAGTGATCGCCGGGTCGATGATGACGGTTGCCAGCCTGACCTTCTCGCTGACCATCGTCACTTTCTCACAGGCATCCGCACAATTTGGGCCGCGGCTGCTGCGCAATTTCATCCGCGATACCGGCAACCAGGTGGTGCTGGGTACGTTTGTTTCTACCTTTGTCTACTGCCTGCTGATCCTGCGCTCTATTCGCTCGGCAGTGGAAGCGCAGCCCGGCCTGGCTGGCGTGGAAGCCTTTGTGCCCGAGTTTTCCATTTCGGTTGGTATTGTGCTGGCGCTGCTCAGCCTGGGCGTGTTGATCTATTTCATCCATCACGTGTCGCAGTCAATTTACGCGCCAAATGTGATTGCTCATGTGGCGCAGGATGCCATGCTTGCCATCGACCGCCTGTTCCCAAAAGAAGAAGACCCTCTGGCGCTGCCAGCGGAGGCCAGCCGCGCGCCCAGTTTGCCCGAGG
>DATCUC010000221.1:0-5479 GCA_036567625.1 Anaerolineaceae bacterium | reverse complement strand
CCCGCAGTCCGGCGGCTACGGCCAGCGGCTGCGAGGCGGCCACGATCCCACCGCGGCTGTAGACTGCCGAACGGCGTGAGTTAAAGGTCATAGATGCAGTCATGGTGTTCCTCCAGGGAGAAGAAAGCTAGAGACAACCTGCCAGATAATCAATGACAACCGGGGCCGGCGCGTCCTCGGCGCGCATCTGGCGCAGCAAGGCATTCTGCCATAAATCCTTGCCCAGCGCCACCCCCACCGGAACGATCCGGTTCCATTCAGCTTCGACGGTGCTGGCTCCGGCGGGTGGATAGTTCTCCAGGTAATAGCAATAGACCATTGCCATCAGCGCCACTTCCAGCGCGAGGTCGGGGGCGGCAGTCACGCGGAAGGGTTTGCGCGCGTAGTACGGAGTCGCGCACAACAGGTTCGTGCTGCCGGCATAGCTGTCGCGGCAGGCATAGGCCAGCCCGCGCACGCCCGACATATACACCGCCCCCATGCAAAGCGGGCAGGGTTCCATCGTCGTGTACAGCGTACTGCCGCGCCGCTCGGGGTGCAAGTTGGGCATTGCCAGCAGCGCGTTCAGCTCGGCATGGGCCAGTTGACTGTCGCATACCTGGCGCGGTGGAGCAGATTGCTCGCCGATGCGGTTGCGCCCGCGGGCGATGATCTCTCCGGATGGGGCAACGATAACGCTGCCAATGGGGATGCAGCCGGCACAGTAACTGGCCCAGGCTTCTTCCAGCGCGGCCTGCCAGGGCAGTGACAGTTCAGACCACATGGATACCGGTTCCTTCGATCACTTCGCCGATCTCCCACACGGGTTCCGCCAGTTCAGTGGCTTGCCGGCGAAAAGATTCAGCCCGAGGCGCGGGCACGCACAGCAGCAGCCCGCCGCTGGTCTGCGGGTCGAACAGCAGCATTTCTTCCGGCTCGCTGATTGCAGCTTCAAAGGTGACCTGACCCCGGTAAAACAGGCGGTTATCTGCTGCGCCGCCGGGGAAGGCGCCCATTTGGGCGTACTTGCGCGCGCTGTTGACGAACGGCACTGCATCCGCGCGAATACGCAGCGCGCAGCCGCTGGCGGCGGCCATCTCCAGGCCGTGGCCCAGCAGGCTGTAGCCGGTGATATCCGTCGCGCCGGTCACACCGGAATCCACGGCCAGGCGTGAAGCCACGCGGTTGAGGCGCTGCATCCACCCGACCACCTCAGCTACATCCGCCGGGTCGGCTTGATCGCGCTTAAGCGCGGTAGTGGTCACGCCAAAGCCCAGCGGCTTGGTGAGGAACAGCCGGTCGCCGGGGCGCGCGCCCCCCTTGGTCATCGCCTTGCGCGGGTCGACAAAGCCAACTACCACCAAGCCGTATTTGGGCTCTTTATCCTGCACCGTATGCCCGCCGGCGATCACCGCGCCGGCTTCGCGCGTCTTTTCCGCGCCGCCGCGCAGGATCTGCGCCAGCATCTCCACCGGCAACTCCGGCGGCAGGGCAGCGATATTGAGCGCCAGAACCGGCACGCCGCCCATCGCGTACACATCCGACAGGCTGTTGGCGGCAGCAATTGCGCCGTAGTCATAAGGGTCATCCACCACCGGGGTGAAGAAATCCGTGGTCAGCACCAGGGCGCGATCTTCATCCAGCCGCCACAGGGCAGCATCGTCCGGGCTGTCGAGGCCGACCAGCAGGTCGGGGTAATTCGCAGCCTGAAAGACATCACTTACCGGGCGCAGCACCTGCGCCAGCGTTTCCGCGTTGAGTTTCGACGCTCAGCCCGCGCAGTTTGACAGAGAAGTGAGCCGGATTTGTTTTCCAGAAGGCGAGGGGGCTTCAGTGGTCATGCGAACAATTATACTCGCAGGCGCGAAAGGGCGTGCCGCTGTCAGCGGATTTGAGAGCGGATTGAGCGGATGATTGTTGCCTCACCGCGTTGTCACGCAAGACTGTCAACCCTAACCAATCCGTTGAATCCGCTCCAAAAATCCGCTAACCGTTTCTTGCACGAATGGCTGCAGCAGTGGGACGGCGCTTGGTCGCTCTGACGGCGCGAAGCGTGGAACGAGGGAGAGTTTGTGAAGGCGGTGGGCGTCAGCAGATTTGAGAGCGGATTTAGCGGATTATTCCACAATGGCCGTGACACATTCCAAAACCAAAGACTAACAATCCGCTCAATTCGTTCGTAAATCTGCTGACAGCGTGCGAGAAGGGCGGATCAACTGTCGATACTCCGGCGATGATGTTATACCTATTCGTAGGCCAGACGTCCGCGCTGGCGCAGGTCGATGATCCAGAGCAGCAGCATAATTGCGCTGTATAGCATCCACACCGCGACCGGCAGCAGATGGGGCCAGTAGGCGTAGGCCATCATCATCGAATAATTGCCCATGCCCAGCAATAAGGCCACCCAGCGCAGGTCACGCGAACGTAGCAAGACAAACCCGGCCAGGCTGACGATCTCGAGCAGACCTTGCGCGCTGAACCCCGCGACCGTCCAATAGGGATACTGCGGGGCGACGCCAGCGGTCAGCGCATAGGTGGTGGTGATGTAGCCCGCCAGACTGCCGATCAGCGGTTGGAGGGCAAAGAGTACGATCAGCAAATTGGCGCGATGCTTCCAAAGCACGCGGGTCAGCCAGTACGCCAGCCCGCAAAGAAGCGCCCATCCTAGCACCGAATGAAGCACAGCAGCCGGTCGGGTGGTAAGATCCGCCGCGGGTAATGCCTCGCGGGAAATTAGGGCGATCAAGCGGGTGATTGCGTCGGAAGACCAGAAGGCAAAGAGCAGCAGCGAGCGCCGCCGCTGGGCGACAATCAGCATGACTAGTCCCAGCACAATCGCGACGCGGATGCTGAAGGCCAAGAACAAGGCATTATCGTAATATATTGGCCCATTGGTCAGAAAATTATACCCAACCTTGAGCAGCGGATAGACAACGTACAGCGGAACGAAGATCAGCAGAAAATCCAACCAGCGGTTGGGTTGGTAGACCGCCTGAAAACCATCGCCCATATCGCGCGGGCTGCCCATTTCGGCCACGACATGCGCCTGGCGAGCATCCGCGTCCGCACCGCGGGTTTCATCCTGTTCGCCGGATTCGAGGTGGGTGGCGATCTCCGCCAGGATATCCGCCTGCTGTTCGGGCAAGAAGTTCTTGAGCTGCCCGCGAAGACGATCAAGGTAGTCATCAGCGTTCATTTTGGCGTCTCCTTTGGATGGGGCAGCGGGTTTTCTAAGGTCTTGAACAAGTTGGCAACGAAGGTTTGCCATTCGGCGTGGCTTTCCTGGAGCGCCGCCCGGCCACTGGTGGTGATGGTGTAGTATTTGCGCTTGCGGCAGCCAGGGTCGCTTTCCCACTCGCTTTCGACCAGCCCTTCCTGTTCCAGTTCATGCAGGGCGGGGTAGAGCAGGGCAGCGGTCATGGTGAAATATCCATCGCTGCGTTGTTCGAGTTCGCGCATGATCTGATAGCCATATTTTTTCTCGGGCAAGAGCACGCTGAGAATTAACAACGGGGTGCTGCCTTTGCGCAGTTGGTGGATTTGCGACATGTGTCCTCCTATATATAACTTTATTATATATAAGATAATGATATACGTCAATAGCTCCCCAACGGGTTTCTACCACAGATTTTACAGAGGCTAGTAATCGCTAATAGTTACTTGCGCAAACGGCTCCACGCTGCCCCTACTGGGTTATAAGAGCGTGGAACGAGGGAGAGCTTGGATAGATGGTGGGCTGTCAGCGGATTTGAGAGCGGATTGAGCGGATGATTGTTTCCTAAAGGCGTTGTCGCGCAAGCCTGCCGACCCTGACCAATCCCTTCAATCCGTTCTAAAAATCCGCTGACAGCTTCTTGCGCGAAGGCCTTCACTCGGTTTCCACAGCCGGGCGGCGCTTTACGGCTCTGTCGCCGCGAGGGAGACAACAAAAAGTCACCCCGGCAAACCGGGGTGACTCGAAGATCCATCTGCGTTTTCGGTCGTTTTGCCTACGGGTTCGTATCTGTGGTGCCCGGCTGCGCATTTTCCGGCAGCGGGATCAGGAAGGGCGAGTTGCTGGGCAGCAGCATGGTCTGAATGCTGGGGGAGAGCTTGCTGATGTATTGATATGTCAGCAGGTCGGGATTATCGCGCAGCGCGTCAGCGATGAGCTGCAGCGCTTTGGCTTCCGCGTCGGCCTGGATCAGCCGAGATTCGGCGTCGGCTTTGGCGCGGATCACTACCGCGTCAGCCTGGCCCTGGGCGGTCTGGCGCGCCTGTTCGGCTTCTTGCTTGCGCTGCTCGACGGTGAAACGCGCCTGCTGCGCTTGCTGTTCGGCAATCTGCTTCTGTTCCACCGACGCGGCGTATTCCGCGGAGAAGGTGATATTGCGCAGGATGTAATCCACCAGCAGTAGCCCGTTTTCTTCCAGCTTTTCGCGCATCTTGACTTCCAGTTGATCCACCATTTCCTGGCGCTTGGTGGTGACCACTTCTTCTACGCCGTACTGCGAAACCACGTCGCGGATAATGCCACGCGCCTGAGCGCGCACCAGGTCGGCGTCGTAGCGGTTCTGCCATTCAATATGCACCTGCACTACCTTGCTCGGATCGATGGCGTAGATCACCGAGGCGTCGACAAAGATTTCCTGACCGTCGGCAGTCCGCGCCGTAATCGAATCGTCGCCCTGCACCTGGCCTTCTGAGGTCGCGATGCTCATGGTATAGGTCTGGCGAGAGATAGGATAGCGTACAACCGATTCGGCGAAGGGAATAATCCAATGCAGCCCGGCGTCCAGCGCCTGTTCGCGGTAACCTTTGGGCGCGACGGCAGAAATGACCACGCCGCGTTCCTGTGGAGCAATGAAAACCAGCCCCGAGCTGACGGTGGACAGGACAATCGCCAGCACAAACATGACCAGTACGTACAGGCCGCCGCGCGGCAGCGGGCGGTTGCGCCCCAACCGCAGTAGTACCAGCACCAAAACAGCGGCGGCCAGAATCCAGGCGGAAGCCGCGATAAAGCCAATTAAGGTTGCGATGTTCATTTCCCTCTCCCTCGATTGTTCTGGAAATTATTGACTGTTACGATTATAACGACAACCCTTCGTCGTTCCAATCATTTGTAAACAAACTGCATACTGTAGGACGAGCGGAGGGCTGGATTTATTAAATCCAACGCCTTCTCGGGCATGCGCAAGGCGCTTCAAGCGTATACTATCTATCGATGAGCACACTGCGCGCGGAAATTCTGGAAACCCGGCTGGAACCCGGCGGCGTGGGCTGCACGCTGGCGCTGCCGCACAGTTCGCGCCCGGCTGCAGGACAGTACCTGTTTGCGTTCTGCGCTGAGGCGGGTGATCTGCTGCCTGCGGCGTTGTTTCCCAGCAGCCTGCCGTCTGCCGAAATGACTTTTTCTGCGCCGGTTCCCGCGGGATGGAATGCGGGTATGACTCTGGCGCTGCGCGGGCCACTGGGCCACGGCTTCCAACTGCTGCCCGGGCCGCGGCGCGTGGCGCTG
>DATCUC010000220.1:0-2620 GCA_036567625.1 Anaerolineaceae bacterium | reverse complement strand
CGGATGCGCATCAATTTATAATCGTGGGTCTCTTTCTCAAGGTCGGCGTCGCTGGCGGTATACGGGTCGAGCCCGGCAAACCCGCTGGCAAAGCCCGAGCCGATCAGAACCGCCCGAATCAGGTCCAGCCGGTTGGGCGCGTTGAGCACTTCTTCGGCGGTGATTTCCCACCACCCCTCCGGCAGCCAGACCTCGCCGTTCGGGTCAGCTTTCAGGTTGCGGTACCAGTCTGACATGCCGCCGAACCCGGCCACGCAGTACAACTCACCATCCACGAAGGCATAATTCACCGGCGTGCGGCGCATCTGCCCGCTTTTTCGCCCGCGGTGGGTGAGCACCATAATCTGCCCGCTGACCGGTGGGTAAAAACTGACCCAGCGTCCAAGGCCCAGATCCCACATCAGCAGCATAAACCGATTAAAGCGGCGAAAGGCCTGCCGCAGCGTTTCTTCAGATTGATTTTCCATTGCTGTACTCCCCGACTTTCGATGAGGTTGGATACCTAAGTATAGCCATGTTTCGGCAATTCGCGGCAGAAGAACTCGCAAAGTAGCGATTCCCGCGTTGAAAAAGCGGGGAAATCCCGAATAGATGCTGAAGGGCGGGCATGGTATGATGACGTGGGGGAATGAATTGAAGGGAATGAACCATGCACGATTATGGTCCGTGGAAGATCAAAAGCACGCGCTGCCGCTTTGAAAACGCATTTTTTCGGGTGTTGGAGGATGAGGTCATCCAACCAGACGGCCAACCCGGAACGTACGCTACGGTAAATATTAAGCCGGGTGTTTCGGTGCTGCCGATCGACCAGCACGGCAATGTGTATCTGGTGCGCCAGTTTCGTTACGCGCTGGGGCACGACAGTATTGAGGTGATTTCCGGCGGGCTAAACGCGGGTGAGCTGCCGCTGGACGGCGCCAAACGCGAGGCGCGTGAGGAACTGGGCATTACTGCGCGTTACTGGGCAGATTTGGGCCAGATTGAAGAGGATACTTCGCTGGTGCGCAGCCGTGGCTATCTCTTCCTGGGGCAGGGACTGGAATTCGGCGAGATTGAACCGGATGGAACCGAGAAGATCGAACGCTTGAAGCTGCCGCTGGCGGAGGCGGTGGAAAAGGTAATGCGCAGCGAGATCGTCCACTCGCCCAGCGCGCTGCTGATTCTGAAAGCCGCGCAGTATCTGGCCCGCCAGGAGTAATTGCAGCATTGCCAGCAGCGGAGTACAATTTTTATAGATTTCACAAGTTGGACAACAACGCGTTATGCGCGAGGAGGTAGTATGTCTACCGGAAAAGTGCTGCGAAGAGTGGTGGGCGCGATGATGGTAACCGCCGGGGCCGCCGGCGCGTATGTGCGCTTTCTGCGCCCCTGGCTGCTGCGCCGCGGGGCAACCGACGCGGAAGTTGAGCGCGCGCTGCCAGGGGATGATCTGGTGCAGACCCCGCAGTGGACCGCGACCCAGGCGATCACCATCCATGCCGCGCCGGATGCGATCTGGCCCTGGATTGCCCAATGGGGCTACGGCCGCGGCGGCTTCTACAGTTATGATTGGATTGACCGGCTGATCGGCGCCGCAGGCGTGGTCAGCAGCGACCGGATTCTGCCCGAGCACCAGCAGATCCACCCCGGCGATTTTATTCCCGTGGCGCCAAACGGCGGTTTTGTGGTGAGCGATGTGCAGCCCGGGCGCTATCTGCTGCTCCAAAACCGGTTGGACCTGCAGACCGCGCAGCAGATTCCCCCAACCACCCAGCTTCCGGAAAAATATGTCGATGTCACCTGGGCGCTGGTGCTCGAGCCGGAAGGCGCGGAGCGCACGCGGCTGATCTCGCGCATGCGCATGGACACACGGTTCACGCCGTCCCCGGCGGCCAGCCTGTTCATGGGCGAGCTGCTCAAGCCTGGCAGCGCCATCATGGATTACCGCATGCTGCAAGGTATTAAATGCCGCGCAGAAGGCACCTGCCTGCAAACCAATGACGCCTGAACCGCTGCCGTCCACTGACCCACAGCGCAGTGCAGAGGTGGTGGTAGTCGGCAATATTGGCATCGACACCAACGTCTATCTGTACGGCGCGGATATCGATTGGAACCGCGAGGCGAACTTTAGCGATAACCGCGATTATATCGGCCAGGCGGGCGGGTATGCCGCGCGGGGATATGCGCGCCTTGGAAAGCGCACTGCCTTCATCGGTCACGTGGGCGCGGATGCGTTGGGTGGCTATATCCGCGAAACCCTGGCGCGGGATGCAATCGACACGCGGGCATTGTTCACCGACCCGGCGGGAACCAGCCGCAGCGTGAACATTATGTACCGCGATGGACGGCGCAAGAATTTCTACGACGGCAAAGGCCACATGACGCTCCAGCTCGATCTGGATATTTGCGGGGCCGTGTTGGATGGGGCGCGGCTCGCGCATGTCAATTTGCCCAACTGGGGGCGCAGCCTGCTGCCGCTGGCTCGCGAGCATGGGGTGGTGATCGCCTGCGACTTGCAGGATGTGACCACCCTGGATGACCCCTACCGCGCGGATTTTCTGCGCTGGGCGGATATCCTGTTCTTTTCGGCAGCCAACCAGGCCGGCCCGCAGCCGGTGATCGAAGCCCTACTGCGCGAAAA
>DATCUC010000219.1:0-3979 GCA_036567625.1 Anaerolineaceae bacterium | reverse complement strand
GACCGTGCCCTGCAGATCGCGGATGGAGCGCCCCAGCACCGGGTGGATCAGATCAGGGGCCAGGTCGGCCAGGGGAACCAGCACAAAGCCGCGCTCGTGCATGCGCGGATGCGGAATGACGAGCTGCGGCAGGTTGAGCACTTCCGCGCCGTACAACAGGATGTCGATGTCGATCTGGCGCGGGCCGTTTTGAAAACTGGGCTTGCGGCCCAGCGTGCGTTCCAGTTCTTTGAGGTATGCCAGCAGGTCCAGCGGGGGCAGGCTGGTTTCTGCCTGCACTACCTGGTTGAGAAAGGTGGGCTGGTCAGCGTAGCCCCAGGGTGGAGTTTCATAAATCGGCGAGGCGCGCAGCACCGTCACCGCCGGGGAGAGGGCGGCCAGCGCCAGGGCCAGGTTTTGCTGGCGGTCGCCCATATTGGAGCCAAGCGCAAGATAGACGATTTGGGTCATATCAGGGTTGCCACCTTTCTAATACGGTTGCCATGCCCGGGCCTTGCGCCGGCAGGCTGACCAGCAGCCCGGTGTCGCTGGCCCCGGCCCGCAGCGCCTCAACCAGGCGGTTGCACAGGCCTACCGCGCAGCCGGATGTTTCGCCCTCGAGCCAGCGCCAGCCGCCGGGCAAATCCACGGGCATACGGCCGCTGTCATCACAGGCGGCCAGCAGCCCGCTGGTTTGCTCCAGCGTCATCTCGCGCAGACCGCTCACCAGCCCGGCGGTCAGATCATCACTGGCAAGAGAAAACCGCGCGGAAAGCGCCGCCACTGGCGCAAGCGACAGACTGGCCGCGGCCTTCTCGGAGCACAGGGCCAGCACGTGGGCATCGTCTTCCTCTTCTTCACCCAGCAGCACCAGGTTGCGCTCACCGGAGAGGATGGCGTGGCTGGCGGCATGCAGCAGGGCATGATCCAGCAGGGAAATATCGGCCCAGGTGAAGGCCGACAGGCGCGCGGGCCAGCGTGGGGCCGGGCCGGAACGGTTGCCGCCGGTCAGCCAGTTAATCTCGTCAATCCAATTGGTCTGGATGCCGTGCTCACGCGCCCAATCGAGGGTTGCTTCCGGGAACTGCCGCCGGTCTTCCGGAAGTGGAAAATGCCCGCCCGCGAACCACAGCACCTGGCGCATTTCAGTCTCCTCGAACCGCCGTGATCAGGTCGGCAAGCAGCCCGTAGGCGGTAGTTTCCGGGCCGGAATCGTCTTTATAAATACCCAGGCCGGGCTGGATATCCAGGTCAAACTCAACGCCTGAGCCGCTGCCGCGGATGCTGTAGAGGTGATCGGCGGCTGGCACTCGCTGGGGGGCCACCCGCGCGCGCACCGCTCCACCATTCCGTTCTGCCGAGCAGACCAGCTTCCAGCGTTCGCCGGCCCGCAGCGCATCCTGCACCATCTCCTGGGTGACGGCGCTGATGCCTGTGCGGTCTACATCCTGCGGGGTAAGGCTGGCGCCCATGAGTACATTTGCCAGAATGGCGACTTTAATCGACGAATCCCACCCGTCGACATCGGCGCTGGGGTCGGTTTCTGCCAGGCCGACTTGCTGGCAGTAGCGAACGGCCTCGTCAAAGCTTTTGCCGCTTTCCATCATTTCAAGGATCAGGTTGGTGGTCGAGTTGAGGACGCCGCGCAGGCGGAGAATATTGGCGGCGGGCAAGGCTGCGCGAAAGGTAGAAAACACCGGCGCGCCGTCCATGACGGTCGACTCAAACAGGAAACGCAGCCCTTTTTCGGCGGCCAGGGCGGTCAGCGCGCGGAAATGATGCGCCACCGGGCCTTTGTTGGCGGTGATGGCGTGCATACCGCGTTCCAGCGCGGCGCGGATATAGCTGGCGGCGGGTTCGCCGGTCGCCCGGTTGACCGGGGAATTCTCAAACAGCACCTGCGCGGGAACGGCCTGGATAAAGGCCAGCCCGTCCGCCGGGGCAGGGGTGGTGGATAGCGTATCCAGCCGCTGACCGTTCTGCACCAGCTCAACCGCCCGGGCCAGATCCAACCCGGCCGGGTCAATGGCCGCGCCGTGGCGTCCGGTGGCGATGCCGGTAACGCGGTAGGTGATGCCGTACTTTTGCTCCACCTCGGCTTGCTTTTGCATAAGTAAAACCGCCAGCGCGCGGCCGACGTTGCCGAATCCTACCAGTGCCAGGTCTACATGGGTCATAGGGTGCTTTTCTCCAGGTGTGATGCGTGTTTGGTTTCATTATATGCGAAAACTCGCGAAGAGAAGCAGTTGCATGGGTTAGGGCTGGTGAACAACGGCTTTTGACGCGGACTTCACGATCGGGGGTTGTAACACCGTCCTTGCCGCATGAAAACAGCTCCCGCGGCGCGCGCCGCGGGAGCGGAAGGGATTTCTGTTCCAAATACCTTTACGATACGCTGGCGGCGACTTGCTCGCCGTAGCCCAGCAGGGCTTTGACCATTTCCTTACTGCGTCCCTCGGCGTAGACGCGCAGTACCGGCTCGGTGCCGGATGGGCGGATCAGCAGCCAGGAGTCGTCCGAGAGAATGTATTTCACCCCGTCGGTGCTGCCGATGCTGACGATGCGCTCACCGCCGATTTCCGCCGGGGCCTCGTGGGTCAGCTTATCAGTCATCTGGCTCTTGGACACCGGGCGGCCCAGGCGCAGGTCAGTGCGCTCGTAGAAGGCCGGGCCAACGTCTTGCAGCAGGTCTTCTACCAGTTCATGCAGCGTCGCGCCGCTGCTGGCGACGATCTCGACCAGCATCAGGCCCATCAGCACGCCGTCGCCTTCGGGGATGTGGCCCTTGAAGGAAATGCCGCCGGATTCTTCGCCGCCAAGCAGTACATCTTCTTTGAGCATGTAGTCGGCAATATGGTTGAAGCCGACGGGGGTTTCATGCATATCCAGGCCGTAGCGTGCCGCCAGCCGGTCGATCATGCGCGTGGTGGAAACGGTGCGCACCACCGACCCGCTCCACTTGCGCTTTTCGACCAGGTGCTTGAGGGTGAGGGCCATGATTTTGTGCGGGTCGACAAATGTGCCGTGCTCATCCATCGCGCCAATGCGGTCGGCATCGCCGTCAGTGGCCAGGCCAAAGTTGCCCAGCCCGTTGCAGACCGCCCCGGCCAGCGCGCCCAGGTAGCGCCCGATCGGTTCAGGGTGGACTCCGCCAAAACCAGGGTTCATCTCGTTGCGGATTTCGGCCACTTCACAGCCCGTACCCTGCAAGATGCCGCGGATCACCCCGCGCCCGGCGCCGTACATCGAATCGACCACAAAGCGCGGGGGATTATCAGAAATGACGTTGAAGTCGATCAGCTCGCGCAGGTGCTGGTTGTAGTCGAGGATGGGGTTGAACTTCTGGATCAATCCCTGCTGGCGCGCCTGTTCAAAATCCATCAGGTTGGGGCCGCGGCCCAGGCTCTCGTTGTCGTTGAGATAGACTTCCACGCGGCGGCACTGTTCAGGCAGCGCTGAGCCGCCGTAGGCGGCCTTGAGCTTGACGCCGTTGTAGCGCGGCGCATTATGCGATGCAGTGATCATCACGCCGCCCATGGCATGCAGGTGGCGCACTGCGTACGAAATGGCTGGGGTGGGAACATCGGCATTGCTGAGCATGACCTTGTAGCCGTTGGCAGCCAGCACGCGCGCTACTTCGGCGGCGTAGCGGTCTGAGAGAAAGCGCGGGTCAAACCCGACGACCATCAGGTGCGGGTCGGGCGGGTTGGGCAGCGGCGTACCGTTGTTCCAGTTCTCCGAAGCGACCGCGTCGGCTATGGCCTGGGTCACCTGGCGCAGGTTGGTAAAAGTAAAAGTGTCGGAAATTACCGCGCGCCAGCCATCAGTACCAAAGTGGATTGTCATGTTCAGATGCTCCTAAGAGGGGATTATAGGGAAACGTACCCGGTCTACCAACCCGGGGCGGGGGTTGCCGTGGAAAGCAGGGAGCGCACCACCCAGCCTTCGCGGCCGTCGGGCGTGCGCACGCGCACCCAGGCCACGCCGTCGGCTTCGGCGG
>DATCUC010000218.1:0-2567 GCA_036567625.1 Anaerolineaceae bacterium | reverse complement strand
CGACGCTCCCGCGCTGGCCGCCGCCGACATCGGCATCGCCATGGGCGCGGCCGGTTCGGGCGTCGCCATCGAGACCGCCGATATCGCCCTCATGGCCGACGACCTGCGCAAAGTGCCCGAAGCCATCGCCCTCTCCAAAGCCACCCGGGCCAACATCCGCCAGAACGTCGTCATCGCGCTGCTCACCGTGGCCGCTCTCCTGGCCGGCGTGCTGCTCGACCGGGTGCACATGGCCGGCGGCATGCTCATCCACCAGGCCTCGGTGCTGGTCGTCATCTTCAACGGCATGCGCCTGTTGAAGAAGCACTAGGTCGATACCTCAGAAGAAAACATGCGCCGGGCAAAGTTCCACCCGGCGGCATGTTTTCGTATCTTAGAACTTTGGCAGATATCTCCCCGTGCGCTGCATATACGCCCGGTACTGGTCGCCAAAGCGTTCGATCAGCCGCTCTTCTTCGTACGGCGTGCGCAGCATCAGGAACGGCATCGTCAGCAGCACGCCCAGCAGGATCATCCAGCTTGCGGTGAGTAAAAAGAACCCCAAAAACGACAGGACGCCCACCGAATACAGCGGGTGGCGCACCCAGCGGTAGGGGCCATGCGTCACAAGCTGGCTCTGTTCGCGCGTCACAATGGTGGGCGTCACATTGAGCCCCAGGCTGCTGAAGACCCAGTAGATCAGTCCCACGCTGATCAGTCCGATTGCCGCACCGGTCCAGCGCAGCCAGGCTGGAAAGCCCAGGCTCGACCATGCCAGCCAGTTCGGGTTGATCATGTACGCCAGCACCGACAGCCACAAAAACAGCCCGCCAATTGAGCGCATGGCAAAGATGAACTTCTTTTCCTCTTTCGCGGAAACCCGCCCGCCAATCCGGTTGGCTTTGCCGCGGAAATACAGCGAGATCCCGGCACCGGCCAGGAAGTTGATCAGGCCCGCAAGCCGGTAAATGTTTTCACTATCCATTAGTCACCTCTAAATTATTAATTAGACTTGTATAAATAATATCAAAATTATCCGCTTTGTCAAGCGCCAGTTTGCCAATCTGACCTCTTTTCCCCGCTGCCCGTTTTTTGTACAATCACCATATGAACGCCAACGGGCTGCTGCATCCCACCGACCTGGGCATCCTCCTCTCCTACCGCTGTACGTCAGAATGCGCGCACTGCATTTACAACTGCGGGCAGCAGTGGAAAGATTGGATCTCGAAAGAGGATTTGCGCCTCGCGCTGGAAACTGCCAGCCAAAATTGGGGAGAACGTCTGCAGGTGCATCTCACCGGCGGAGAAGTGTTCCTCAACTTTTCGCTGCTGCTGGCCGGGGTGCGCATGGCCGCTGAACTGGGCATTGCCGTGTACGCAGAAACCAACGCCGTGTGGTGCGTGGACGATGACCTGGTGGAGCAGCGCTTGTCCGCCCTGCATGACGCCGGGATGCGCGCCTTGCTGGTCTCTTGCTCGCCGTTCCACGCCGCCAGCGTGCCCCTCGAGCGCACCCTGCGCGCCATTGAAATCGGTGTCAACGTCTTTGGCCCGGCGGGCGTAGCCATCTACACCATCGACTGGCTGGAGCGCATCGCCCGTATCGACGTTGAACAGGCCGTGCCGCTGCAGCAGTTCATCGAGCGCTACGGCGAGCAGCGCTCGGGCCGCATGTTCTGGGATGATTACGGCCTGGTGGCCGGCGGCCGCGCCGGGTATGCGCTTGGCCATCTCAAAGCCCGGCACCAGCCCAAAGATTTCCGCGATGAATCCTGCCGCTGGGAATTACTCTACGCCAACCACTCGCATTTTGACCTGTACGGCAATTTCATCCCATCCTTTTGCGGCGGGTTGAGCCTGGGCTCCTGGAAAAACCTGCCCGAACTGCGCGCCGCGTACCGCGCCAATAAAGCCCCGCCGCTGATCACCGCGCTGCTGGTCGACGGCCCCTACGGGCTGTATATGCTGGCCCGCGACGAATGGAATTACCAGCCCCTGCGCGGCGGGTACGCCGATAAATGCCACCTGTGCGTGGACGTGCGCAAACACCTGGCGCATTCCGGTGCAACCTACCCCGATCTGCAGCCGCTGCGCTATTATCAGGACCTTTAAGGCGCTTCGACCACCGCGCGCAGCTTGTCGGTCATTTCCGGCAGGCTTAGCGTGTTGGTGATCGAGATCACCCGCGCCCCCAGGCGCGACAGCGTATTTGCCAGCCCGGCAGACACCACGATGATATCGACGCCCTGCGCCTGCGCCGCCGCGCTGGTGATATCCGCCACGTCAACCGTCACTTCCACGCCCAGCGCTTTCGCGGCCTTTTCCACCTGCATGCGCAGCAGCGTGCTGCTGCCCAGCCCCATCCCGCACACTGCCAGAACTCTCCAGCGCCGCATTCCCGCTTACCCTTCTGCCAGCCAGCGCAGCGCTTCTTCCGCGCTTTGCGCTTCCGCCAGCCCTGCCATCACGCCGGGGGTCGACAGGGCCTCCATCAACTGCGCCAGCGCGCCCACGTGCTCCTCCGCGTCAGCCGCCGCCAGGGCGATCACCACCTGCACCGGGTCATTTTCCGCCGCGCCAAACTCCAC
>DATCUC010000217.1:0-19412 GCA_036567625.1 Anaerolineaceae bacterium | reverse complement strand
ATCCATAAATTAGACTTGCGCTTCCAAAATCTCGTGATACGCTGCCAGCGCGTCACCAGTTCCTGCCCGGCAGGGGTGTTCCAGTCCTTTTCCAGCGCGGCGTGGCAGTCTAAACCCTGGCCGGCGCGGTTGTGATGGCAGAAGCGGCATTCCAGCGGCATATGCCCGCTGCCGTGGAGTTCGCACAGCCCTTTTTGCAGAAACGTGCAGCCGTTGGCCTGGAATTCTTGCAACGCGAACAAGCCTTCGCAGCCGCGAAAAGCAGGGGATAGGACACCGAACGTTTTTTCCAGCGAAAGCTCGAGCATCATGCGATCTGCAAAACCAGCTTCGATCGCCGCCGAAGCCTCGCTCACTGTCCACCAGCCGGGGCGCTGGCAGTACGCCAGGCACACCGTGCAAGAGCACGGTTCAGACGGCGGGAAACGTTCTTCCAGCGATTGTCGGGCTTTTGTGTGTTTACGGGGCATGTTTCTTATTATATGATTTTCGACAGCCTTGCGGAGGCATTTTCCGGGGCAATCTTCTTGACACTTGGTATACCGATCGGTATAATACCCCATATGGATAATAAAACAATCATCCTTTCGCGCGCGCTGGAAGCATTTGCCGCGCGCGGCTATGACGGCGTGGGGGTTCAGGAAATTGCTGCTGCCGCGGGCGTCACCAAACCGACGCTGTATCATTATTTTGGCAGCAAGCAAGGCCTGCTGACCGCCTTAATGGATATTTACCTCGAGCCATTCAACCAGCAGGTGGCCGCAGCGGCGGAGTATCGCGGCGACCTTCCCGCAACGCTGACCGCGCTGGCGCGGGTTTACTTTTCCTATGCAAAAGAACAGCCCGTGTTTTACCGGATGCTGCTGGCGATGAGCTATGCTCCACATAACAGCGAAGCCCGGCTGGTTTCAGCCACACAGCAGTCGCAGCAATATCACCTGGTCGAGGCCGTGTTTTTTTCAGCGGCACGCGACCATGGGAATATGCGCGGCAGGCACCAGCTCTTTGCGGCCAACTTTATCGGCTTGATGAATACCAGCATCAGCCTGTGGCTTAATGGTTCTGTCAAACTGGATGATACGCTCCTTCAGCAGGTCGTGCGCCAGTTTCAGTACGGCATTTACTCATGATCAAACAAATGGCCGGGCATGCCCGGTGAAAGGTATTTAATGCAATCACCTGACTGGGCGTCTGACGCCTTTTTTTATCATATCTATCCTTTGGGGCTGTGCGGCGCGCCGCGCCGGAACGATTTTTCGCAACCGCCTGTGGCCCGCCTGGACAAAATTTATGGCTGGCTGGATCACATCCAGAACCTGGGCGTTAATGCTCTCTACATCGGCCCGCTGTTCGAATCCAGCGCGCACGGGTACGACACTCGCGATTACTACCAGGTAGACCGCCGCCTGGGAACCAACGAAACACTGAAAGCCCTGTCAAATGAAATGCACAGCCGCGGAATGCGGCTGGTACTGGATGCCGTTTTCAACCATGTTGGGCGGGATTTTTGGGCGTTCAATCACTTGCAAACCTACCGGGAAGGGTCTGAGTATGCGTCCTGGTTCTATAACGTCAATTTCAGCCGCACCAGCCCGCGCGGTGACCCGTTCAGCTATGAAGGTTGGGCAGGGCATTACGACCTGGTGAAATTAAACCTGGAACATCCGCATGTCCGCGCGCACCTGTTCGATGCGGTTACTCGTTGGGTAGAAGACTTCAACATTGATGGTCTGCGGCTGGATGCGGCAGACGTTATCTCGGAAGATTTTCTATCCGCTCTGGCGCGGCACGGCAAGAATCTGCGCGAGGATTTCTGGCTGATGGGTGAAATCGTCCATGGCGATTACTTGCGGCTGGCCAACCCGGAACGGCTGGACTCGGTCACCAACTACGCGCTCTACAAGGCCCTGCATTCCGCGCACAATGATCGAAATTACTTTGAGCTGGCGCATTCTCTCGACCGCATGTTTGGCCCGGGCGGGATCTATCGCGGCTTGCACCTGTACAATTTCGTCGATAATCACGATGTTGACCGCATCGCTTCGATCCTCAAGGACCCGGTGCATCTTTACCCGCTGACGGTTCTGCTGTTTACAATTCCGGGCATTCCATCGATCTATTACGGCAGCGAGTGGGGCCAACCCGGAAAGCGCACCCGCTCCAGTGACGAGATGCTGCGCCCCGCGTTGGATATTCCAGCCGGGAACGCAATGCCACATGCAGATCTGGCGCGCGCCATCGCCCGCCTGGCGGTTCTGCGTGAGCAGTTCCCTGCGCTGCGGTACGGCGAATATCAAAATCTTTTCATCGCACCTCAGCAAATGGCATTCCTCCGCGAGCATCCCATGGGAAGCGTGGTTGTGGTTGCCAATGCTGCGGCCAGCAGCGTACCGGTCAGCTTGCGGATGCCAGTACAAACCGGGCGGTTGGTAGACCGCCTGAATCCGGGTGAGGAATTTCCCATTCTGCAGGGCAAAACCACGATTGACCCTTTGCCGGGGAACTGGGGCAGGGTAATGCAACTGATACCCGATTGACGCCATTGCAAAAATGTATAAGCATAAATATCTATAATGTTTATCAATATATATATAATTAGTCCATAACTGGAGGGATGCATTGGCTGGCGGTGATCGGCGCCAGCCATATGACGAACAATATGATCTATCGCGTTATTGCATTTTTTCTGGCGGCCGGGTCGCTATTCAGCGCCGCCGCCTGTTCAAACAATGTCAATGGCGTGCCCGAACCGAAATCCGTTACCCGCGAAAGCATAGAAAGCGGGCGGGTTTTCATGGCCAATTACGGCTGCGGTTCCTGTCATACCATACCCGGGGTGCCGGGAGCGGATTCAAAGGCCGGGCCGCCTTTGGACCGTTTTTTTGAGAGAATGTATATCGCCGGTCGAATCGATAACACTGCGGATAACTTGATCCAGTGGATTATGAACCCGCAGGAAATCGACCCTGGCAACGCCATGCCTGATCTGGGCGTAACAGAAGACGAGGCGCGGTCTATGGCAGCCTACCTGTACCATAAGCCGACGATCCTCGATTGGTTCCAGCGGTAGGCGCATATGAACTGGTTGAAACGGTATCGTTACGCTGGAGCAGCGTTCTTCCTCTCGTCTTTGCTTTCGGCTTGCACGGCCGCGCCGATCAGCCCGGCAAATATGCCGTCAATGCTCGAGCCGCAAGGGCCGGCAGCCGCGCGCCTCGCAGAACTGTGGTGGCTAATGTTCGGGCTGGGAGCGCTCATCTTCCTGCTGGTGGTGGCCTTGATGTTCGCCGCGCTCAGCCGTGGCCGGCGCGCCGGCGCTGACAGCGCTGCCGACAGCCGCGGCGGGGATGAGGGCCGAAAATGGGTCATCCGGGGCGGCATCCTTCTTCCGATGATCGTCATTGCGGTCACCTTTGGCTACAGCATCTATACCCTGGCAGTGGTCGAAAACGCTCCCGGTGACCCGGCGGTACACATTAACGTGACTGGGCGGCGCTGGTGGTGGGAAGTGAATTACCCGGTCGAAGGCATCACCACGGCCAATGAGATCCATATCCCGGTGGGAAAACCGGTGCAGATCAACCTGGAATCCGCGGACGTGATCCACAGTTTTTGGGTTCCGGAACTACACGGGAAGATGGATCTGGTACCCACGCGCCTGAACAGCATCATCATTCAGGCCGACCAACCTGGGGTATACCGGGGGCAGTGCGCCGAATTTTGCGGGCTGCAGCACGCTCACATGGGCTTTCTGGTCATCGCGGAGAGCAATGAAGCCTACGAGGAGTGGAAATCGGCCCAGGTACAGCCTGCGCAAAGTCCGGCGGATGAATTGGCTGCGGATGGGCAGGATGTTTTTGTTAGCCAGGGCTGCGTTTTTTGCCACACAGTGCGCGGGTTGGAAGATAAACCCGTCGACCGCAGCGCCATCGACCTTGGCCCGGACCTGACGCACCTGGCCAGCCGCCAGACGATTGCCGGAGCAAGCCTGACCGCAAACACCGGGAACCTGGCAGGTTGGGTTTCGGATGCACAGCACGTGAAGCCGGGGGCGTTAATGCCCAATACCTATATCAACGCGCAAGACCTGCAGGCCTTGCTGGCATACCTGATGAGTTTACGGTGAGCAAACCTGTGGTTAAAGAATCTTCTTATTCGGATCATATCGAGCAGCTACTGGAACAGTGGCGCATGCGCCCTGGAATTGTGGGTCGGCTTTCAGCGGTCAATCACAAGGATATCGGCCGGCGTTACATTTTCTCCGGGTTCATGTTCTTTCTCCTGGCTGGAATCGCGGCGCTGTTGATGCGCATCCAGCTTATGTACCCCGAAAACACCTTTCTAAACGCCGACCAGTATAACCGCTTGTTTACCACGCACGGAATGACAATGATGTTCCTGTTTGCCGTGCCAATTATGCTTGGCGTGGGCATCTATTTCGTGCCGCTGATGGTTGGCGCGCGCGATGTCGCTTTTCCAAAACTCAACGCCTTTGGCTATTACCTGTATCTATTTTCAGGGGCTATTCTTTGGATCAGCCTGTTTATTGGCGCCGGGCCGGACGGCGGCTGGTTTGCGTATCCACCACTGACCGCAACCCGCTATACCCCCAGCTACGGCATGGATGTGTACACCGCGCTGGTCAACGGCACAGAGGTTTCCTCGCTGATCGCGGCCACGGAAATCATCATTACGTTTTTCAAACTGCGCGCCCCAGGCATGGCTATAAACCGCATCCCATTATTTGTTTGGGCCATGCTGGTCACTTCCGTTATGGTGATTTTTGCAATGCCCTCGGTGATGGTTGCCACCACGGAACTGATGCTCGACCGGGGCATCAGTACCAATTTCTTTAACCCCAACCTGGGCGGCAATCCATTACTGTGGCAGCATCTTTTCTGGTTTTTCGGCCACCCAGAAGTGTATATCATTTTTGTCCCGGCGCTGGGCATGGTTAGTGAAATCCTGGCTACTTTCTCCCGACGCGCGACAGTTGGCTACCCGCTTCTGGTCATATCGCTGGTGGCCATCGGCGTATTCAGCTTTGGGCTCTGGGTTCATCACATGTTTACCACCGGGCTGCCTAATTTAAGCCTGAGCGTGTTTACCGTTGCCAGCATGGTAATCAGTATTCCCAGCGGCATCCAGATATTCTCCGCGCTGGCCACGTTATGGCACGGCAAGTTGAATATGAAGACGCCGCTGTTTTACGTACTAGGGTTTATCTTTACCTTCGTTATCGGCGGCATCACTGGGGTGATGGTTGCCTCCGTTCCATTCGATTCTCAGGTGCATGACAGCTATTTCGTCGTCGCGCATTTGCATTACGTACTGATCGGCGGCGCGGTCTTTCCCTTACTCGGCGCGATGTACTACTGGTTCCCCAAGCTGAGCGGGCGGATGATGAGCGAACGCCTGGGGCGCTGGAATTTCTGGCTGACGATCATCGGCTTTAATGTCGCTTTTTTCCCCATGCACATCTCCGGGCTGAACGGCATGCCGCGCCGCGTGTATACGTATCTGCCGGGCATGGGTTGGGATACACTCAACTTCATCTCCACTGTTGGCGCACTGATTCTGGCCGCCGGGGTGTTCTTGTTCGTGCTGAACGTGATTACCAGTTTGCGCCGCGGCGAGCGCGCCCCGGATAATCCCTGGGGCGGCGGCACGTTGGAATGGGCGGCTTCTTCACCTCCGCAGCCGTACAATTTTGCCCGGCTGCCGGTGGTTTCCAGTCGTTATCCGCTATGGGATGCGCCCTCAGCGGCTGGCGCTTACACTTTTGCGGAAAACACCAGCCGCCGAGAAACACTGGGTACGTCAACGCTGGATGCGGATCCCGAAATGCGCGTTTATCTTCCCGGTAGTTCGATCACGCCATTTTTGACCGCCGCCGCCTCGTTATTGCTGCTCATTAGCCTGATGTTCAATTTGTATGCGGTCATTGCATCCTCGATCTTGATCCTGGTCATGCTGGCGGTGTGGCACTGGCCGCGCGGGAAAGATCGATCGATGGAATGGATCAAATCCGGTCCACCCGAGGCGCTGCCGGTTTCGATTACGGTAACGGGCAAGAAGCCGCCGGTGTATTACGGAGCTTTGTTGTTCGTCACCATCGAGGCCGTGGAATTTCTGGCGTTTATCGCCAGCTACTTCTACCTGCGCTCGGCCACAAATGATTGGCCGCCTGGCGATCTGGAGTTTCCCCGCTTGATCCTGCCCACGCTTGCGACCCTGGTGATGATCATCAGCATTCTTCCCACCTATCTGGGTGACCAGGCGATTAAGAAAAACAACCAGCGCGGGTTGGTAATCAACTTGATACTCACTGTTATGCTGGAAATCACATTTCTGATTCTGATGATTTATCACATGGGTTCGTTGAGTTACCGCTGGGAAGATAACGCCTATGCCACGCTTTACTGGGTTCTGACGCTCACGCACATGATCTTTGCCGGCATTATGGTGCTCGAAAATCTGTATATCCTGATCCAGTCGCTGCTCGGTTTTTATAACGCTGAACGGCATTGGGGCGTTGAAGTCGACGGGCTCAGTTCGTACTTCGTCGCCGTCGCCTGGGTGGCGATCTACTTCACGGTTTTTCTTTCGCCCTACCTGATACAGTAGGTGAGGGATGCATATGCTATCGAGTGAAAACACTTCTCATCACATGGATGAACGCCGGACAAAGCGCAGCCTGCTGTTTGGCGTGGTTCTGTGGTTCACCCACTTGAATGTCACCTATGGGTTAGGCTCGCTTTCCTGCAAATGGAGCTGGCTCTCCAATGAGATAGCCGGCATTCCGGGCTTGTTGTTCGTGGAAGCCGCGCTGACCCTGGCTGCGCTGGTGCTCATGGCTTATTTGATTTACCTGCCCTGGCGAGATTGGCGCACTTACCAGAGTCAACCCACCGCGTCAAACCTGGGGATGCTTTCCGACACAGAAAAAGACCGCCGGCCGCTGCTGGCGTTCATCACGATGCTGCTCAATGGCCTTTTCATGGTATTCATCATCGGGAATTTTGTGCCGATTATTGCCTTAAACCCCTGCATGTGAGGGGGGAGAAATTTCATGAAGCGAATTCTTGTCACATCCGCCAGCCTGATCATCGCTCTTTTCCTGTTGGCTGCCCGTACCGGCCGCACCCAGGATCCCGGGGCTGCGCAGGCTGAGTACCTGGCCAACCTGGGAGAAAAGATCTACCTGGAACAATGCGCGGAATGCCATCAGGTGGACGGCAAAGGTTGGTCGACCCTGTATCCCGCGCTGGCGGGTAACCCAATCGTGACCCTGCACGACCCCGAGCCGCTCATTGTCACCGTCACCTACGGCCAGGGATCGATGATGTCTTTCACCAAGAAGCTCAACCTGGATGAGATCGCGGCTGTGCTTACCTATATTCGCAATTCCTGGGGCAACGAAGCATCTCCGATTTCGCCCCGGCAGATTCATTAATTTGAGGAACTGGATATGCGTTTCAGGCCACAATGGATCATCTTAACTGCCGTGCTGCTGGTTATCGTGGCTGCGGGTGCGGCCGCGTTTGGTTCGGGGTTTGCCCAACGACCACCAGCCGCGCAAGCCGCTTTCGACATTCCTCCCGAGGTGGCTGGTCATGAGGCTGAATGGCCGTTAGGCAACCACGATTATGCCAACACGCGCGCAGCAGTGAATTCCAGCATCAATGCCTCGAACGTCGCATCCCTTTCTGTGGCCTGGACTTCTAAACTCAAGGGCACCTCAGAGTGGGGAGCAGGTACCGGATCGCCGGTGATTGCCGACGGGGTTGTTTACTTTCAGGATCTGGGCGCGAATACTTACGCCGTTGATTTGAAAACCGGAAAACTGATCTGGGAAAAGCAGTATGAAAACTCGATCTTCGGCCCCAGCGGGCCTGGGATTGGGTATGGCAAAGTCTTCGTAATCAGCCGCATTGACCGCTATTCAGCCTTGGACATCAAAACCGGTGAGGAACTCTGGCAGTTCCGGACTGGCACGCGGCTGCCCTCTGGGGCGTTTCAGCCTTCGGTGTTTGGCGGCCAGGTGTACACAACCACGCAGGCAGCATCCTCGGGCAAGGGCGCGGTCACTTTTCACTCGTATCAGGGTGGCTCCAGCGGCGCGGTCTATCTGCTTGACCCGGACACCGGGAAACCGACCTGGAACTGGGAAGTGGTTGAACCCGGCTTCTGGGGGAACCCTGAAGTCAACAGCGGCGGCGGGCTGTGGTTTCCGCCGGCAATCGATACGCGGACGGGCATCAGCTATTGGGGCACGGGCAATCCGTCACCAGTTCCGGGCATTAAAGGCTTTCCCAATGGATCCAGCCGGCCCGGCCCAAACCTGTACACCAATTCATTGGTCGCCCTGGAGCATTCCACCGGGAAAATGGTCTGGTATAACCAGGTAAAGCCGCACGATCTCTTTAACCTGGATTTTCAGATTTCGCCGATTCTGGCAGAAGTCAATGCCAGTGGCACGGAACAGACTATCGTCATTGGCTCGGGCAAGCTGGGCATCGTCTACGGGTTTGATCGAGCGACCGGTGACATACTGTGGCAGACGTCGATCGGCCTGCACCAGAACGACGAATTGAGCGAATTACCACTGGATGGGTCGACAACCTGGGTTGCTCCCGGTGCATGGGGCGGTATTGAAACCCCCATGGCGTACGCGGATGGTGTTTTATATGCTTTAACCGCCAACCTGCCTTCTCCCTATAATGCCACTGCCTATGATGCCAACACACCCGAAGAGGCGCTAAATCGCTCGGAGGGCGGAACCCGGTATGAGGATGGCAATGCAGAAATGGTTGCGCTGGATGCGGCGACGGGCGAAATCTTGTGGACGTACACCTTCGATCGGGTCGCCTTTGGCGGGGCTACTGTGGTGAATGACCTGGTGTTCACCGCCACCCTGGATGGTATGATCTATGCCCTCTCGACCGCGGATGGCTCGGTGGTGTGGCAGTGGCAGGCTCCGGGTGGAACCAATGCCTGGCCGGCGGTTTCGGGGGATACGATTGTGTGGCCGATCGGCCTGGGTGACAGCCCGGCGGTGATCGCGCTGAGCCTGTCGGGCTCCGGCATGCTGCCCACGCCGGAGCGCCAGCGGACGCCAGTGCGCACGCCGCAGGGAAAATGAACAGGCAGGTAGCTTGTACTGGCTGATTGTATTTCACCCCGGCGAGCCGCTGCAGCCGCACGATCTGTGGACCGCGTGGAATGGCGAAATCTCACTGCTATTGCTGCTGTTAATTCTGGTATTGGCGTACGGGTGGGGTGTCCATACCCTCTGGCGCAGCGCAGGCGCGGGCCGGGGAATTCAAAAGCGGCAGGTGTTGGCTTTTGCTGGAGCAATCCTTGCCCTGGCGGTTGCGCTGATCTCGCCGCTGGACGCCTTAAGCGCTGCGCTGTTCTCCGCCCATATGCTCCAGCATTTGCTTCTCATGCTGGTGGCCGCGCCCCTGCTGGTACTCAGCCGTATTCCCCTTGCCCTGCTGTGGGCGTTTCCGCGCCGTTGGGTCAGGGTCTCCGGCCAATGGGTCAGGCAGGCTGAATGGCGTATGCAAACCGCGCAAATGCTCGCCAGCCCGATCCTGGCGTGGGTTTTATTTTCCCTGGCCTTATGGGTGTGGCATGCGCCTTCGATTTATCAGGCCGCATTGGAACTTGAGCCGGTTCACGCGCTGGAACACGCCATGCTTCTGGTCACCGCGGTACTTTTTTGGAGCGTTCCCCTTTCCGCGGTCAGGCGCAGTCCTGCGCATTACGCCCGGGCCATTCCTTTTCTCTTCCTGACCGGGCTGCATAGCGGTGTGTTGGGCGCATTAATGACCTTCAGCGCCGCGCCGTGGTATCCCTATTATGCCGGGCGGGTGAGCGCCTGGGGGCTGACGCTGCTGCAAGATCAGCAGCTTGCCGGGCTGTTTATGTGGCTGCCTGGGGGCGCGGTATTCACCGGGCTGACGATCTGGTTCTTTTCCGATTGGTTTCGCGGGATCGAGCAGCGCAGCCAGAATTAGTCTTACCACCAAGCCTGGGGGACAAAATTTCCGGTTGATTCCGGGCTAATTGTGGCTAAAATGAATGTAACGACATTTTCTTTCCATTGGTGAGCGTTTTTCACTCACCTGAGCCGTTTTGCGCCAGTGCGGGGGTGCGATGATCGCGAAACGTAGCCTGGAAGAACTGCGGGATATGCTGCCAATGATGGAGCAAGATGCCTATCATCTGGCCCAGTGTAATCACCTGACTGGAGCGCACGATCTCTTTATCAGCCTTGCGCCAGAAGACCGGCGGCGGTTGGTGGCGCTCGCGTTGATGATTGGCAGTGATGATGCTCAATCGGTAGCGTGCTATCTGATGACCAAGCTCGACCCGGAACCGGGTACGCTGCCGGAACTGCTGGAGCAAATTCCCAGGGCTGATGTCAGCGAGATGCGCGGTTTTGCATCTCGCTGCGGGCCTGCGCGTCGGCCCCGACGCTGCATCACCAACGCAGATTTTGCGCGTATTCTCGAAGAACTCAACTATGCGTGCGAGGATATGGGTCCCAAAGCGCTCGAAGAGGCATATTGGGTCTTTATTGCCGAGGATCTGCTGGAGGACGCGGACTGGGTCACGGCGATGGGCGGAGATGATGATATTTTTGCTTTCATAGGTTCGACCGTCGAAGTAGGCTTTCACCCAAATCAAACGTTGCGCCAGGAATTGGTGGCGGATATGCACCAGGCACGCTGGATTTTGCATCTTCACAACCATCCGAATCCGTCACTGTTAGGTTTTGACCCAACCAACGAATACTATCCCAGCGAGCATGACCTGGGTTTTACGCGTTACTGGATGACGGTTCTTCCCGATCTGGCGGAGCGAATGTTATTTTTTGTGGTACGCGAAAAGATGGTCGTGCAGTACGCCCTGCCGCATAACCGGATGCGCCGCTGGGTATAACCAGGCCAGGGGCTAGATCACGCGCGTGACCACGAAAGTGACATCATCATCAAGCGGGCGGCCCTGGATGAACTCGTCCAGGCTTTCGCGGATGCCGCGCACCACATCGGCGACGGGCAGGTGCGCCAGCCGGCAAGCGGTGTCGATCAGGCGCTGGCTGAGGTACATGCTGCCATCCGGCGCGAAAGCTTCAATTACGCCATCGGTATACATCAGGAACAGGTCGCCGGGTTCGAGCGTGATCGCGTTTTGCTCGTAAACAGCGTCTTCGATAAGGCCCAGAGCCGGGCCGGTGGGCTCCAGTAATATTACTTCGCGTTCTTCGCCGCGCGTGCGCACCACAATGGGCGGGTTATGCCCGCCGTTGGTGTAGGTCATCCGGCGTGTTTCGGGGTCGTACGCGGCCAGGAAGAGGGTAACAAAAGTGGTGAAGTTGATATTGTGCACGAACAGCGAATGAATGCGCTCAACAGCCTGTTCTGGCGCATCAACCGAAGGGGTCAATGCGCGCGAAAGCGCCTGGATTGTGGCCATCTGCAGGCTGGCGGATATCCCATGCCCGGCGATATCCGCGATGGTGAAACCTTGCAGCCCGGACCCAAAGGGCACAAAATCGAAATAATCGCCACCCACAAACTGCGCCGGGCGGCTGTACGCGGCGATTTCCAGTCCGGGCACGGCGGGTATTTCTTGAGGGAGCAGGGCTTTTTGCACCGTAGTCGCAAGTTCAAGCTCGTTTTCGAGCTGCGCGATCTGGAGCGGCGAAAGGTGTTCAAGGCACACAGAAGCGGTGTAATCCACTTCCAGCAGGCGCGGCTCTACATGCTCGTGGCACACTTCGCACAGGCCCAGCGTGCCTTCTTCGGCGGCTTCGATTGATTCTTCAAGATGCTGGATGTGATCGGCCACGGAATATTCCGGCGATTGGCCAAGCTGGATCGTTTTCTTGTCAACCGGCAGCCGGCGTTTCCAGTACAGCAGCGCTTCGCGCTTACGCTGCAAGCCGCCAACCACGCGGTGGAGTGTCATATCCATCATTCACCTCTAACATTTACAAGAATGATAAACATATTTCAGCGCATTATACGCCGTGCTCCGCAGCGTTGCAACTGGCCATATGGTTAGGACCGGGTTGGCTCTTTTCCCCATGGAATAAAGAAACGGGCCCGGTGGCATCACCGGACCCGTTCGGTACGCCTGGACCTGGTTTACTTGAAACGGAATAGAGCGGTATGCACCGATCCATCGATCAAAACGGTGGAGAACATCCGGCACGTGCCCGCATAGGATTTCTGCGTCTTCCAGACGTATTGATACCGGCCGGAAGAAGCGTCGTAGACCAGGCTGCTGTTGCCCGCCGTGACGGTTTCTTCAATAGTATCCAGCGTTTGGCCCGTTCCGCAGGAGACGCGGTACGAAAGCGGATACCCCGGCATGAAGATGTTCAAACCATAATTCCCGCCCAGGCTGAACTTGATCGGAACCGCGCTGCCGGCCTTGACCACATTCACCGTGGGAAGGTTGTCGACAGGCTGGAAGAATCCGTTCCAGTCGAAACTCAACAGATTGAGACCGACCACCACCGGATCGTGATCCGATGTGCGGTAGGCATCAGGGGCGTAAATCGCTTCTTGCGCAGCCGGCTTAAAGCTGGTGTCGTAATCCAACACGTCGCTTTCATCCGAATTGATATGCCAATCCGCGGCGCCGGTCACCTGCGCGGCGAGGCTTGCGCTGGCCAGAGCGTGGTCCAGGTAGCCGGCCTGCCCGTCGAAGGTGTACGAGTAAGCGTAAGGCCCTTGATACTTGAAGATCAGGTTGGTGTAATCATCGGCAGTTCCGGCGGTATCATCCGGTCCGGCCAGGATCGCGTCAATCGGATCTTCACGGGCGTAAGAATTGAGATCGCCCATGATCAGGAAGTCGGTATCGCCGCTGCCGGTCGGGTCTGACGCCAGCCAATCGACCAGAGCCTGGGCGGCCAGCGTGCGGGTAATGTTGCAGTTCCCCTGGCCGTCACCAGTATCGTAATCGCCCACATCCTCGCAGTCCGAACCTTTGGACTTGAAGTGGTTGAGGGCCACGGTGAAGCGCGCGCCGGTAGCAACTTCTTCGAAGGTTTGGGCCAGGGCCGGCCGGTTCTTCGTATCCAGAAAGCGCGGATCGACCGCGGTATTCAAGATGGCATAATCACCAACCGGGGTCACACTGGCAGGCTTGTAGATCAGCGCTACGCGGATGGCATCCGTGCCAATTACGCCAGTATCGATGTAGGCATACGTCCCGGCGCCGAGCAGATCATTCAAGCCGGTAACGATGCCGTTGGTCGGGTCGCCAAGCGGGTCGACATTGATCGTATTCTCCAGCTCGTTCAGCCCGATGATATCCGCATTCAGCCCGGCCAGTGCCTGGATCAGCTTGGCGCGCTGGCGGGGGAGTTCTGCCGTTTGGCCGCCGTCCCAGCCGCGGCACTCCAGGCTGGGGACCGGTCCGCAGATGTTGTCAGCGGGGTTGTCCGGCGCGTTGCTGGCTTCCTGGATATTATCCGGGCTGAGGAAGAAATTGAGCGTGTTCATCGCTGCTACGCGCAGGCTGCCGCCAACTTCTGCCGGAGCAGTGGGGCGGGGATTTACTGAGGTGTAATCTGCCGGAGCCGTGGGCTGGATGCGGTAAAGATCAAAGTCATAGCCCAATACGCCGGCCGTATTCGCCACCAGGTCACCGCCGCGGAACAGATTATCCAGGCCAAAGGCTGCTCCATTGGGATGGCGCAAGAACGATGGGTTCTGCACGCCCAGACCGTCATCCAGGGTAATCCGGCGCAGCAAATTGGCCTCGGCGCGGATCAGGGCATCCGGGCCGGGCTCTTCCACCGCGGTTGGGGTGTACGGGCGGGCTTCGCCGTCCAGCGGTAGGGCCAGTACCATCTCGCCAAAGCGGTCGTAGTTGAAGTATTCAGCGATCACCAACTGCTGCGGCAGCTGCACCAGCATACCTTCGAAACGCTCAGGATAATCGACCGATTCAAATGGCAAAACAACTTCCACCGGGTCGACGTTGCCCGTGCCGCAGTTGAGGATATTATTGGCCGGCACCGCGGAGTTATTACTGTTCGACCCATTGATTGTCGTCTGGTTGAAACGCTCGCGGGCGAACCCCGAAACGCGCACCACATCACCAGCATCTACCAGGTCGGAATTCCCGGTATACACGAAAATGCCGTCAGAAGTTGCCGGATCGCCGTCGCCAGTCAGATCCTGAAGGTAGAAGCCTTGTAACCCTCCGCTGCCCGCAAAATCGCCAACAACAACGCCCTTCGTAGTGATATTGCCGGTAACCGCGGCAGATAATCCGCTGCCCTGAATTTCATAGATGGGCGTGAACGGGTCCATGCAGACATCGTACGCCGAGAAACCCACGATGAAATTCATTTCCATATTGTCGGGCGGGTCAATTCCGTCCTGATCAGTGACCTGTTCGGCCAGGATTGTCAGGGTGCAGACTTCGCCGTCTACCAGGGGGACGGCCGGATCGAGGGTAAAGGTGGAAGGACCGCCGCTGTAGGTGGTATCAACATCGCCGCTGACCGAACAAGACAGCGTGTACCAGGGATCGGTCACGTTGACCGATTCGCTAAAGGTCACCGTCAGGTTGGCGCCGACAGGGAAATCGGTGGCGCCATCATCCGGGTAGGTGTCAGTCACTTCCGGTGCTTCATCTGTGACCGAAATACCGGGGGTCAGCGAAAAATCGTCGATTGCCAGGCCATCATCAGAACTTGCGATGTTGAAATCGGTCCAACGAATCCAGAATGTCGCTCCATTGGAAATATTCAGCCCGGTGATGGTGAAGCTGACTGCAGCCTGGTTTCCGGGGGAATTACCGCTTAATGCGCCGACCGGGGCGCTGATGTTGGGGCTGTTGAAATCCAGAGCGTCAAGATCCGTCCATGTTCCAGTGGATAAACTGGTGGCGTCAATGCTGTATTGAAAGTCCAGGCGGTCAGCAGCGCCGCGATTCGTCACGCCGGCCCGCCACATTTCGCCGGTATAGCTGACCGTCAGGGTGCTAATGGATGCGCCTGTGTTGTTAATAAACTGCGCCCCGATGGTGGGGTTGAGACTTCCACTGAGCAGTCCGCCAAATGCGCGCTCGCTGCTCCCGGTCGCGCCGAAGCTGTACGTATCGCCGGCGTTCCCAGAACCGGTGCCAGCGGAATAAAGAGCGTTCGCATTCGTTCCTGATTCTACGAAGTACCAACCGTTCGGGAGAACGGAGCTCGTTCCCGTAATGGCCAGGGTGTTGAAATCTTGAAAATACGCATCACCAATATTCGTCAGGCTGACCGTACCAGCCGCTTGCGCGGTGGTCATGCCAAAAGGGAGACTGGCGATTAATAGGGCCAGAATAGCAGCAATATTGAGGAGCTTGAATTTCGTCAAAAGCGAAGATCGGAGCTGCATGCGAAATTTCCTTTCTACTCGGCAAACAAGCATGGATCTACGAGGTATCGGCCCGTAGATGAAAAATCCAGCCTTGGCTGGAATGTATGCGTTGATGCAGGCGGGTGAGAAGGCAACTTTCTGCAACACCTCTATTATCGTACTGTTCTGCGATCACCCCCCTTTTCGTAAGAATTCGCCAGAAGGAGACTGACGTGAAATGATTATAAAATTTATCAAAACACTTTGCAAGCAGTTTTAATTTTTATGACATCGAAAAATGCCCTGGCTTATGGGAAAGTCGGGCTGCCGTTTTCGCCGCGTAGATAGTCTTTCCAGGTGCTCCCACTTTATGCTACACTTTTCCAGGAGGGATGTATGCAGAGCATTCAGGTTATACCCGAATTCATTCCGTTTCTGTTGCGCGCCAAACGCGCTACCTATGCCGCCGGCGACCAGGGAAAGGTGGCTTCCTCTCGCACGAATTCAAAAGACCTCGCCTATACCGAAGGCGACTTTGCTTATCTGGACACATACCTGGGCGGTTACGCGTTTATTGGAGAGGAAGCTATCTGGTTCCGCGGTCAGCCGCTGTGGGGCATGAATTATTCCGGCACTCTGACTGTACCCGAAGTCCCGGAAGGCTTCAGCCATTTCCTCAAAGAGAGCCTGCTGCGCGTGCCCGCAGACGCTCCATACCGCGGCCCAGCGCTTTATGAAGAAAACGGTTTCACTTTCACCTGTCAATGGGAAGGCGAACCGGCTTTCTTCACCGGCAGCGAGACGATCGCGTTCCGCGGCCAGGTGATCTACAAACTCAACTTCCATGGAGGTCTGATCATCGAATGAATCTGAGGGATATCATTCACCGCGGCACGCCCCAACCCTGGGTTGAGGCCGACAACCTCCCCTGGAATGAGCCGGAATTTTCTGCGCGCATGCTGGAAGAGCATCTCACTCAAGCGCATGACGCTGCTTCGCGTCGCGCGGAGGTAATCGACCGGCAAGTCGATTTCATCCACCATCACTTGCTGGCTAAACGCCCGGGGCGAGTGCTCGACCTGGGCTGCGGCCCGGGGCTTTATGCGGTGCGCATGGCGCGCCTGGGCCATTCCGTCCGGGGTATTGACTTCTCTCCGGCTTCGATCGCTCATGCCCGCCAGCATTCTGACGCGCTGAATTGCGTTTTCGAGCTGGAAGACATACGCAAAGCGAATTACGGCCAGGGCTATGACCTGGTCATGTTCATCTACGGCGAGTTCAACGTCTTTCCCCGCGAGCAGGGGCGCGCTATCCTGGAGAAGGCATTTAGCGCACTGAAGCCAGGCGGACTGCTGCTGCTTGAACCCTCTACGACTGAGGCCGTCCGCGCCATCGCGAACGAGCCGCGCGAATGGTCAGCCAATGCGAGTGGATTATTCTCGCCGCGGCTGCACCTGGTGCTCGGCGAAGCCTTCTGGAACGAGCCTGCCCAGGTTGCGATCAAGCGCTATTACGTGGTGGATGCCGAAACCGGCGCAGTGGAACGCTTCTCGTCTTCCTATGTGGCCTACACTCAGGCCGAGCTTTGCGACCAATTATGCTCGACCGGCTTTACCGATCCCTGTTTCTATCCATCTCTGTCAGGTGAGGGTCCGGCGCAGGACTTCTACGCCCTGACCGCCCGCCGCCCGGAGTAAGTCCACGCGCGATTTGGCTTCAGGCAACCCCAGTTGTTTGACGAAGATCATTAGCTTACTTTGCTACCGGGCGGTTGCAGCTTATGCCAGATCATTTTTCCAACCAGAAAAAGAGACTGCACACCATATGCCGCGGCAAGGCAGAGCGGGGGTAAAACCAGCATAACGTATTGCGGCCATTTCGTGCTCCAGACCAGCAAGAATCCGATGCCGATGACCAGCCACAGGAAATATTCGGGGCTGCGTTTCAGCATCAACGGCAGACCGATGACACCCAGCCAGAAGATCCAGGTGTCTATGGCTACCCAAAAATCCCCAGGCTGCAAAAAGAAGGGAGTGAGGGTGTACTGCTGCTGTGGCATGGATTTCAACAGCCAAATAACCGGCTGCCAGACGGGATACGCGGTGTATTTGATCGCCGGTCCCTGCGAAAAATCAAT
Organism: Anaerolineaceae bacterium; assembly: GCA_036567625.1. Lineage (GTDB taxonomy): Bacteria > Chloroflexota > Anaerolineae > Anaerolineales > Anaerolineaceae > CALDSL01. The sequence continues at coordinate 1,898 of DATCUC010000217.1, read as the reverse complement.
ATTGAATTGGAGCGAATCGGATAATCGCTGAACCGGGTTGGCCCAGAGATACGGATCGACCGCCCAGAAAATGAGCAGAGAGGCCGCGCCCCATAGCGCCAGGGAAGAGATGAATGACCGGCGCCGGCGCAACATCCAAAAGATGCTGTAGACCAGGATCACCACGCCGATGAGTGCGTACACGTACTTTGACGCCGCGGTGATCCCCAATGCCGCTGCGGATTGAATCAGCCAGACGACTCCGCGCTTTCCCGGACCGCGCTTCAAAAAAGCTGAAAACGCCTGCAAAGAGAGCAGCGCGGAAAACATAGGCAGAGCTTCCAGGTAGATGACACTCGTATACTTGACCGCGAAGGTATGCACGGCCAGGAACAATCCTGCCAGGGGATTGGCCAGCGCTAAAAGGAAAACCGCCAGGCTGCCAAACCCGACCGACACCCGGCGCAGCGCCACTACCCGGTCAGATTCTTTGTGCTGGCGCACGGAGAAATTCATCGAAAGATCGAGCAATTTTTGCGGGCTGGATGGCAGGACCGCCAGGCCGTAGACGAGTTTAAAAAAACCGGGATGCTCGTAATTGAAATCATCCTGAACGATGGAGTTCCAATCACCAATTTTCAGGTAATTGGCGTATTGGACTGCCGCCTTTGCATAATCCTTTTCGTCATATTCGAGGCGGCCGGTGTTCGCGAGGTGAACTCTGGCGACGAATGCCAGCAAAAAGACCAGCAATGCAAAGCTGATCCGCCGTGCAAGGGGGTGGGAAAGGCGCAATCTCTGGAATGAATTGCAAAGCCAGGCCATGTGCCAACCTCGCCACTTCAGAAATCATCAAACCCTGAGCAGGCCGCGAAATCCTCTGGCTGCATAGAAGGAAGGCGCGCTGTTATGAAACACGAACACATGGCCGTAGCGCCGGTCGCAAAAGAGGGCGCCGCCAAGCTTTCGAATATTTGGTGGAGTTTGAATCCAGCTCTCCGTTCTTGTGTCGAATTCACCGAGATCCTGCAGCGCCCGGTATTGTTCTTCTGTCAACAGATCAATGCCCATCGCGGCGGCAAGGTCAACGGCGTTACCTGCCGGATAAACACCTTTCTTGGTTCTTTCTTCCTGGCCGGCTCTGTCATAACAAATACTTCTGCGGCCACTCGGGCTTTCTACGGAGCAATCAACAAATATATATGCATCTGTGTCTGGATCGTAACCTATCACATCCGGCTCACCGCCGGTACTTTCCATGGCGTGAAGCGACGCCAGTTTTTCAGGATTGGCTTCCAATCTTGCATGGATTTTGGACCATACGAGATCTTTATGGCGGTTCATGTTTTTCTCAAAACGATTCTGCAGTGTTTTGAGAAGATCTTTACCCTGTGCCGGTGGTACTTCCGCCGGTACTTCAATTCTGGGAATTGGCTGACCATTCCCTTTTGATGGTTTTGGCATGATATGACTCCATTATTGAAACATTAACCGGTTTAGACCTTGAAGAAAAGCATTTGCCTTTACTCGAGAGGGCGGACCATTCACAATAAAAGGCCTGAAAAATATTTTACATGGTTACAGCCGGATGAAAATAGGTTTGCAGACCCGATTATTCATCAAAAATTTCCCCATACCCCTTATCCAACTCATCATCCGCCAGGTGCGCGTAGCGCTGAGTCACGGCAATGTTGGTATGCCGCGCCAGTTCTTGAGCCAGCTTGAGATTCCCGGATCCTTGCAGCACGCGGGTGACGAAGTAGTGCCGGAAGGAATGGGGGGTGATGCTGCCGGCGGCGTCTTCACCCAGGATGACGCGCACGCGCTCGGTGACGATGTTTTCGCCGGTGCGAGTGCTGATCGCGGTGACATTCTTTCCGGCGCCTTTGTCGTGGCGAGCGAAGAGGGGGAGGGCGGTC
>DATCUC010000216.1:0-5352 GCA_036567625.1 Anaerolineaceae bacterium | reverse complement strand
CGCCGCCGCCCAGGATCAGCCGCGGAGCCGAGCCGGGAAAAGGCGCGCCGCCATAGCCGCCATTTACGCGGCCGCTGCTCCAGGAATTGCCGCCCATGCCGCCGTAACCGCCGTTGCCGCCGCCGCCTCCGCCGCTATTCTGGTCGTTGGCGGTAGGATTGCCGTCGGTGCTGCCGCCGCCGCCATTGCCAGCTGCGCCGCGGCCGTTGCTGCCGTTTGGATAGCCTTCCACCAGGGTGTCAACCAGGGCATTATTGAAAAAGACATAACGCGGCGTACCGGCGTACCCTTCGCCCTTCGAACCATTGGCGGTGTCCGTTGCCGGTGTGCGGAAATCCCACCAGTTGCCGGCATCGCCGCCCAACTGGCGGCCGGCGCCGCCGCGAAAGCCAATTCCGCTGGCGTTGATCGCGTTGCCGTTCCAATTCAACTGCCCGGCCACATCCAAAACCACGAAACCGCCGGTTGTGCCGTCCCAGGCCGGGGCGGTGAGGGTTCCACCCAGGGTCGCGCTGGAATACTGCGGCACGCGAATCACCTGGAAGCGGCGCTGCCCCTGCGCGCCAAAATCGGCGTTATAGAACGCGATGGTGGTTGGCGTGGCCAGCGGAACCGCGCCGGCCGCCACCGGACCCGCGGCAACCACGTATTCGTAATTACCCGCGTAAAAATTGGTCGCCAGGTGACCGCCGGCGTAGTTATTCGCGCCGGAATAGACCACCGTATTGACATTTGTGTTGCCATTACCCACGCCATCGCCATAGTTGTTAGTGTTGGTGGCATTAATTTCCGCGCCCTGCACCTGGACGATGAGCAGCAGATCGCCCGCGGCGATCTCCGGACCGCCGCCCGCGCGCGCGCTCCCTACCGGGATCGACGTAGCCCCAACGGCAACATTTCCCGTGCCGGGGTAATAGCTGTTAATGACCCCACTAAGGGCTGTTGCCGGGCCGTCCTTCCCCGGCGCGCCGCACACGTTTGCCTTATCGGCAAAAACCGGCTGCGCGGGAGAAAGAAAAGAAGCCAACAAAAACACGACCAGTACCAGGCGGATAACGGTCAACTTCGACATAGAACTCCCCTCGACGAAAAAGGCACAATGCCACCTGCGCACAATGATGTAGGCTTCGATGCAGGTTGAAACGATGAGAAACTCTGGCGTGCGTTACGATGCAATATATATGCAGACAACCAGCGTTCGCTGGCCTTGCGGTTGTGTACCACTAAGAAGAATAAGTACGGAATAGTTGCACTATATATTCTATCATGAGAGACAATTTTCGTCCGAAATATTGGGCTTTATTACCAAACTGTATAGTACGCTAGACGGGTTTTTCTATCGGCCTATTGAAGGAATTAATCCCCTCTGAATAAAAAATGAATAAACCCTGGCTACTATCGAAACGGTGGATCGATGCATTCGCGGCTGAACCCCACTTATTCAGGAACTTTGGAGAGAAGAAATGGCAAATCGTGTTGCCGGAAAAAGAAAAGCCCCACGCCGCCTGTGGATCGCGCTGATCGCCGTGGTAATCCTGGCTGGCGGCGGCGCGGCTGCTGCATATTTGCTTGGGCTGATTTCCACGAGCAGCGCGCAGGCGGCCACCGCGCGCACCGTCGAGGTGCGTAAGGGCGTGCTGCGCCAGACGATCACCGGGGCCGGCACGTACGCGGCAGGCGAAACGGCCAACCTGAGCTTCTCCGAAAATGGGGTCGTTTCCACGCTGAACGCAGCCCTGGGCGAGGCGGTGACCCGAGGGCAGGTGCTGGCAACCATTGGCGATACGCAGGAACTGGAAGCGGCCGTATCCGCGGCCCAGGTGAAACTGCTCAAGGCGCAGACCGCGTTGAAGCAACTGCAAGGAAGCGCAAACGTCACCCTGGCCCAGGCGTATGCCGACCTGGTGGCCGCGCAAAGCGCTTATACGGACGCCGCGGACGCCGCACAGCGCACCGCTTACGCGCGCTGCAGCGAAGATGTAAATCTTCGCTACGCCGCGGCGCTCAAACGCGCGCAGGAGAACCTGGCAAAGCAGGCCAAGGGCTCCGCGGCGTATGCCAACGCGCAAAACGACCTCGACACGGCCACCGCCAATTACAACTACTGCATTGGCTACACCGACAGCGAAAAGATCACCGCGCAGGCCAGCCTGGACCTGGCAAAACAAAAGTTGGACAAAGCCCAGCAGCAGTACGATTTATTAAAAGCCACTTCCGGTATCGACCCGGATGACCTGCGCCTGGCTGAAGCTCAGGTAGACGAAGCCCAGAAGCTGCTGGATCAGGCGAAGGAAAACCTGACCGGCGCAACATTGATCGCCCCCATCAGCGGCACTGTCACCTACCTGGCCGCGGACGCGGGCGTGCGCGTCAACTCTGACCAGACCTTTCTGACGATTTCGGATCTCAGCCAGCCGGTAATGGATGTGACCGTGGATGAAACCGACCTGACTTCCTTTGTGGTTGGCAACAAAGCCACGGTGGTATTTGATTCCCTGCCTGATCAATCCTTTACCGGCACACTGGTGGAAGTGCTGCCGCAATTGCAGAACAGCTTTATGAGCAGCGTGCTTACCGGCACAATTGCGTTAGACGCGAACGATGCATTGAAATCCCTGCCAATCGGCCTGAATGCCACGGTGACCATCATCGCCGCCGAAGCGCCAGACGCGCTGATGGTGCCGCTGGAGGCGCTGCATGCTCGGCCCGATGGCACGTACAGCGTTACCGTCGTTGCCAGCAGCGGCGCGCAAGAACAACGCGCGGTGGAACTTGGCTTGCAAGACAGCACCATGGCGCAGATCGTCAGCGGCCTGAGCGAAGGCGAGCAGGTGGTCATCAGCATTGACTCCTCTTCACTGACCGGACAGAGCGAAACTACCGACCAGGGCGGGATGATGATCCCGGGTGGAATGCCGCCCGGCGGTGGCGCGGGTGGAATACCGTCCATCGGCGGCGGAGGCATGCCATGAAACGGCTGACTTCTCATTTTCCGCACAGGCCGCTGTTCGCTCTCGGGTTTGGCCTGTTGCTTACCGCGGCCGCGGTGTGGCTGCTGGTGGTGCAACCCGGCCGCGCGCAGGCTGCTCAACAGGCCGCGCAGAGCGCGCAAACCCCGGAAACAACGGCGGTGGAGCGCGGCAAGCTGGTGCTGGAAGCTTCAGGCAGTGGTTCCCTGGTGGCAAAAGACAGCCGAGACCTGACCTTTGCCGCGGACGGCACGCTGGAAACGCTCAACGTGCAGGTGGGCGACAGCGTCAAAGCCGGAGAAACGCTGGCGCAACTGGCCGACCTGGAAACTTTTGAAATCGCGGTGCAAACCGCAGAAATCAACCTGAAAACCGCGCAGAAAGATCTGCAAGCGGTTCTCAGCAGCGGCGACGCGGCCCTGGCCCAGGCGCTGGCCGACCAGTCGCAGGCGGAAGCCGATTATGCCGCTGCCCTGGCCGGGCTGCGCGTCAAAGGCGCCGGGCGCTGCGCGAGCGCGGTCACCCAGTCTTACTGGCAGACCTACTTTTCGGCAGTAAAAGAAGCGCAGTTTTGGGAGAATGAGTTGGAGAACCCGAATACCGGTTACGGCCACGAATTTCTCATCGAACACCTGCGGCCGATCCAGCAGCGGCGAGATACCGCCTATATCAATTGGAAGTACTGCGAAGGCTATACCGATGAAGAAGTAACCGCCTCGGAAGCGGCGCTGAAACTGGCGGAAGCCAAACGCGACCAGGCGCGCGCCGCGTACCAGGCCCTGCTGGCCGAGCAGGGGGTTGATCGCGACCAGGTGGCGTTGGCGCAGGCCGCGGTGCAGGATGCACAGGCCCAACTGGCAAATGCCAAAGCGGAACGGGAAGGCGCAAGCATCATTGCCCCCATCGACGGCACGGTGATGACAGTCAATGCCAGTGAAAATGCGCGGGTGAACGCCGGCGCGGTGATCCTGACCATCAGCGATCTGTCACAGACCATATTCAAGGTAGAAATGGACGAAACCGACCTGGCGAATTTCTATGTTGGCTGCAGCGCCGCGGTGATTTTTGACAGTATCTCCACCCGGGTCTACACCGGCATGGTCACCGAGGTTTCGCCGGTTCTGTCGACTTCTTTTGGCTACAGCACCATTGAAGGCACGATCACCCTGGACACAGCCGAGATGAACCCCACCAAGCATCTGCCCATCAACCTGACTGGGGCGGTGGATATCACCTGCGATGCAGCCGATGATGTGCTGCTGGTACCGGTGACTTCGCTGGTGACCGAAGCTGACGGCAGCTATGCCGTGCTGGTGCTCAACGCCAGCGGGCAGGTGGAAACCCGAAGGATCGAAATAGGCCGCCGCGCGGCGCTGCAAGTAGAAGTTCTCAGCGGGCTGGCCGAAGGGGAGCAGGTGGTTACCCTGCCGGACAGTATAACGCAAACGGCACAGTAAGCCTGGCAAGCATGGATAACAAATAAGCGAAGGAGCAAGTTGTATGACCGCAAAGAAGAAGAGCAGTACTCGCAAACGCATTCTCCTGGCCGCCGGGCTGGTGGTAATCCTCGCCGGAGCCGGGCTGGGGTTTACCTTCTGGCAAAAAAACAGCCAGACGCAGAATGTCGCCAGCGCCGCCACCCCGTCTTACCAGACTGCCGTTGCCCGCATGGGATCGCTGACCCTTTCGGCCACTGGCAGCGGTCAACTGCAGCCGGGTGATTCCGCCAACCTGTCTTTTCCCGACGATGGCACGGTGGGCAGCGTCAGCGTGCGCCTGGGTGACGTGGTAACGAAAGGCCAGGAGCTGGCCAAACTGGCCGACACTACCGACCTGGAGATCAACGTCAAATCGGCGGAACTGGATTACACCCAGGCCAAACTCGACCTGGAAGAACTACAGAGCAGCTCCAGCGCCAATATTGCCACCGCGCAGTTGGCCGTGGAAACTGCCCAGCAAGCGCTGGACGATGCAAAATCAGCCCTGGTGGAAGACGGCTGGGCACGCTGTGACCAGGATACAATCGATGCCTATTTCACCAAATACGAAAAGGCCAAAGCTGACCTGGCAGCCCTGGGGGATGGCGGCGGAAACCCGGATTATTATCTGAAATATATCGTTCCGGCCAGGAACAAGGTCGCCCAGGCCTACGCCACCTACGATTACTGCCTCGGCTACACCGAATACGAGATTAATTCTTCGCATACCAACCTGACCCTGGCCGAGACGAAGCTGAAAGACACGCAGCAGGCGCTGGAAACCCTGCTGACCAACGCCGGCATCGACCCGGACGAACTGACCCTGGCCGAGAACAAAGTCGCGCTGGCGAAGATGGCGTACGAAAGCGCGCAGAAAAAGCTGACCGAAGCCACCATGACCGCGC
>DATCUC010000215.1:0-3214 GCA_036567625.1 Anaerolineaceae bacterium | reverse complement strand
GGCCTCGCGGTCGGCTTCAATCTCGTTCCAGGTTTCAATCCAGGGCAGGGTGAAGTCGTTTTCTTTGAGCAGGTGGTGCGCGGCGCGCAGTTCGGCTGCCTCAAAGGGATTCTCATCCAGCTTGAGCGGTTTGCCCTTACCAGGCAGGTTGTCAAATTCACCGGCTTCCATCGCCCGGTTGATCTTCTCGTCGACAATTCTGCGAAACATTTGGCCTTACCTGTAAGTGAAAGCCTGGCTGCCGCGTTTAAGGGATGGTGTAGGTGGCGCGCACCGTGCCCTGCGGGTCAACCAGGGTGATCTGTTCGCCGCTGGTCCAGGCGGCTTTTTCGAGGCCCCAGAATAATTCGATCACCGTATCCACGCCGGAGCGTGAATAGATTTGCACCGCGCCGTCTTTATTAAGCACCAGGTCGGGGAAGGTATAGCTGCCGCTCTGGCTGCCTTCCATCGTCCAGCGCGCGAGAGAAAGCTCTCCATCGCCTACGCGCTTGATCACCACGACTTCGTTTTGCAGATCACCCACGCCAAAGACGTTCTTGATCTCGATCACCGTGACGCCGGCAGGGATGGCGGTTCCGGCGGGGGCGTTCCCGGCGGCCTGGGTGGGGGCGCTGGCTACTGGCGCGGAGGATGCGGTGATGGGCACTTCGATGCGGTGCGTGCGGTCCCACCAGGTCAGCACCAGGAAGGTAGTTACGCCCGAGACAAGGATATTCAGAACCAGGTAGAGAAGCATGCGAATCCAGGGTTTCATGGCGATCCTCGCTTGAATGATAGCATAGTTTGCGGCTAAAATGAAGCAGGAGCAAGAAGCGTGCGAAAATGCAATATCTCATCGACGGACACAATCTCATTCCAAAAATCCCCGGCATGAGCCTGAAAGATATCAACGACGAGCAGGAATTGATTGACCTGCTCAAACGGTACTGCGCGGCGCGGCAGCACAATGTGGAGGTCTTTTTTGATAAGGCTCCGGCCGGTTATGCGGGCACGCGCGGTTACGGCCGGGTGACCGCGCACTTTGTGCGCGATACCAACATCGCCGATAACGCCATCCGCGCCCGGTTGAACGCGCTGGGCGCGGCGGCGCGCAACGTCAGCGTGGTCAGTTCTGACCGGCAGGTGCAGGCCGAAGCGCGCAGCCATTATGCAGCCGTCATTTCTTCCGATGGCTTTGCCGCGGAACTCGTTGCGTTCTTACCCGCGGCCGATGAGCCGGGGAAAAGCCGCCCTAAAAAACGCGGAAAGAAGGATTCCAGCGAGGTACAGCTCTCACAAGCCGAACTGGAAGAGTTCTTACGGTTGTTTGGTGGGGAAGACGAGTAAATTAGATCTAAAGCAAACTCTTAAGTGGTTTTAATGAATTTCGGACAAGATTGGTGTATATTAATCCCAGGACACAATTTGTTACTGGTAGTACTTTAAGAATTGTGTCTTCCACCAGAAGCAGTCTAATCAGCTCGACCCCCCCGCGCTGTACAGGATTGAAGATGGTGGTGTTCCCTCCCTGAAGATCGCCTGGCATGTCCCCCCCATGCCAGGCGATCACTTTTTGTGCGCGCAGACAGCAAAAACCACCCGACCGGGTGGTTTTTATACAAAATGCCTACATGCCGTCCGGGTCTTCCGGGGGCGGGGCGGCGTCGCCGTAATCCAGAATTTCGCGCACCTGTGAATTGGCGACGGATGGGCCGACAATGCCGCGCTCTTCCATCGTGTCAATCAGCCGCGCGGCGCGGGTGTAGCCGATGCGCATGCGGCGCTGCAGCATGGAGATCGACGCGCGGCCTTCGCGGCGCACCAGGTCGATGGCCTCGTTGAGCAGCGGGTCGCCTTCCTGCGCGTCCATGCCGCCAAACAGCGCGTTCTGCTTGAGCGGAATGCCCGCCGGAGGAATGTCAATCGGGGCATCCACGCTGCTGGCCGGGCTGTTGGCCGCCATGGCGCGGGCTGCCAGCCGCCAGGTTTCTACCAGGCGCTGGATTTCGCTGTCGGAAACGTACACGCCCTGCAGGCGCACCGGAGCGGGAGAATCAGGGGCCTGGAAAAGCATATCGCCGCGCCCCAACAGGCGTTCCGCGCCGGGCTGGTCGAGAATGACGCGGCTGTCGATGCCGGAGGCCACCGCAAAAGCGATGCGCGCCGGGAAGTTGGCTTTGATCAAACCGGTGAGTACGTCCACCGAGGGGCGCTGGGTGGCGAGGATCAAATGGATGCCGGTAGCGCGGGCCAACTGCGCCAGGCGGGTAATGCTGCGCTCGGTTTCATCCGGGGCCAGCATCATCAGGTCGGCAAGTTCGTCGATCACCACCACCAGGTACGGCAGCCGGTCGGGCATCGTCTTGTTGTATTCCGAAATATTGCGCACGCTCGCCTGGGCAAAGCGGTGGTAGCGGGCGTCCATTTCGCGCAGAATCCACTGCAGCGCGCCCACCACGCGTTCCGCGTCAACCACTACCGGGGCCAGCAGGTGCGGGATGCCGTTGTAGCCAGTCAGTTCCACGCGCTTGGGATCCACCAGCACCATGCGCAGGTCGGCCGGCGAGTTGTTGAGCAGCAGCGCGCACAGGATCGAGTTAACGCACACCGATTTGCCCGAGCCGGTGGTACCGGCGATCAGCAGGTGCGGCATGCTGGTCAGGTCGGTGCAGATCGGCGTGCCGGAGACATTCTTGCCCAGCGCCAGCTTAAGCGGCGACTTGACCTTGCGGAAGGATTCGCTTTCCATTACGTCGCGCAGGGCCACGCGCGAAATCTCAACGTTGGGCACTTCGATACCCACGTAGTTGCGCCCTGGAACCGGGGCCTGGATGCGAATGCGCGAAGCCGCCAGGGCCAGCGCCAGGTCGTCGGCCAGCGAAACGATCTTGCTGACGCGCACGCGGGTGCGCCCGTTGCGGGTCTCAATATAATCCGGCTCGACGGCAAACAGGGTGATCGTCGGCCCATTCTGGATCTCAACCACATGCCCCGGGGCGCCAAAGGAGGCCAGGGTTTCTTCGATGATGCCGGCGCGCTCTTTGTCCAACCCGGATTTGGTGCTGACCGGGTCGCCGGGGTCGAGGATCGATTCAATGGTGGGCAGCGCCCAGTTGGGCGCGGTAGCGGCGGTGCTGCCAGATAGGACGGCATTCGCCGGGGAGCCGGGCATGGTTTCATCATCAGCGGTGAGCGAGGCGCGCGCGGGCTGGCGTGAGCTGGCCGGCGCGGA
>DATCUC010000214.1:0-1680 GCA_036567625.1 Anaerolineaceae bacterium | reverse complement strand
CAGCGCTGCCCGCCGGGCTGGCGGTTTTCGCCTTCAGTGGGGCCATCAGCCCCTTGATCTGCTCGCGGTTGAGCGGCCCGCGCAGGTAAGACAGCGCCCAGCGCGTTTGCATCAGCACCGGGGCATCCTCGTGCGTGTTGTTGAGCAGAAAAACGCGGTTGCCCAGGCCCGAAATCAGTCGATCCATCTCCTGCCGGTCGAGCGCATCGCCCGCGGCTGCCGCCGCGCCTTCCAGCCCTTCGAGTACGCGCAGTTTATCGCGCTCGGTCTGCAGGCGGCCAATAAACCAGGTCCCCGCATTGGACAGCGCCTTATAATCCAGGTCCACCGGGTTTTGCGTGGCCAGCACCATCCCCACCCCAAAGGCGCGCGCCTGCTTGAGCAGGGTCAGCATCGGCAGCTTGGAGGGCGGATTCTTGCTGGGCGGCAGGTAACCAAAAATTTCGTCCATGTAGACGATGGCGCGCAGACTGCTGGTGCCCGACTGCGAGCGCATCCAGCCCAGTACCTGGTTGAGCAGCAGCGAAACGAAGAACATGCGCTCGGCATCGCCTAAATGGGCAATCGAGAAGACCGCCACGCGCGGCTTGCCCTGCGGCGAGTAAAGGATCTGGCCGATATCCAACGGCTCGCCTTCGAGCCATGCGCGAAAGCCCGGCGATGCCAGCAGGTTGTTGAGCGCCATCACCAGCCCAAAGCGCTCTTTGCCAGGGTAAAAGGATTCAATATCCAGCACGCCAATACGCTGCACCGGCGGGTTTTGCACCTGGTTGATTAATTCCGCCAGGTCCAGGTCTTTTCCGCTGCGCCAGGTGGTTTCAATAATATTCGCCAGCAGAATAAACTCGCGGCTCTGCACCGGATCGGCTTCAATGCCGATCAGCCCCAGCAGGCTGGTGACGGTGGTGTTGATGCGCTCGCGCATCAGCTCACCGTCTTCCATCAACGCCTCAGATGGGGCAGCAAAAGACTTGAGAATCGACACCGGAATACCAGCGTTGCTGGCCGGGGTGTAAATGCGGAATTCAGCCGCATCTTTCAGCCGCTGGATACGCGCGCCGTCCTGTCCCCACTTCGACAGGCCGCTCGACCACAACTGCGCCTGCTGCGTAGCAAACTCTTCCGCAGAAACACCCTTCTGGCGCGCGTCGTCTTCATTAATCCAGGGCAGAAAATCTTCCGGCCGGAGCTGCGGAAAGGTCAGCAGCAGGTTGGTCAAATCGCCTTTTGGATCGATCAGAATAGAAGGCACCCCGTCGATGGCCGCTTCCTCGATCATGCCCACGCACAGGCCGGTTTTCCCGCTGCCGGTCATGCCCACCACCACGGCATGCGTCACCAGGTCTTTGGAATCGTACAGCAGCAAATCTTCCTTCGCCGATCGGGTTTCCATATCGTACAGGCGTCCCAGGTAAAACGCGCCCAGTTTTTCGAAATCCTGCATGGTTCTCTCCTCCATATTCCGGGATAGGTTAAGTGTAAGCCAGGACGCGTAGAAAATCAAATCGTTTCTTTCAGCCGGTTATTCATTTTGTAGAACCACCTGATAAAGTTGTGCGTTCGTAAACCGGAAAATTTTGGTATGATGTACGGGTACGTTCTTCCCGGCACTTACTGGTAATACGGCGGGGGTTGTCATTATCGGAATGGCGCGCCATGCAGGCGCGCGCCTGCATGGCG
>DATCUC010000213.1:0-5809 GCA_036567625.1 Anaerolineaceae bacterium | reverse complement strand
CCCCGAAGTCCGCGCTGTCTTCCAGTACTTCTCCACTGGCGAAAGCCTGAAGGGCTGGATGGCCGCGGGTGGCGCGCTCGCCCCCTACAAAGATGCCTCGCTGGACTGGTACGGCTCCGACATCGAGCGCAAGCTGGCCTCGATGGTCGCGGAAGCTACCACCCTGCGCTTTGACGCTTCGGACTTGATGCCCGGCGCGGTCGGCTCTGGCGCCTTCTGGAAGAAGATGACCGACTACGTCTCCGGTAATATCGAAGAAGAACAGGCGCTCCAGGAAATCGATGCTGCCTGGCCGGCCCAATAATCTACCAGTTTGAGCGTAGGGGTGGGGAAACCCACCCCTACGTCAATCTTTCCTACCTGATTTTGCTGTATACTGGAACTGTCTTTTCCGGCTTGGAAACATTTCACTTAGAGGGAGGGCATGGAGATGCAAGAAGTTGATCGCGTCAGCTCCACAACCAAACCCAAGCGCAATGGCAACATCCTGACCTGGCTTGCTTCTACCGTCGGCAGGATCGTCATTTCGCTGCTCGTGCCGCTCGTCACCTTCATCGTCCTCTGGCAAGGGTATATCTTTTTACGTGACAGCAGTGCTCCGCAGATCGTTCAGGTGATCGTTGCCATCATCTGGGGCGTGGGCGGCGTTGCGCTGCTGTACACCGTGTCCAACTGGCTGGTGGAACAGCTCCCCAAAGAATGGGTACGGCGCATCCAGCCCTTCGTATTCGTTGGCCCGGCGCTGGTCATCCTGGGCTGGTACCTGGTCATCCCCACCTTTCGTACGTTGATCATGAGTTTCCAAAACGATATCAGCACGCGCTGGCTCGGGTTGGATAACTACATCTTTGCTTTCACCGACCGCATCATGCTCGAGGCCTTCCGCAACAACCTACTGTGGATGATCATCGGCACGAGCTTCTCGGTGGGTCTGGGCTTGCTCATCGCCGTGCTGGCCGACCGCTCGCGGGCAGAATCGATTTACAAAGCCATCATCTTCATGCCGATGGCAATCTCCTTCGTCGGCGCGGGCGTGATCTGGAAATTCATTTACACCTACAAAGGCGAAGGCGCGGGCATTCAGGAAATTGGGCTGCTCAATGCCATCGTCCTGGGCCTTGGCGGGCAGTCGCAGCCGTGGCTGCAGATGCCGCCGTGGAATAACCTGTTCCTGATCATCATTATGATCTGGCTGCAAACCGGGTACGCGATGGTAATTCTCTCATCCGCCATCAAGGGTTTGCCGGCGGAACTGCTGGAAGCGGCCCGCGTGGACGGCGCGACAGAGGTCCAGTCGTTCTTCAATATCACCATCCCTTACATCAAGGGCACGCTGATTACCGTTACAACCACCATTGTCATTTTCAGCCTGAAGCTGTTTGATATTGTGCGCGTGATGACCGGCGGCAATAACGGGACGAACGTGATTGCCAACGAGTTCTATCTGGAGCGTTTTACCTACAACCAGGCCGGCCGCGCATCGGCGATCGCCATCGTGCTGTTGGTGGCGGTTGTCCCCGTGATTATCTATAACCTCCGGCAGTTCCGGGAAAGTAAGGCGTTCTAATGGCTACCATCAAAGGCGGTTATAAGACTCAAAAGACGCTTTCCAGCCTGCTGGTCAATGGCATCCTCATCTTGATCAGCGTGATCTGGTTCGTCCCCACGTTGGGCGTGCTGGTCACCTCATTTCGCAATAGTGAGGATATTTTCCGCAGCGGCTGGTGGACCATCTTCCCGCACCGCGCGTACGTGGAAAGCGGCGAAATCAAAGTTGACCCGAGCGTGGATGTCAACGGGCCGATGATGATCGAAGGCGCGGATAAAGCCTACACCTTCGAAGAACTGCGCGCCGGGGTGGTGCTGCCAGATGGCCGCAAACTGACCTGGTTCGGCAACAAACGCACCCGGCTGGTGAAGATCTCCGAGTACCAGTGGCAGGGCTTTGAGCTAAGCATGACCCTGGACAATTATAAGAATACGCTCTCGGGTAAGGAAATCCGCTACAAAGATGCATCGGGGAATGAGATCGTACGCATGGGCAACAACCTGGGCGGCGCGTTCCTCAACTCGATTGCCGTGGCGGTGCCCGCGACGATTATCCCGATCCTCATCGCGGCGTTCGCGGCTTATGGCTTTGCCTGGTTGAACTTTCCCGGGCGCAAGTTCTTCTTCACGATCGTCGTCGCGCTGATCGTGGTGCCGCTGCAGATTGCGCTGGTGCCGATCCTGCAAGACTATACCCGGCTGAACCTGAACGGCACCTACCTGGCCATGTGGCTGGCGCATACCGGCTTTGGCCTGCCGCTGGCGGTATACCTGCTGTTCAACTACATCAGCCAGCTTCCGCGCGATATTCTGGAATCGGCCTTCATCGACGGCGCGTCCAACTTTACCATCTTCACCCAGTTGATCCTGCCGCTGTCGGTACCCGCGCTGGCGTCCTTCGCCATCTTCCAATTCCTGTGGGTGTGGAATGACTACCTGGTTGCGCTGACCTTCCTGGGCGACAAGACGCGCGTGATCACCAGCGCGCTGGCCGCCATCGTCGGCGAAAAAGGCCAGGACTGGCACCTGCTGACCTCGGGCGCGTTCCTCAGCATGGTGCTGCCGCTGGCCGTGTTCTTCGCGCTGCAGCGCTACTTTGTGCGCGGCATGATGGCCGGCTCGGTGAAGGGTTAATCTTCAGCCGCCCGCGCATCCACGCCGCCAAAGGCTTACCAGACCAACAATTACCAGCAAACGGATGCCCGCCCCGCGACTCACCGCGATTTCTTCTCCATGATGGTGGGTTGCGGGGCGGCATTCATTAACATTTCCCGCAGCAAAATCCGCAGATCAAAAACATGCCAACCACTCCTTCTCCCCTCGATATTCCCTACCTGGCCGACCGCTCACTGAACCGGCTGCTGCCGCGCCTGGTCGAATCGAACCGCGACTGGGCGCTGGCCCACCCCGAAGATTGGTCCGCTTTTTGCGAGCGGCTGCTGGCGAACTTCCCCGACCTGTTCGCGCTGCTGCTGGGCATTTACGGCGAGCAGTATGACTTCTTCTACCACCTCGAAACCCTGCTGGACAGCCTGGCGCGTTCGTGGCGCGAGCGCCCCGATGATCTGAAAGTGCTGGACCAGCAGCGCGAGGCCGCGCCGGACTGGTTCCAGCGCAATACGATGCTGGGCGCGGTGTGTTACGTCGACCTGTTCGCCGGAAACTTGCAGGGTATCCGCGAGCGCATCCCCTACTTGCAGGAACTGGGCATCACTTACCTGCACCTGATGCCGCTGTTCCGCAGCCCGGAAGGCGAGAATGACGGCGGCTACGCCATCAGCAGCTACCGCGAGGTGGACCCGCGCCTGGGCACAATGGAAGAACTGGGCCGGCTGGCGGCGGATCTGCGGGCAGTGGGCATCAGCCTGGTGGTAGATTTTGTCTTCAACCACACCAGCAACGAGCATGAATGGGCGCGCCGCGCCCAGGCCGGAGAACGCGAATATCAGGATTACTACTTGATGTTCCCCGACCGCGCCATGCCCGACGCGTACGAAGCCACGCTGCGCGAGATTTTCCCCGACGAGCACCCCGGCGCGTTCACCTTCCAGCCGGAGATCGGGCGCTGGGTGTGGACCACCTTCCACAGCTACCAGTGGGACCTGAACTATCACAACCCGGAAGTCTTCATCCGCATGGCCGAGGAACTGCTGTTCCTGGCCAATATGGGCGTCGAAATTCTGCGGCTGGACGCGGTGGCGTTCATCTGGAAGCAAATGGGCACCGGCTGCGAAAACCTGCCCCAGGCGCACCAGCTCATTCGCGCCTTCCGCGCCGCGGCGCGGATTGCCGCCCCGGCGCTGCTGTTCAAGTCTGAGGCCATCGTCCACCCGGACGAGGTGGTACGCTACATCCGCCGCGATGAATGCGAGCTTTCGTACAATCCGCTGTTGATGGCGCTGCTGTGGGAAGCCCTGGCCACGCGCGACACGCGGCTGATGAACGCCTCGCTGCGCGAGCGGCTGCGCATCCCGGCGGGCACGGCATGGGTCAACTACGTGCGCTGCCACGACGACATCGGCTGGACGTTTTCCGACGAAGACGCGGCGCGGGTGGGAGTCAACGGGTACACGCACCGCCGGTTTTTGAACAATTTTTACACCGGGCGCTTCCCGGGTAGCTTTGCGCGCGGCCTGCCCTTCCAGGAGAATCCCAAAACCGGCGACTGCCGCATCTCCGGCACGGCGGCTTCGCTGGCCGGGCTGGAAAAAGCGCTGCATGAGGAAACTGCGCGCGAGGTAGACCTGGCCGTGCGGCGGCTGCTGCTGATCCACGGCATGATCTGCGCTACCGGCGGCATCCCGCTCATTTACCTGGGCGATGAGATCGGCACGCTCAACGATTACGGCTACCGCAAAGACCCGGCCAAGGCGCGCGACAGCCGCTGGGTGCACCGCCCATTTGCCAGCGCGGAACGCTACGCGCGCCGCGCGGACGCGGAAACGGTGGAAGGGCGCATTTACGCCGGGCTGCGGCGGCTGGTGGCGCTGCGGAAATCCACCCCGGCGTTGAGCGGGCAGGAATTCCAGTGGATCGACACCGGCGACGGGCGCGTGTTTGGCTTTTTGCGCAGCGCGGGCGCGCAGCAGGCAATTGTGCTGGCCAACTTCAGCGAACAGGAATGCCGCCTGCCGGGCAATCTGCTGCGGCTGTACGGCCTGGGCTACCAGTTCCGTGACCAGCTCAGCGGCGAGCCGCTCAACGGCGCGGAAGTGGTTTTGGGACCGTACCAGCTGCGGGTTATTCTGGAAGAGTGACAGACATCGAATAAACGGTCGTTGCATTCTCGTCAATCCGGGCTATATATCTCTTTAATAAATATATAATTAACCCGAGTTGCTACCAAAGGAAGTTGAGGCTGGCAGCCAGGACAAAGAGGCCAAGCTTTAGCTCAAATCCTTTCGCGGTAACGGAGTGAATGGATTTAGGCAACAAACGTTCGATCATGCTGCCAGTGGTCTCGACAATCTTGCGATACGTCGATTGAAGGTAGAACAGCCACGGAGGAAAAGGTCGCTTGGAATTACTTTTTCGCATCGGCCGCATTCTCAAACCGGTCTCGTTGATGGCATCTTCCACATCATAGTCGGTATAAGCTTTATCGGCTGTGATCCAAGATTGATCTGGAAGATCAAAGTCATAAAGACGATAGGCGCTTGTATCACTGGTGCTGCCAGGAGTGAGGAAGAATTCGACGGGCTGACCAAACTCTGTGACCATAATATGGATTTTCAAACCGTAGAAAAAGCGTTTTTTGCTGGCTTGTCTGCCTCGCCAGACTTCGCCGTGATAACGACGCGAGCGACAGATGCGATAATTGTCGCAAGCGGCAATCGGGTAGCTATCCAGAACGTACACCGAGTGACTATTGAGTTCCTTCCAGCTTTCACCGAGCAGATGGAACAGCGTGAGAAACAAGTCTTGAAGACGATGCAAGCGACGATTGAAGCGACTTTTGCTCAGCATATGAGGGATATAGCCTTCATCTTGAAGAAAATGACGAGCCAATTCGTAGTTCCCTCGAAAGTGAAGGGCGGCAACGATCGCCGTGGTCATGACTTCACTATCGGTCATTTGGCATTGTTGATCTTCTCGGTGGTGCAATGCTTTCAACATATCGTCACACAGGCAAAAGACTGCTACAATTTGGCTGTCCATGCGTTCCTCCGGCTCAGTTTTGGTTTGGTCACCGTAAACTTTACCAGAGTTCGCATGGATCCTTTTTAGCTGTTCGTCCTAAGGTAGCAACTTGGGTTAATTA
>DATCUC010000212.1:0-7946 GCA_036567625.1 Anaerolineaceae bacterium | reverse complement strand
TACAATTGGCGCATGGCAGAATTTGATGAAAGCATTCAAGCAGCGGCCCGAATCATTCGGGCCGCAAAGCATCTGGTAGTTTTCACCGGCGCGGGAATTTCGGTTCCCAGCGGCATCCCAGATTTCCGCTCGACGGGCAGCGGTTTGTGGACGCGCTTCGACCCGATGCAGGTGGCCTCGCTCAGCGCATTTCGCCACCACCCCGAGCGGTTCTTCAACTGGCTGCGCCCGCTGGCGGCGGACATGCGCGCCGCTCGGCCCAACCCGGCGCATTTTGCGCTGGCCCGCCTGGAAGAAGCCGGGATTGTAAAAGCCATCATCACGCAAAATATCGATGCGCTGCACCAGCACGCCGGTTCAAAGGCCGTGCTGGAAGTCCACGGATCGCTGGATGTGTTCACCTGCCCGCGCTGCGGCCAGTCGTCCCCGGCGGCGCAGCACTGGACCGCGCTGATCGATGAAAATAGCTTTCCACGCTGCGCCCGCGACGGCGCAATCGTTAAACCCGCCTTCACCCTGTTCGAGGAAATGCTGCCCGAGGATACCTGGATGGCCGCCGAGAACCACGCGCTGCAGGCGGATGTGATGCTGGTGATTGGCTCATCGCTGGAGGTCAGCCCGGCAAATATGCTGCCGGCATATGCGGCCAACAACGGCGCAGCGTTGATCATCAACACCCGCTCCAGCACATTTCTGGACGCGCACGCCGCCGTGCTGCTGCCCGGCGATATCGCCGAAGTGATCCCTGCCATCACTGAGGCAGTGATGGCAGGGTGATAATCGCGGTTGGCAGTTAGTTTCTTTAAGGAATATCCGCGAAGACAGACAGCGGAGCAACGGCCAGGCCGACCAACCCGGGGCCGGTGTGCGCGCCCAGTACCGGGGCCACCGGCGTCACCGGTTCCATCAGGCAGTCAAAGCGCTCCAGCATCTTCTCGCGCAGGTATTCCACCGCTTCCAGGTTATTGCCGTGCAGCAATTGCACGCGCAGTTTGGGTTTTTGCGGGTACCAGTGCTCTACCACGTCGACAATTTTGCCCATGGCGCGCTTGAGGGTGATCTCCTGGCCAAAGGTATCGTACATACCCTTGACCTTTTCGACACCGATGACCGGCTTTATGTTCAACAGCGACGCCACCAGGCCCTTAATGTGGCTGATGCGCCCGCCATGGATGAGATACTTGAGCGTGTTGAGGGTGAAAATGCCGTTCACCTGCTCGCGCAGGGTTTCCAGCTTGGCAATCACGCGCTCTACCGACCAGCCCGCGCCTAACATGCGCGCCGCCGCTTCAACCATCCAGCCCTCGGGCACAGACAGGGTCATCGTATCAAAGAAGGTGACGTTGGCCTCAGGCACCATCTCGGCCCCGGCCCGCGCGGCGTTGATCGTGCCGCTCAGCCCGGAGGAAATGTGGATGGAGAAGATATCCGGGGTCTTCTTCGCCAGATCGCGGTACAGTTCGGCAAATTCTCCCGCGGAAGGCTGCGACGTGGTGGGGAAACTGTCGGTTTCGCTCAAAAGCGTGTAAAAATCGTTGGGGTCAATATCGATGCCGCTGCGATAGGACTTATCATTCAGGTGAATCAACAGTTGGATGTACGCCAGGTCCAGGCTGGCTTTTTGTTCCGGAGCCAGGTCGGCTCCTCGATCGGTTACGATTTGCATAGTACCCTCCCTTGCAGTACGAAAAAAGGATGAATGCGGTTAACGCGCGCCGCGGCGGCCAAACTGGCGTTCCAACAAATCCACTGGCAGATGGATCATGGTTGGGCGGCCGTGCGGGCACGTGCGCGGCGAGACACAGGTTTCCAAATCACGCAGCAGGGCGCGCTGCTCATCGACGGAGAGCGACTGCCCTGCTTTTACCGCGGCGCGTTTGCAGATGCGCGCCACGAGCTTTGCCTCCAGTTCCGCTTGCAGCGGGGTTTCATCCTCTTCGAAATCTTCGACCACCACGCGCAGCGCCGCCGCCGGGTCGAGCCCGGACAGAAAAGCGGGAATGGCGCGCACGCGGAAGGTGGATGGGCCGAAGGGTTCGACGGCAAACCCCAGGCGTTCGAGGGTTGGCAGTTCTTGCTGCAAGCGCCCGGCGCTGTTGGGAGGCAGGGTCACAGTCACCGGTTCTAACAATGCCTGCGCCGGGATCTTTCCCGGCTGCATCTGGCGGAATCGCTCAAATAATACGCGTTCGTGCGCGGCGTGTTGATCAATCAGGTACAGGCCGTCGGGGCCTTCGGCAACCAGGTACGCCGCGCCCACCTGCCCCACCAGACGCAGCAGCGGCAGCGCCCCAGAGGGCAGCACGCTGCTCGCCGCCGGGGTGGGTGTACCGGGCTGTTCTGCATCGAGGGGTTGCGCGGGCTGCGGCGCGAGGGTTGCGCCAGTTTCCCCATACAGCGACTGGCCTGAAGCATCCGCGGCTAACGACCAATCCAGGCCAATGCGCGGCTGGCTGGCCGCCCACGACTGCGGCGACACCGGCGGCACGGGCGAATAGGCCAGCAGCGCCCGTTTGACCGCGCGCTGCACCCCGCTAAACACCCGGTCGGCCTGGCGAAAACGCACTTCGGCTTTGGCCGGATGTACATTGACATCGATCATCTCCGGCGGCAGATCGACAAACAGCACCGCGAGGGGATAGCGCCCGACCATCAACAGGGTGTGGTAGGCCTGAAGCAAGGCTGTATTCAAGGAAACGTCTTGCACCCAGCGGCCATTAACGAAGAAGGTGATCTCGCGCCGGTTCGAGCGCGTCAGCGCGACCGGGCTGGTAAAGCCTTGCACGCGCAGCCCCTCTTCTTCAAAGGTGACTTCCAGCATCTGGCGGGCGATATCCACTCCGTATAACTGGGCCAGCACCTCGCGGCGGTCGCCGTTGCCCGAGGTTTGCAGCACCGCGCGGCCATCCTGAAAGAGCGCCATGCGTACCTGCGGATAGGCCAGCGCGTAGCGCGTTACCAGCGCGTCAATCTGCTGGCGCTCGGTGCTGTCTTGTTTGAGGAATTTCAACCGCGCGGGCACGTTGTAAAACAGGTCTTCCACGCGCACAACGGTCCCCGCCGGAATGCCCAGGCGTTCCAATTCGCCGGAATGCCCGGCTTCAACCAGCAGCCGCGCGCCAACTTCGGCGTCGCGCGCGCGCGAGGTCAGCGCCAGACGTGAAACCGAAGCAATTGAGGCCAGGGCCTCGCCGCGAAAGCCCAAGGTTTGAATATGGAACAGGTCTTCGGCGCTGCGCAGCTTGCTGGTGGCGTGGCGCGCTAGCGCCAGCTCGATTTGCTCTACCGCGATGCCGGAGCCGTTATCCGCCACTTCGATCAGCGCGCGGCCAGCGGATTCTACCCGCACTTTGATCTCACTCGCGCCGGCGTCAAGCGCATTTTCCAGCAGTTCCTTGACCACGGAAGCCGGGCGTTCGACCACTTCGCCCGCGGCGATTTGCGAGGCGATCTCATCAGGTAGTATTTGGATGCGCAGGGTGTCCATCGTTCACATAAATTATACCGGAAGTGTCATAAACGATACGACCAGTTTCCCGCGAAAACTGGCGGAAAGATCGGATACAATATCCATATGCCCATCCGTACATTCTTCTTTGATCTCGACGATACCCTGTACCCGCCATCGACCGGGCTGTGGGATGCGCTCAAACGGCGCATGGAAGTCTACCTGCACGAACGCCTGGGAATCCCGCTGGAAGAAATCGCGCCGCTACGGGAAAAATTGTACACCACCTACGGCACCACTCTGCGTGGGCTGCAGATGACGCGCGGCGTGGATACACAAGATTACCTGGCCTTCGTCCACGACGTTCCACTGCCGGAATTTATCCAGCCGGATCCGCGCGTGCGCTCGGTGCTGGAAAATCTGCCGGGACGCAAGCTGATCTTTACCAATTCGGACTGCAACCATGCCAACCGGGTGTTGGCCATCCTCAACCTGGAAGGCATTTTTGAAGACATCATCGACATCAACGCTATTGCCCCGTACTGCAAACCGCAGCCCGAAGCCTTTGCGATTGCGCTGGAGCGCGCCGGTAACCCGGACCCGCGCACCTGCCTGATGATCGACGACGCGCCGCGCAACCTGGCCACGGCCCAAAAGCTGGGGCTCACGACGATTTACGTCGGCGGGCAAATCCTGCCGCAGGGAACCAGCGCCGCGGCGATCCCGCACCTGGCCGAGCTGCTCAGCATCCTGCCCGTGCTTCAGCCAGACGAGAGGCTGCTGGACGATGAATGATCTGGAACCAGCCGCGCGGGTTGTTCTCTACATTTTCGTCGGCTTTATCATCGCGCTCAACCTGGGGCTGATCTTCGCCTTTCGCGACCGGAACAAAATCCAACCGCCGCGACCGCAGCGCAAGAGCGTTTTCAAAAGCCGCGACGAAGATGCCGCCCGCGAACTGGCCCGCCGCGTGGCGGAGCTGCGCGCGCAGCAAACAGAGAAACCCGGTCCGCGGCCCGGCAGCGGCCCGGATTCGCAGCCGCCCGCAGCGGAAGGATAAGCAGCCCGCTACAAATTAGAAAGCAGTCTTGCAGCTTTTCCCTGCATGTGATACCCTACCCTTCTGATCAGAACACCGAGTGGTTATCCGTAGAGGAGAAAGTATGCCTTCCAAAGCCCTGCAATATACCATTGGCGGCGTGCTCGCCGTTTTACTGTTGTGCTTCGTCTTCACCGCCGGCGTGCTGGTGGGATGGGCCGTGCCCAAACCCGCGGTTTTTGCAACCGGCATTCCCTCCGCGGTTGAGGTGTTTGACCCGCAGCCGGAAAGCGCGGCGACCGCCGTACCCGGGATGGCAGCCACCACCCCGCAATCGCCCACTCGCCCGCAGGCCACCGACCTGGACAGCCTGTTCAAACCATTCTGGCAGGCCTGGGAAATCGTCCACGATCAGTTCGTGGACCAGCCGGTGGATGATCTGAAACTGATGCGCGGCGCAATCAGCGGCATGCTCGAAGCCCTGGGCGATAAGCACACCTCGTATATGGACCCCGAGCAGTTCGAGCAGCAAAGCCGCTCGCTGCAGGGCGAATACGAAGGCATTGGCGCCTGGGTGGACACGACCCTGGATTTTGTCACCATCATCAACCCCATGCCAGACTCTCCCGCTGAAAAGGCCGGGCTGAAGACCGGAGATGAGGTGATCGCGGTGGATGGCGAAGATATGACCGGCATCGACGGCAGCCTGGTGTTGCAGCGCATTCTTGGCCCGGCGGGCACCAGCGTGACCCTGACCATCCGCCGCCAGGATGTTGAGCCGTTCGACGTGACCATCGAACGCGCGAAGATTGAAGTGCCTTCGGTAGAAGCCGAGGATGTAGGCGATGGCATTTTCCACATCCAGCTCTATACCTACGGCGATAATACTGCCGAAGAACTGCAGGACGCCTTGCGTGACGTGATGCGCCAGAATCCCAAGGGACTGATCCTGGATTTGCGCGATAACGGCGGCGGCTACCTGAATACGGCCATCGAAGTGGTGTCCGAATTCATTCCGCGCGGCGTGGTGATGTACGAAGAATACGGCGATGGAACGCGGCGCACCTTTGACGCGATCCGCGGCGGGCTGGCAACGGATGTACCGCTGGTGGTGCTGGTCAATGGCGGCACGGCTTCAGCCTCTGAAATCACCGCCGGAGCGATCCAGGATTACGGGCGCGGCCAACTGGTGGGCGTGAAAACCTACGGCAAAGGCTCGGTGCAAAACTGGATCGACCTGGATGATAACGCCGGCGCGGTGCGCGTGACCATTGCCCGCTGGTTGACCCCTAAAGAACGCCAGATCAACGATGTAGGTCTCGAGCCGGATGTGATCGTCGAACGCACGGAGGAAGATATCGCCGCCGACCGCGATCCGCAGCTGCAAAAAGCCATCGAAATCTTAAAGAATGCGCAGTAAGAAAGGTTTTAAATTGACAGTTTGGAAGGCGCAAGGTATAATCCCCTGTCGCTGAAAAACTGAAATTGGGAGAAAGACGCTATGGACAACAGCGTTGTCGCAAACAACACAACAGATAGTTCCGAAGAGATCAAAGCAAAGACGCACTACAAAGGCACGGTCCTCAAGACCAGCCTGGCCGGGGCCCTGATCGACATTGGCACCGGCGCCCCGGCGTTGATCCACATCTCGCAACTGGTGGGAGAAAATCCTGACGAGCCGATCAAATCGGTCGAGGATGTGCTCAAACCTGGCGCGGAAGTGGATGTATACGTCCGCAAGGTGAAGGACGGCCGCGTCGAGCTGACCATGATCAAGCCGCTGGACGTTGAGTGGCGCGATCTAAAGAAAGGCATGACGGTCAAGGGCACA
Organism: Anaerolineaceae bacterium; assembly: GCA_036567625.1. Taxonomy (GTDB): domain Bacteria; phylum Chloroflexota; class Anaerolineae; order Anaerolineales; family Anaerolineaceae; genus CALDSL01. Next base: position 1,628 of record DATCUC010000212.1, on the reverse strand, counting down.
GTCACCCGCCTGGAAAAATTTGGCGCCTTTGTCGAAATTGGCGCGGAACGCCCCGGCCTGATCCACATCTCCGAAATGGCGCACGGTTACGTTCGCCAGCCGTCGGATGTGGTCAAAGAAGGTGACGAAGTAGAAGCCCAGGTGCTTGACTTCAACCGCAAGAAGAAGCAGATCAAGCTGAGCATCAAAGCGCTCCAGCCCGAACCGGTGAAGGAAGAACCCTCTCCGCGCATGGCTGCCTTTGAAAATGCCCCGCGCCGCGAAAAGCCTGTTCGCCGCCAGCGCAAGAACCGCCGCGACAATGAAGGCGGTGAAGGCTCCAGCGAACTGATCGGCACGCTCGAAAATGCCGCCCCGGTAGAAGCTGAACCGACTGCCATGGAAATGGCCATGCGCGCCGCCATGGAAAAGGCCAAAGAACGCAAAGCCCAGCAAGACGAACGCCGTAAGAGCAAAGTCTCGACGGTGCAGGACGAACTACTGACGCGCACGCTCGAAAGCAAGCCGCGCGAATCCTGACCTGAGCAGGCGAGTTGTTATCGCTTCAGGGTTGGTGGTAAAGACGCCCGTATTGACGTCCGGTATTTGCAGTAAGAACATCCTGCCCCGCATCAATCTGCCCCGACAACGGCTCCCAGTTTCAGCAACGGTATGAGCACCACACGCCCCGGTTTCCCGCCGGGGCGTTTTGTTTGCCCAACGACCTGGCTTGACATCCTATCAGCCAATTTGTACAATGAAGACAGGCGGGGTAAAGTTCATCATATACGCACTGCACAACGGCAATATCCCATTTGCCTATTCCAGAATTAACCGTAAAAGGATGTGGATAAATGAGAATGTTCCAGAAGGGTTTTATCATCCTGCTCCTGGCGGTCTTCGGGTTAGCTCTTGCTGCCTGCGGCAGCAGCCCGACCGCCGAACCAACCGAGCAGCAGCAATCTGCAGTTGCAGTGCGCGATCCGTACGCGCGTCCGGCGCTGGCCGGAGATAACGGCGCCGCTTTCTTTGTTGTCGATAACAGCACCACCGCGCCAATCGCGCTGGTTTCCGCCGCTTCCGACGTCGCCGGAACTGTGGAAGTCCATCTGAGTAAGATGGACGGCGGCGTTATGAAAATGGAAAAACAAGACCGGGTTGAGATTCCAGCTAATTCCAAATTGGAGTTCAAACCGGGCAGCTACCATGTGATGCTGATTAACCTTAGCCGTGACTTGAAAGCCGGCGACACCTTCAAACTCACCCTCGGGTTTGAGAGTGGAGACACGCTGCCGATCATAGTGACCGTAAGAGAACCCTGATTTTCAAAATTTGCTGCAAGGGCTGCCGACATGACCGTAATCCGCGCGTTCATTGCCATAGATCTACCCGAATCGATCCAGGCTCGCCTGGAAGATGTGCTCGATAAGGTAAAAACGCCCGGTGACAAGGCCGTGCGTTGGGTTCCGGCTGCAAACATCCACCTGACGATTAAATTCCTGGGCGATGTATCGCCGGCCAACCTGGAGCTGCTCACGCGCCTGCTCAAGGCGGAAGTGTCGCGCTTTCGACCGTTCGAAATTTGCGTCGGCACGCTGGGCGCATTTCCCAGCATCCGCCGCCCGCGGGTGATCTGGGTCGGCGTGGAA
>DATCUC010000211.1:0-8751 GCA_036567625.1 Anaerolineaceae bacterium | reverse complement strand
GTGTTGGAGATGAGGCCAAAATACTCCTGGCTGCCCAGGTAATTGATCCACGGCAGGGGAGTGTCCGGCCGGGTGATGACATACTCGCGGTTCTGGTCGTCAAAATATCCAAAGCGCATATTCGTATCCCTTTCCCTGGAGCGCGCAAACAGTTAAGCCATGAACGTCGTTTTTCAAAAATTCATTTCGTGGGAGCGCTCCCATATTGTAGGAGGAATCCGGCCGGCTGTCAAGCGCGGGTATTTGTGCGATTTTGCACAGCCGACGCATCTAATTATATATTCGATTGAGCAGCCGCTCGCGGCTGGTTGTTTGCAAAAAGCCGCAGGTAGAGACACTGCGGCTTTGACATATTGGCAGAGGGCTCTGGGAATTCTTCTTGCAGGCTGCGCGAGCAGCTTATTCCCCACCCCGGATAAAGGCTTCCGTGAGTTCATGCGCGATGTTATCGCGAAACTGCTTTGGCGGCGATTTCATGAAGTAGGAAGAGGGCTCAACCAGCGGCCCACCAATGCCGCGATCCAGCGCCAGTTTGACGCAGCGCAGCGCGTCGATTACCACCCCGGCGGAGTTGGGCGAATCCCAGACTTCCAGCTTGACTTCGACGTTCAAGGGCACATCCCCAAAGGTGGTACCTTCCATGCGAATGTAGCACCACTTGCGGTCGCTCAACCAGGGCACGTAGTCAGACGGGCCAACGTGCACGTCGCCTTCGTCCAGCGGATAGGGCAGCATACTGGTGACGGCGTTGGTCTTGGAAATTTTCTTCGACTCGAGCCGTTCGCGTTCGAGCATATTCATAAAGTCGGTATTGCCGCCAAAGTTTAACTGATAGGTGCGGTCGAGATGCACGCCGCGGTCGTCAAACAAGCTGACCAGCGATCGGTGCAGGATGGTGGCCCCCACCTGGCTCTTGATATCATCGCCAATGATCGGCAAACCTTTGGCGCGGAAACGCTCGCCCCAGTATTCAGAGCTGGCGATAAACACCGGTATGGCATTGATAAACCCGCACCCGGCTTCGAGAACCTGCTCAACATACCACTTGGTCGCCATCTCCGAACCAACCGGCAGGTAACTCACCACCACATCGGTTTTGGTGTCCTTCAAAATCTGCACGATGTCATCCGTGGGGCCGGGGGCCTTTTTAACAATCTGCGACAGGTATTTGCCCAGCCCATCGTGGGTCATGCCGCGATGTACCGGAACATTAAGGAAGGGCACATCGCTGAACTTGTAGGTGTTGTTGGGAAAAGCGAAGATTGCCTCGCTTAAATCTTTGCCAACCTTGGTATCGACCACGTCAAACGCGGCGGAAAACTCGATATCGCGGATGTGATACCCGCCGAGGTTGACGTGCATCAGGCCGGGGATCCGATCTTCGGCTTTGGCGTTGCAGTAATAGTGAACGCCTTGAACCAGGGACGAGGCGCAGTTGCCCACGCCGATGATTGCCACACGCACTTTTTTGTCGCCCATTGCTTGCTCCTGACTGATCGAGATAACGAACCGTTTATGCAATATTGCATAAATCGCTGCAATTATAAATCACTTAATTGCTTTTGCCGGTATGAAAACAGAAGACCGGTCCCCTCTCGGGTGACCGGTTCTTCAACCAAAGCACATACCAGACGGCGCTATCCCGCGCGTTTGCCGCGGGCGCGGGTTTCGCTCTTTCCCGGGGCATTGGGGATATAGGCCGGGGCCTGCAGGGCCACGAACACGCATTTGCGGCGGTCCATCATGCGGCTGCGCAGCCGTGGCTCAATCTCTTCCAGTTTTTTGGTGGTGGTGATCACCGTGGGCAGGTTGGCGTTGTAGCGGAAATTCAAAATCTGGTACATCTTTTCCTGCGCCCAGGGGGTGCTGCTCTGGCCGCCGTAGTCATCCAGGATCAGCAGCGAGGCATTACGCACCTCTTCAAACAGGTGATCGTACGTGGTGTTGCTATTGGGGCTGAAGGTGGCGCGTAAATGATCGAGCAGTTCGGCCACCACCCAGAAGCTGACTCGGTCGCTATTCTTCAGGCGGTAATTGCCGATGGCAGCGGCCAGGTGCGTCTTGCCGCAAAAATAGCCGCCGCTGATGACCAGCCAGCCGCTAGGATTCTCAGCGTACTGCTGCACCGCGCGGTAGACCTTTTCCAGGTTGGCGCGCACGTCCGGTTCCAGCTTTTCAAACTCGCGCAGGCTAAAGGTGCCAAAGGTCATATCGGCCAGCAGGCCCAGATCGGTGCGCTGCGACTGCCCCTCGCCCTTGGATGGCCGGCGGTAATCCGGCGCGGTGATCATGATCTTGTCCACCAACTGCGGGTCGAGCAGGCGCGAAGAAATGCGCCCGTCAATTTCGACCAGGTCGAGGTTCGTGGTCACCACGGTGGGCAGGCGTTTGACGTAGCGGTGATTGATGATCTGGAACAGCTTTTCCTCAGCCCAGGGCGTGGCGTTTTGCGTGCCCAGGTCATCCAGCACCAGCAGCGGCACGTTGCGGATCTCTTCGAAGCGCTCTTCAAAGCTGGTATCGGGGGCGTCGTAGGAATAGCGCAGCCAGTCGAGCAGATCGGGAACGGTCAGGAATAGGGTTTCGACCCCGCGCTGGATGGCGGAATTGGCGATGGCAGCCGCCAGGTGAGTTTTGCCGCAGCCGTAGCCGCCCATCAGCAAAAACCAGCCGCGCAGGTCGCTGGCGTACTGCTGCGCGAAGCGGAAGGCCATCTCTAATGACGACACCTCTTTGGTTCCCGCGCCAACCAGCCCTTCGGGGCGGAAGGTTTCAAAGGTCTTATCCTTCAGAGCTTCCAGGTTGCTCAGGCGCATCAGGCGGGTTTGCGCGCCGGCTACCGCTTTTTGCTGCAGGCAGGAGCACATCACCAGCTTGCCGAAGTTCGGGTCGGTGATGGGCAAATCCTGGCGCACATGCCCCACCCCGCCACAGATGGGGCAGTTAGGATCGCCGGGAAGGTCAACCGATGGGCGCGCGGTATCAGTGCTCGATGAAGTCGGCGTATTCTCCTTCGACATATTTTCTACGATCTTCTTCAGCGTTTCGTCGATTCGAGCCATGGCGTCCTTTCTCCTTCCGCGCCTTTAAAATCGCTTCCACATAACGCCAGCGGCGGGCATTGTTTTCCACCGCGGCGCGCACCGCTTCTTCAATCCACTCCGCCGGGTATTCCTGCTCGGCATCGCGCAGCGTATCCACCATCAGCGGAGTCAGCGGGCCGATGTTTTGCTCGTACAGGCTAAAAATGCTCGGGCGCTCCACATCCAACGACACGTCAGCGCGCGCCAGACCTTCGAGCGTCCACTCACCCTTTTGCAGGGCTTTCACCGCGGCGCGCCCGCGGGGTGAGTTGAGGAAATAGGCGGTGTCATCCGCGGCGCCGCCGGGCGAGAGAACTTTGAGCAGCGTGCCGCGCTGCACGGCGCGTTCCAGCGCATCAGCCAATCCCTCGCGCACCTGGGTTTCAGCGCGGCCAAAGGCGGCGCGCAGGTTGGCATCTTCCATACAGTCACGGAAGGTGATAAAGCGGATGTTGCCTTCCTGCCGGTCAAGGAACCAGATGGCGTACAGCGTCACCTTCAACTCACCCAGGTGATCGATGGCCGGCAGCAGTTCACTGAAGAACGTGCCCGGAACCGGCGTCATGCGCACCTTACCCGATGGGAAACCGGTGAAAGCAGGCATGGGTTATCTCCGCCCGCCCGGGCCGGGCGGCATGGGCGCAGCATTGTCAAAGCGCGCCAGGTTGCTGAGGAACACTAGTTCGATGCCCGGGTGCGTGGGACCGTTGCGGTGCTTGGCGACGATGATTTCGGCCACGTTGGCGCGCGGGCTTTCTTTGTCCAGCGCGTCTGGCCGGTTGATGAACATGACGATATCGGCGTCCTGCTCGAGACTTCCAGATTCCCTCAAATCGGAGAGCACCGGCTTCTTATCGGCGCGTTGTTCGACTGCGCGCGAGAGCTGCGCGGCGGCCAGCACGGGTACATTCAACTCGCGGGCCAGCACTTTCAGGTTGCGCGAAATATACGAGACTTCTTGCACGCGGTTGTCGTTGCGCGTGTCGCCCGACATCAACTGCAAGTAATCGACGATGATCAGGTCCAGGCCGAACTCCAGGTGCAGGCGGCGGCACTTGGTGCGCAGCTGCAGCGGGGTGATGGCCGGGGTATCGTCCAGGTACATGTGCGTATCAGCCAGCACTTCGATGGCATGGGTGAAGATGGGCCATTCATCTTCGGCGAGCTTGCCGGTGCGCAGGCGCTGGGTGTCGATCCCGGTTTCCTGGGCGATCAGGCGCTGCACCAACTGCTCATTAGACATTTCCAGCGAGAACATGGCGACGTGCTTCTTGTGCTTCTGCGCGGCATTCTTGGCCACCGAGAGCATGAAACCCGTCTTGCCCATACCCGGGCGGCCGGCGATGATCAGCAGATCAGATTTTTGCAGACCGCCCAGCAGCTTGTCCAGATCGAACAGGCCGGTGGGCACGCCGTAAATCTCCTCAGAGCGCTGCGAAAGCTGGCCAACGCGATCATAATACTCGCTCAGTACCTGCTGGATGGGCACCAGGTCGTGACGCACGCGGCGCTCGCCGATGCCAAAGATCGACTTTTCGGCCTCGTCGATGATCGTTTCCACCGTCTGCGACTGGTCATAGGCCAGCCGGGCCAGGTCATTGGCCGACTGGAGCATGCGCCGGCGCACGGCGTTATCTTCAACGATATGCCCGTAGGCCACGCTGTGCAGCGAGGTTGGCGTCTGGTTGATCAGCGCCATCAGGTACGCTGGGCCGCCCACCTCAGCTAACTGCTCCTGCTGCTCGAGGTCTTCCGAAACGGTCAGGAAATCGATCGGGGCGCGGCGGTCGTGCAGGCGGGTAAAGGAATCCCAGATCCAGCGGTTGCGGACGATGTAAAAATCGTCGGAATGTAAGAACTGCGCCAGATCATAATACACTTCTGGATTGATCAACACCGCGCCCAGCACGGCTTCTTCCGCCTGCCGGCTGTGCGGCAGGGTTTGCGTGGGGGACGGGCTGGTATTTGAGATTTCTTCCAAATCGGGAGGGGGAGGAGGATAGTCTGTCATCGAATTTCACCCTCTGAAAAGATCACCGGGGCGATCTGGCTAACCCCGGTGTCGTACTTTGCTGTGCTAGCCCGGTGTTGGGCGGTCGGGTTCGTCGTCGTCGTCTTCATCCTCGTCAGTATCAGGCATGTCACCCAGTTCGAGGTTTTGCAAGAAATCTTCGAATACCGATAAACGCCCTTCGGATTCTTCTTCAGCGGGCGGCTCTTCGGGCGCAGCCGCGGCGCTGCTGGCGGAGGGCGCATCCGGCTGGGCCTGGATATCCTGCTCGGGGATGATCCCGGCCGAGTCCATCACCTCGCTGGAAACAAGGATCGGCACGCGGGCGCGCACCGCCAGGGCCAGCGCATCAGACGGGCGCGAGTCAATCTCGATGGTGCGCCCATTGTTTTCTACCACCAGGTTGCCATAAAAAACGTCATCGCGCAGAGAAATCACTTCCACGCGCATCAGCCGCGCATTAAGCAAGGAAAAGGCATTTTTGAGCAAATCATGGGTTTGGGGTCGGGCGACTTCGATCTCTTGCAGCGCCACAGTGATCGCTTCGGCTTCAAACGGTCCAATCCAGATCGGCAAATAACGCTCGGTGTCCACTTCGCGCAGCACCACGATTCGCTGCTGATTGGTGAGGCTCACTCGCACACTGTCAATAACAACTTCTACCATTTTCGGCATACATACCCTCCACGCGGGGGTGAAAATTCGATATCAACTTTTATTCTAACATGCCGGATAGCAGGATGCAACCAAAAACAAAGGCCTGTCTCCGGGCAGAGAGAAAATACCCGTTGGCTGCCGGAAAGACCGGAATGTTAAAGAATTCTATTTTCCGGCGGCGACAGGAAGAATCTGACCTCCAGACAACTTCTATCAATTTACCCAATTTTCTTAAGTTTCTCACGACTCTTGTTAAGTTTTTAAGGTATAATGTTTGAACCTCTCCTAACCGGTCCATTGAAACCATCCCGGAATAGAAGACCGTCCCTGAGCAATTGGGGGTATAGGGGGCACCGAAATGGTTTCAATCGGTAACATCGGTGAATTTTCAGCCCGGAACGATTGATTTTTTGTTTTTATCAACGTCGCTGATCTTTTTAATTGCCGGCACCCCAGACTGGTTCTATTCTGGGCGGCAGGAAAGGAACTTTTGTCAGTGAAAACTACAAAGGCAAAAATCCTGCTGGTCGAAGGGAAACGAGCTGACCGCCCTTCTTTTGCATTTGGATTGGATAAGAAGGGTTACCTGGTCGAGAGCGCGCCAAATGGCAGCGCAGCGATTACCCGCATGACCGAAGCGCGTCCCGATATCGTTATCGTGGATGCAGCCTCGATGCGCACCAGCGGCCGGCGCATTTGCCAGGCGCTGGAAAAACACTCGCCCGACCTGCCGGTGGTGCTGATCCTGGAACAACCCGCCGATACCAAAGAAGTTCCCGGCGTGGCAGTGGTACTGGTGCTACCGTTTACCCTGCAAAAACTGGTCAACCGCATCCGCCCGCTGCTGCCGGTAGAGCCGAAAGACCTGATGCAAGCCGGCCCGTTTCAACTGGATATGCAACAGCGCGTTGCGCGCTGCCAGGGCAAACAGGCGCGCCTTACCCCCCGGTTGGTTACCCTGCTGAAGATCTTGATGGAATCGCCCGGCACGGTGATCGAGCGCGAGCATCTCTTCCGCCAGGTGTGGGATACGGCCTACACGGGCGACACGCGCACGCTCGACGTGCACGTGAGCTGGCTGCGCCAGGCGCTGGAAAATGATCCGCGCAAACCGCAGTTTATCAAGACCGTGCGCGGCGTCGGCTACCGCCTGGATATCGAAAATTACGGCCACCCCAACGGCTCGAGCCCCAACGATGAAGAATAACCCCAACAAAAAATCCCGCGCACTGGCTGCGCGGGATTTTTTGTTGAACCGTTGCATTGCGGTTTACATGCCGCCAAAGCTGGCCACCAGCGCCAGCAGCAGGCCGCCGGCCACCACGCTACCCAACTGCCCGGCGGTGTTTGCGCCCATGGCGTGCATCAAAATGAAATTGCTGAAGTCTTCTTCCTGAGCCATTTTGGCCGAGAGACGCCCGGCCATAGGGAACGCGCTGATGCCGCACGCGCCGATCAGCGGGTTGATCTTACCGCCGGTGACCACATACATCAGCTTGCCAAACAGCAGCCCGGCGACGGTATCCAGCACGAAGGCCAGCAGACCCAACGCCAGCACCGCCAGCGTGGACAGCGACAGGAAATTTTGCGCGGTCATCGTCGAGCCGATGGCCAGCCCCAAGAACAGGGTGGCAATATTGATGATTTCGTTCTGCGCCGCTTTTGACAGGCGGTCGACCACGCCGCTCTCACGCAGCAAATTACCCAGCATCAGGGTGGCAATCAGCGGAGCCGCCGAGGGCGCCACCAGGCTGACGACAATGGTAACGATAATCGGGAAGGCCACCACCAGCTTTTTGGAAACCGGCCGGGCGGCGTATTCCATGCGCACCAGGCGCTCTTTGCGCGTGGTCATCAGGCGCATGATGGGCGGTTGAATGATCGGGATCAGGCTCATATAGGAATACGCGGCCACGGCGATCGGGCCGAGCATATCCGGGGCCAACTTAGACGCAACGAAGATGGCCGTGGGGCCGTCGATTGCGCCGATGACGCCGATGGACGCCGCCTGGGGCAGGTTGAAGCCCAGCAGCACAGCCAACAGCAGCGTGCCGTAAATACCAAACTGACCCGCCGCGCCCAGGATCACCATTTGCGGCATTGCCAGCAGCGGGCGGAAGTCGATCATCGCGCCGACGCCGATGAAAATGAGCAGCGGGAACAGCTCGGTAGAGATGCCTGCATCGTAGATCACTTTCATCATGCCGCCTTCATAAGACATGCCCAGGTTGGCGATGATGCAGCCAAACCCGATGGGCAGCAGCAGCACGGGTTCATATTCCTTCACGACGGCCAGGGTGACCAGCACCAGGCCGACGGCAAGCATCAGCGCATTGCCCCAGGTGAACGCCTGAAAGCCCTGCGTGAGTTGTTGGAAGACCTCGGTAAAGTCCATGCCCGCCTCAATCCGTGAACGAAACCAGTGGTTGGCCCTGGCGCACCTGCGCGCCAACCTCGACGTGGATCTTCTCCACTTTTCCGGGGCGCGTGGCGCGGATGGAGTTTTTCATTTTCATCGCTTCCAACACGCACAATTCCTGACCATGGGTCACGCTGTCACCCGGCCTGGCGGTGATGGCAATGATTGTACCCGGGATGGGAGCCACGACCGTGCGGCTGGTATCCGTGCTGATTGCCCCGCTGCTCACAGGAACAGCAACCGGGGCCGCAGCCAACGGTTCGGGCGCAACCGCCGGGTTAGTCAAGACCTGCGCCGCGCCGGCAGCTTCTTCGGGGGTCACTTCAAAGGTTTCCGATCCGACTTTTGCCACGACCGGGCGCGCGGAAAGATCGCCAATTTCAACGTCAAAAATTTGGTCATTTACTTTTACCCGAATGATCATCGCGATCCTCCTCGCTGCTTGCGGTAGAACTGGCCGGCTCGCTGATTCAGCCGGGCGGCGCGCATGGTGGTCTGCCAGGCGCTGACGTGGTCTTCTTCGCTGCTATCCAGAATGAGACCGGTGGGGCGCAGCGCCAGCGCCACTGCCACGGCGGCTG
>DATCUC010000210.1:0-2798 GCA_036567625.1 Anaerolineaceae bacterium | reverse complement strand
GGGGCCGGGCTGGGCGTTTCCCAGCGCGAATAGCGCTCTTTGCGCTCGTCGCGCTGGCTGCCAAAGGACGAGCGCCGGTAGCTGCTGTTCATCCCCTGCTGCTGCACCAGCCCATCCGGCAGGTCATTTAAGAAGCGCGAGGGAATGGCCTCTTCGTACGAGCCGTAGCTGCTGCGACGCTCGGCGCGCACCAGGTAGAGCTTATTCTTGGCGCGCGTCAGGCCCACGTAGAACAGGCGGCGCTCCTCGGCCATCTCTTCCGGGTCGTCCAGCGAGCGGCTGTGCGGCAGCAGCCCTTCGTCCATGCCGACGATAAACACCTGGCTGTACTCCAGCCCCTTGGCGGCGTGCAGCGTCAGCAGCGTTGGCGCGTCCACGCCCTCGGGCAGCGTGTCCTGGTCAGACACCAGCGCCAGGTTCTCCAAAAAGGCGGTCAGCCCGCGCTCGCGGTACTCGAATGCCAGCCGGCGCAGTTCTTCGACGTTGCCCCAGCGGTCGGCGCCCTCTTCGCTGCCGTCGTCGATGTACTCTTTGTAGGCTGTTTCATCGACGATGCGGTCGAAAATCTCCGGCAGGGTCGCGCCGCTGTTGGCAAATTCTACCCAACCCGCCAGCAGCGCGCCAAAATCAGAAAGCAGGATCGCCCCGCGCCCGCCCAGCGCCTTCCAGTAAGCTGAATCGGAGCCTTTACGTCCCAGGTCGAGCAGCACCGCGCCCGGCGCAGCCGGCGGATTGCCCTGCCGCGCGGCGAGCTGCAGCGCCACCATCGTCTTATCGCCAATGCCGCGCGCGGGCACGTTGATCACCCGGCTCAGGCTCACCTCGTCCGCCGGGTTCTGCACCAGCCGGAGGTAGGCGATCAGGTCTTTGACCTCGCGCCGCCCGTAGAAGCGCTGCGCCCCCACCAGCCGGTACGGCAGCCCGCTGCGCAAAAAAGCCTCTTCCAGCAGGCGCGACTGGGCGTTGGTGCGGTACATCACCGCGAAATCCCCGCCCTGCGCGGCGCGCGTCAGCAGCAGGTTGGCAATCTTATCCACCACAAAGGCCGCCTCGCCGGTGTCGTCGCCCGCCTCGTAGACGATGATCTTCTCGCCCTGGCCGCGGTCAGAAAACAGGCGCTTGGGCGTGCGGTGATCGTTATGATCAATCACCGCGCGGGCTGCGTCCAGCACGTTCTGCACCGAGCGGTAGTTCTGCTCCAGCAGGATCTTCTGGCACTGCGGGTAATCATCCTCAAAGCGCAGCACGTTGCGGAAATCCGCCCCGCGCCAGCGGTAGATCGACTGGTCTTCGTCGCCAACGACGAAAATATTGTGATGGTACGAGCACAGGTGCTTGAGCAGTTCATACTGCACCGTGTTGGTATCCTGAAACTCGTCCACCAGCACGTGCTCAAAGCGCCGCGCGTAGCGCTCGCGCACATCCGCGTTCTCCTGAAACAGGCGCACCGTCAGCAGCAGCAGGTCGTCAAAATCGACCGCGTTGTTCTCGCGCAGCAGTTCATCGTAGCGCTGGTAAACGCGCGCCACCACCTCGTCGCGGTATGTGCGGATCGGGTAGGTTTTCGCGCCCACCAGGTTATTCTTGGCGGTCGAAATCGCGGCGTGCAGGCTGGGCGGGCGGTAGAGCTTCTCATCCAGCTTCAAATCGCGTATCGCGCGCTTTACCAGCGTAAGCTGGTCATCGCTGTCAAAAATGACAAAATTGGACTGGAACGGCAGGTAAGCTTCCTCGCGGCGTAAAATGCGCGCGCAGTTGGCGTGAAACGTGCCCAGCCAGATGCCCTTGCCCGCATCGCCGAGCAGGCGGCCCAGGCGGGCCTCCATCTCGCGCGCGGCCTTATTGGTGAAGGTTACCGAAAGGATATTGTGCGGGCGCACGCCCAGCGAGCCGATCAGGTAAGCGATGCGGTGGGTGAGCACGCGGGTCTTGCCCGAGCCCGGCCCGGCCAGCACCAGCACCTGTCCCGTTCCCGCCGTGACCGCCGCGGTTTGCTGTGGGTTGAGATCGCGAAGGATGTCCATCACCCGGGGATTGTACCACAGCGCGGGGGCAGGAGCCGTTCTTCCCCGCCGCGCTTTTCAAAATCAAAAAGAGTGGGCCGCTGGTAAGCTGGCCCACCCTTTCCACCGGCTTCTTACTTCAACGGCAGCAGGATGTAAAACACCGAGGTGTCCGAGAAGTCGAACTCCTTGCCGTACCATTCCATATCAAAGCCCGGCTCCAGCGCTTCCATGCCCGACTGCGGCAGCCAGCCCTTGTAGAATGCTTCGTAGCTCTCGCCCAGGTTGTCCAGCTTGCCAATGTGCGGGTAGGCCGCGCATTTCAATTCCGGCAGATCCACCGTCACCATCCCCGCGGGAACATCCCCCACCCCCGATACCGGCATGGCGCAAATGTACTCGAACTCGCCTTCCGGCAGCCCTGCCGGAACCCGGCACACGCCGTAGGCGTCGCCGCGCACCAGGTTCGGAATCTCCAGGCAGCGCCGGTTGAACGCGTCCCAAACCCCGGCAATCTCACCGTTCTGATTCTTGCCCTGGTAGCGCAGCCCCACCAGCTTCATTGCCGGCGTGGTAATGATCTTCACATCCTTCTTCGCATCCATTTTTGTCTCCTGATCTTGCCCAACCTTCTGATACGCCTTCCAATGGCGGTTGCGTTCGACTGGAAACTGGACCTCAACCATGCTGGCGGTTTCTTCCTCCGGCTCTTGCAGGTAAAACTCCCGCACCGGCCCGCTGACGATGTACCCGTTGGCTTCCACCCAGGCATACAGCCCGGTGTAACCGCGCAGC
>DATCUC010000209.1:0-4064 GCA_036567625.1 Anaerolineaceae bacterium | reverse complement strand
CCCCACCCACCCCGGTGAAGTACAGGTCAAAGCATGCAGCGTAGGGCGTCTGAAACGCCGCGGGGACAAGCTGCGGGTTGGCCGGCGCCGCGCGCATTTCGGCAAGCGCTGCGTCCCAATACGCGTCAAAATCCGCCGGCCGCGGATTGGCGCCCGGGTAGGTCTGCAACTGCTCGAGCGGCAGGTCAAAAGTAAGCGGCATGGCTGGCTCCTTGGATGATCTTGGATTGGGATGCTCTCTCCTCATGATAATCAAGAACCCTGCCCCGGGCAAGCCGCGCCAATTAGGGAATCTCCTTGCCGCGCTTAGGAATTGTCCGTCTAGCCCGGCGGCGCGTGGATCGGGTATGCTAAGCAGCATGACCGCCAATACTGAACTCCCCTTGCAGTTTGGAAAATACCAGTTCGGTCCGCTGGCCCTGGAAACGCTCATCCAGCACGGCCGGCGGCGCGGCAGCATCACCCGCCCGGATATTCTTGACGCCGTGCCCGACGCGGAATATGACGCCGCTCTGTTCGCGGCCATCCGGGCCCGCGTTGAGCAGGCCGGGGTTAGCTATACCGAGGAGCCGCCCGAGGAAGAAAACCCGCTGGAGCGTTTCAACGAGCAGGTCGATGTGCTCGAAGACCTGGCCGAACAGCTTTCACCGGATGAAGACTTTCTGGCGGATGTGGAAGCGGACAATATGATCCGCATGTACCTGCGCGAAGCTACCCGCACCCCGCTGCTCAACGCCGATCAAGAGGTGGCCCTGGCGCGGTTGATCGAACGCTGCGTGCTGGCTCAAGAGGAACTCAACCGTGGAGTGAGTGATCCGCTGCGCCGCGCCGCGCTCCAGGCTGAGATCGAGCGCGGCCAGCAGGCCCGCGACCAGCTCATCCAGGCCAACGCCCGGCTGGTGGTGAGCGTGGCCAAACATTACGGCAACGCCGGCCTGCCCCTGCTTGACCTGATCCAGGAAGGCAATATCGGGTTAATGCGCGCCGTGCGCAGCTTTGACTACAAGCGCGGCTATCGCTTTTCTACCTATGCCACCTGGTACATCCGCCAGGCGATTACCCGCTCGCTGGCCGACCAGGGCCGGCTGGTGCGCATTCCGGCCTACCTCAACGATCAAATTGTGACCCTGCGCCGTCATCAGAGCCAGCTCCAGCAGCGCCTGGGTCGCCCGCCCACCACGCTCGAACTGGCCGAGGCTGCCAACCTGCCCCCCGAGCGCGTGGAGCACATGCTCCAGGTGGCGCGCCAGCCGCTGTCGCTGCAGGCCCCGGTGGGCGAAGAAGAGGAAGACGAACTGGGCGAACTACTCAGCGACGCCAACACTCCCAACCCCGAAGAAACTGTCTTACAGGAACTGTCTAGCGCCGAAGTGCGCCGCCAGCTCGAAACCCTGCCCTCGCGCGAGCGCAGCCTGCTGGAAATGCGTTTCGGCCTCACCGGCGAAGAGCCGCTCAGCCTGGCCGAGGTCGGCCAGCGCATGGGCATCAGCCGCGAGCGCGCCCGCCAGTTAGAGGCCCAGGCCCTCAAACGCCTGCGCGACCCCGGAGATCCGCGCCGCCGAAGGGCAAAACCTTAAATCAAAAACTGGGGAAACCCAGTTTTTGATTTCATCCTACCCTTCGTTGATGCCGCGCACGTAGCTTGCCAGGTAGACCCCAAAGGGGATGACCACCAGCGCCACCAGGAAAAACCACAGCGTGTTGCCTTCCAGCGCCGGAAGCTGATCGTTGCTGGCAAAGGAAGCCCACATCAGGCCTGCATAGCCCATGACCAGCGACACCCAGAACGCGCGGTTACCCGCCTGGTTGCGCACCATCACCCGCCGCTCATCCAGTTCCTCAGACCGCTTGCGCGCGGCGGCTTTCTCATCGCCGCGCACAATGCGGTAGGTGAGGTACTGCGCCAGGCCCACGCCCAGCAGCAAAATGCCCAGCCCGCCGATAATGCGCGCGTCAAACGGCAGCCCGGTGACCCAGCGCTGCAGCGCTCCTCCGGCGGCAAATAACAGCGCTCCTGCGCCCAGCAAAATCAACGCCCGGCGCTGCTTGCTTTCAATCCACTTGGTTGAATTACGCATCATACACCTCCTCGTCCGAATACAAAAACAAGTCCTCAATTTTGACGTCAAATAAACGCGCCAGCCGGAACGCCAGCAGGATCGACGGGTTGTAGCGCCCGCGCTCCAACGAAATAATCGTCTGCCGCGAAACTTCGACCATGTCGGCCAGTTCCTGCTGCGTCCAACCGCGCTGCGTGCGCATCTGTTCCAGCATGTTTTTCATACGCGCTCCTCTCTGTAAAGCTTACTTTACATAGTATAGCGCGATTTTCGCAGATGTCAAGGGGGCTTTACATTTTGCTTTCGTCGCGTCCGAGGATCACTTCTATCACCTGCTCGCCTTCGGCCAGCGCCACCCAAACGCCGGCTTGTTCCACTCCACCAGCATGAACGCGCCTGATGCCCTGCTCCACGTGTTCCGGGTTGCTGACGCGAATCCGGCACAGGCCGCGTTCGTGCCGGTAGGTCATCTCAAACCCATCCCACTCCGCGGGGATCACCGGGTCCAGCCGCAGCCGGGCGCCCTCGCGGCGCAGGCCCAACAGGGCCTCCACGCCCAGCCGGTAATACCAGCCGCTGGAGCCGGTATACCACGTCCATCCGCCGCGCCCGGTGTGCGGGTCCACGCCGTAGACGTCGGCGGCGATCACATACGGCTCCACCTGGTAGCGCGCCAGCCCGGCCGCGTCTGCCGCGTGCAGAACCGGGTTGAGCAGCGCAAACAGCTCCGCGGCGCGCTCGCCCTGGCCCAGCAGGCTGAAGGCCCACACCGTCCAGATCGCCCCGTGGGTATACTGCCCGCCGTTCTCGCGGATGCCGGGAACATAGCCTTTGATATAACCGGGGTCGAGCGGTGTCTGGTCAAACGGCGGCGCGAAGAGCAAGATCAGCCGGTCATCCGGCCGCACCAGCCGTTCCACCACCGACTGCATGGCCTGCCGCGCTCGCTCCGCCGCGCCTGCTCCGCTGATCACTGCCCACGACTGCGCGATCGAGTCGATCTGGCACTCCTGGCTGGAGCGCGAACCCAGCGGTTGGCCGCTGTCGTAAAAAGCGCGCAGGTACCACTGGCCGTCCCAGGCGCTGGCTTCCAGCGCGGCTTGCAGCCCGCGCGCGCGTTCGCGCTGCTGCGCTGCAATTTCGCTCTCGCCGCGCAGGTCGCTCAACCCGGCAAAATGCTGCAGCACGTCGTACAGAAACCAACCCAACCATACGCTCTCGCCGCGCCCCTCAATACCCACGCGGTTCATGCCGTCATTCCAGTCGCCGCTGCCCATCAGCGGCAGGCCGTGCGCGCCCTGCGTCGCGCCGCGCTCCACCGCTCGCTTGCAGTGCTCATAGAGCGAATAGCTGGCAGGGGTGCGCTCAAACAGGCCGTAATGTTCGTCCTCGTTCTGCGCCAGCTCCGGCCCGCTGAGGAATGGCGCTTCTGCTTCCAGAATCTCCCGGTCGCCGGTGACGCGCACGTACTCGCTGACCACGTAGGGCAGCCACAGCAGGTCATCCGAGAAGCGCGTGCGCACCCCACGCCCCGACGGCGGATGCCACCAGTGCAGCACATCGCCCTGCTCGAACTGATGCGCCGCTGCGCGCAGAATATGCTCGCGCGCAATCTCCGGCTGCACGGCCAGCACCGAGAGCACATCCTGCAGTTGATCGCGGAACCCAAACGCCCCGCTGGATTGATAGAACGCTGTGCGCCCCCAAATACGGCAGGAGAGCGCCTGGTACAGCAGCCAGCGGTTGAGCAGCACATCCATTGCCGGTTGGGGCGTGCGCACCTGCACCGCGCCCAGCAAGCCATCCCAGTATTCGCCCACCGACTTCCAGGCGGCCGCCACGCGCTCCTCAGCGCGGAAAGTTTCAATCAATTCCAGTGCCTGCTGCCGGTCTGCGCCCTGGCCCAGCAGGAAGAAAATCTCCTCGCTGCCGCCCGGGGGCAGATCGAGGTGCACCTGCAGCAGCGCGCAGGGGTGCTCGCCGGGGGTCACCCGACCCTCCAGC
>DATCUC010000208.1:0-13988 GCA_036567625.1 Anaerolineaceae bacterium | reverse complement strand
GCGCCGCGCCGCCGGCCGCGCTGCTGCTGGCGCTGTTCTTCTCCTACGGGCACGTGTACGGCCTGTTAGAGCCGCTGCAGGTGGGCGGGCTGGCCATTGGCCGTCACCGGTATTTGGCGCCGCTGTGGCTGGCGCTGTGTGGGCTGGCCTTCTGGCGGCTGCTGCTCTGCCGCAGCTACCCGGACGGTCTGCATAGCGTGTTGAATGCGGGCGCGGCGGCACTGGTGGCACTGGTTTTGGGCCAACTGATCTATGCCCAGGTGCAGTCTACTCTCCGGCTCAGCCGGCGCGCGGAAACGCAAAGTACTCAGCCCGGTGTTGACCGCGAACAGGCGAACCTGCCGGACATCTACTGGATCATCCTTGATGGGTATGCGCGCCAGGACGCGCTGCTCGAAGATTTCGGCTTTGACAACCGCCCATTCCTCAACGAACTGCGCGAAATGGGATTTGTTATCCCCGAGTGCACGCAGAGTAATTACACCTTTACGGCCATGTCGGTCTCTTCGGCGCTGCACATGAATTACATTGAGAACTTCACCCCGCTGGTCGCCGAGGGTGATACCTTCACCGATATGCTCACCTACAAAGAGTACATCGCCCACAGCCCGGTGCGCAGTTTTCTCGAGTCGATGGGCTGTCAGCTTGTGACCTTTGAGACCGGCTATTACTGGGCGGATATCAGCGACTCGGATTACTACATCGTCGGCAACGACAACCCATTGGGGCAGGAGGCCGGCGCATTTCAGATCAGCGATTTTGAAGAGCTGTATCTGCGCGCCACCGCGCTGCGCCCGCTGGAAGAAATCAGCCAGTCTTTGCGCAAGAAGCTGGCGCCCAAAGTGCTCACCAAATTTGAGCGCCGCTACCAGACGGTGAATTTCATGCTCGACCAGCTGCGCCGCGTGCCGGAGCTTGGAGGGCCTAAGTTTGTGATTGCCCACATCATGGCCCCGCATGATCCTTTCGTGTTTGATGCGAACGGCGGTTATGTGGAGATTACCAGCCCGCAGGAAGGCTACGCCGGTCAAACGCAGTACGTCAACCGGCGCATTCTGGAAATCTTACGCACCATTCTGGCGCAAAGCGCCGTTCCGCCGGTGATCGTCATTCAAGGTGATCACGGTTGGACGATGCCCAACCGCAATAAGAATCTTAACGCGTACTACCTGCCCGGGCACGCCGGGGCAGTGTACTCCACGATCACCCCGGTCAATACATTCCGGCTGATTTTCAACGCCTACTTCGACGCGAATTTGCCGCTGCTGGACGATAAGAGCTTCTATTCCGAGGTCGATTCGATGTATGAATTCACGCCTGTGGCATCGAGCTGCGACACCACGCCGTAACTGGGGAAACCGATGAAGAACGCGCAGAGACTGAAGACCATCCCCCTCTACCCGCTGCTGCTGGCGCTGTATTCGCCGTTGATGTTGATCGCTGCAAACCTGGGCGAAGTGTCGCCGGGGAAGCTGGCGCGCGTGCTGATCATTTCTCTGCTGATTGGCGCGGCGGTCTATGCGCTGCTGCGCGGGCTGCTGCGGAGCTGGGACCGGGCCGCCCCGCTGGCGGCTTTTTTGCTGCTGTTGTTTTACACCTATGGCCACGTATACGGCCTGCTCGCAGACGCGCGCATAGCGAGGATCGCTCTGGGCCGCGATCACGCGCTGGCTTTGCCCTGGCTGGTGCTTTCGGCTGTTGGGGCCGCGCTCATTCTGCGCTGGCGCAAACCCTACCCGGCCGGATTGCACCAGGTCTTGAATGCGGTCGCGGCGGTGCTGGTCGGCATGGCGCTGTACCAGGTGGTGATGCCGCTGGTCGTCAGCCAGCAGCGCGCACATATCGTGCAAGCGGCGGCGAGGGCCAATGCGCCGCAATACACGGCTGTGCAAGGCGATTTACCGGATGTGTATTGGATTATTCTCGACGGTTACGAGCGCAGCGACGCGCTGTCGCAAGACTACCGCTTTGACAACCAATCTTTTCTTGCCGAACTGCGTGAACTGGGTTTCGTCATCCCCAACTGCACCACCAGCAATTATCCGAAGACGATCTTTTCGATCACCTCAACCGTGCAAATGAACTACCTGGAAGACCTCGGTGAGTTCTTGCGCCCACACGGCCCGGCGCTGGACCACCTGACGCTTCACCCGCTGTTGATGCACAACCCGGTGCGCGAGCGGTTAGATGCGCTTGGCTACCATACCTACGCCTTTGGCACTGCCTACGAGTTTGCCAACGTGTATGATGCGGATACGTATCTGCATTTGCCCGACGATCCGTGGACGCGCCTTACCGATTTTGAACAGGTCTTTTTGTGCACCACCGGGCTGTGCCCGCTCCAACAGGCCTATCTGAAGTATGCGCAGAATCAGCCCGGCGCGGTCAATGCGCGCTATTACCGGCGTTACCAGGAAGTGCGTTTCACGCTGGACGAACTGGAAAAGATACCGGCGCTGCCCGGGCGGAAGTTTGTCATTGCGCATGTTCTCGCGCCGCATGACCCGTTCGTTTTTTCCGCGGCAGGTGAGTATGTCGAGTATGGGGTGGATCGCAAAGGCTACGTAGAAGAAGCGCGTTATCTGAATGCCCGCCTGCTGGAAATTATCAAAACCATCCTGGCCCAATCCGATACCCCACCGGTGATCGTCATTCAGGGCGACCACGGCTGGGAAACGCGCAATCGCCCGCTGATCCTCAACGCCTACTATTTGCCCGGCTCCAGCGACAGTGTCTACGCCGCGATTACGCCGGTAAATACCTTCCGCGTGATCCTGGACGAATATTTTGGCGGGCAGTGGGGCCGGATTGAGGACAAAAGCTACACTGGCGGGCCGCGCGGGCTGGATGACTGGACGCTGTACAGTCCGCGCTGCGCGCGCTCGTCATGAAACAAGGAACCCAGGCATGAAGCTTAACTACATCATCCAACGATCCATGCAGCGCTTGCGGCGCGAGAGTGTTCACTGGCGCACCAACCGCCGCGCGGCAGCGCTCAACCGCGCGGTAGAAGCGGCCGCGCCCTTCGACCCAGGTCAGCGTCCGGTGATCCTTTTTCATGCCTCGACGCGGCTGAGCGGGGTGAGCCTGAACGCGGCCTATTCGCAGGTTGCGGGGTGGGCGCTGCGGCTGGCCGGGGCGCCGGTGGTGCGCTTTGTGTGCCACAGCGGGATGAGCCGCTGCGTGCTGGGCACCAACCGCGACGATTTTTCTCAGCCGCCGCCGTGCGGGCCGTGCATCGCCCAGTCGCGCGGGCTGTACCAGGGGCAAGACGTGCGCTGGTTCTACGAGCAGCGCGATCCGGCTGTCCAAAGCGAGATCGCCGGGTTGGGGCTGGAAGGGCTGTCAAACTACAGTCACGCGGGCGTGCCGCTGGGGCAGATCATTCTACCCGCGCTGCGCTGGGTGCTGCGCCGCCATCACATCCGCGATGATGAGGCCAACCGGTTTCTCTACCGCGAGTATATCCATTCGGCGTGGAGCCTGTACCAGCAGTTTTGCGCCGTGCTGGAAGATACGCACGCGCAGGCGGTGGTGGTGTTCAACGGGCAGTTCTACCCCGAAGCCACGGCGCGCTATGCCGCCCAGCAGCGCGGGCTGCGGGTGATCAGCCACGAAGTGGGGCTGATGCCCTTCAGCGGGTATTTTACCCCCGGCGAAGCCACGGCTTATCCGATTGATATTCCCGACAGTTTCGAATTGACCGCCGAACAAAACGCGCGGCTGGACGCCTACCTGGAAAAGCGTATGCAGGGCAACTTCAGCATGGCGGGCATCCGCTTCTGGCCGGAAATGCGCGCGCTCGAACCGGCATTTCTTGAACGCGCGGCGCAGTTTCAGCAGATTGTGCCGGTGTTTACCAACGTAGTATTTGATACCAGCCAGGGTCACGCCAACACCTTATATCCGCACATGTTTGCCTGGTTGGATGAGGTGCTGGAGGCGGTACGCGCCCACCCGGAAACGCTGTTTGTGCTGCGCGCCCACCCGGATGAATCGCGCCCCGGGAAGGAGAGCCGCGAAAGCGTGGCCGGTTGGGTGCGCGAACTCGGCGCGGCGAACCTGCCCAACCTGATCTTTGTCGATTCGGGCGAGTATTTCAGTTCGTACGAGCTGATCCAGAAATCGCATTTTGTGATGATCTATAATTCCACCATCGGCCTGGAGGCTGCGCTGCTGGGCGCGCCAGTGCTGAGCGCCGGGCGGGCGCGGTTTACGCAACTGCCAACGGTCTTTTTCCCGCAGAGCGCCGCGGAATACCGGGAAACGCTGGAGAAATTCTTATCCGGCCCGGTGGAAGCGCCGCCCGAGTTCCGGCGCAATGCGCGCCGCTTCCTGTATTACCAGTTGTTCCGCACCTCGCTGCCATTTGGCGAATTCCTCGAGGATGACCAAATCTGGCGCGGGTACGTGACCTTTAAACCGCTGAAACCGCAGGATTTGCGCGTTGAGTCCTCTCCCACGCTGCGTGCGGTGGTCAATGGAATCCTACACGACGGCAACTTCTTATTAGAAGAATGAAACCACCTTGCTCGATTGTCATTCGCGCATTTAACGAGGAGCGCCATATCGGCCGTTTGCTGGAAGGTATTCTCCGGCAAAGCGTCGCCGGAGCGCAGATCATCCTGGTCGATTCGGGTTCGACGGATTCCACCGTGCAAATTGCCCGGCGTTACCCGGTGGATGTCGTGCATCTGCGCCCGGAAGAATTTACCTTTGGGCATTCGCTCAACCTGGGGCTGGCACGCGCCGCAGCGGATATCGTAGTGATGGCCAGCGCCCACGTATACCCGGTTTACCCGGATTGGTTGGAGCGGCTGATTGAACCGTTCAATGCGCCGAGCGTGGCGCTGGTCTACGGCAAGCAGCGCGGGGCGGACAGCTCGCATTTCAGCGAGCATATGATCTTCCGCCAGTGGTTCGCGGAGACTTCTATCCCGCGCCAGGGGCATCCCTTCTGCAATAACGCCAATGCCGCCATCCGCCGTTCCTTGTGGGAACAGCACCCGTATGATGAAAGCCTGCCCGCGCTGGAAGACCTTGCCTGGGCGCGCTGGGCGTTTGATAACGGCGGCAGCATCGCCTATTCGGCCGAAGCCGAAGTGATCCACGTTCATAACGAAACCTGGCGGGGTGTGTACAATCGCTACAGACGCGAAGGGATGGCCTTCAGCCGCATCTACCCGCAGGCGCATTTTGGCGTGCGCGATCTGCTACGCCTGTTCACCGGCAACGCCGCCAGTGATCTGCGCACCGCGGCGCGCGCCGGGCGGTTGGGCGTGGAATGGCGCGGCATCTTGCGTTTCCGCTGGGCGCAGTTTTGGGGCACATACCAGGGGTACCGCCAGTCCGGCCCGCTGACCGAGCAGTTGAAGCAGGCTTTCTATTACCCGCGCGGCATCCCATACCATGAACCGGGCAGAAGAGACGTCGAACCGATCCGCTACGAGTAGTCTTTGATGCGGCGGCCAGTCCCTTTGCTGCCAAAGCGAAATACCATTCGCTTGCCCGGTTGTGGTTATTCACAACACCGGGCGATTGGAATCCGCCAGGGTCCGATTCGCACCGGCGGGACGCAGGAATGTGAATAGCTATCTGGAAATTCGGGTACAATGGGCGTACATCTTCCAGATTGGACTCTTGCCTGTATGCCTACTCCGACTATAACCGCTCTTGTCCCCATGCGGCACCATTCGCAGCGCGTGCCGGGGAAGAATTACCGCCCGCTGGCGGGAAAACCACTCTACCAGCATATCATCCAGACCCTGCTCGACTGCCTGGAAATCACCCAGGTGGTGGTGGACACCGACAGCCCGCAGGTGCTGGACGGCTTGCGCGAGCGTTTCCCCCAGGTGCGCAGGCTGGAACGTCCGGCGCATCTGCGCGCGGATGATATCCCGATGAACGAAATCTTGCTTTACGATACCGGGCAGTTTCCATCGGATCTTTACTTGCAAACGCACAGCACCAACCCGCTGCTGCGCAGCGCCACGCTGTCGCGCGCCATTCAGTCACTGCTGGCGCGTTACCCGGCGTATGACTCGCTTTTTGGTGTCACCCGGCTGCAAACGCGGTTGTGGGATGCGCTTGCCCGTCCGGTGAATCACAATCCGGCCATCCTGCTGCAAACTCAGGACCTGCCGCCGATCTACGAGGAAAACTCCTGCGTATACATCTTTAACCGCGCCACGCTGGAAGCGCGCCGCAACCGCCTGGGCGAGCGCCCGCTGATGTTTGAAATTCCGCGCGAAGAAGCCTGGGATATTGACGAGGAGCTGGACTTCCTGGTGGCGGACCTGCTGCTCAGTCACCGGCTGCAAAACGGTGGGTAAGCGGGTTCGCCCCGAGCCCAAACAGTGGTATCATCAACGCTTAGTGTTGAAATTGAACAACTTTGCAATTCATTCAGGAGGATTTGCATGACCGAGCAGGGAAGCAGTATGACCACGAAGTTATACGACAATATGCGCCAGAAGAGCACCGAAGAACTGCTCCAGATCTGGACCGAGAATGACCGCACCGAATGGTCGGATGAAGCCTATGCTGCCATCCGACAGGTGCTGACCGAACGCAACGTCAGCCTGCCGGCGCAGGCCGCCGTGGTGGTTGAGGAAGAGGAAGAGGGCGATGCGAATTCTGACGCGCTGGTGCGCCTGTCCACCTGGGCGCAGTTGTTCGCCTGGCTCTCGCTGGTAGTCACCGCCGGGATTTCCGGTATTAATGTCGTTTCGATTATTACCTCCTCCGGGGGAAGCTTCGGCATTGCGCAAATCTTCAATATTCTGTCGGCGCTGTTGATCCTCATGGTGGGGCTGTTCCTGTTCGTCTTCTTGATGCTGATCGGCAAGGGCATTTTCGTCATGCTGGATATTCTCGACAACACCAACGAGATTGCCAGCCAGTTACGCAAGCGCGCATAATCAGCCAGCAAGCCAGTGGGGTGAGGGAGAGATCGCTATGTTTCGGGCTTTGCCGCTGCCGCCAGGCGTGCCGGGCAGACTGTTTTTGCACAGTATGCCGGGGCGCAATGAGCCGCTGTCTGATTCGATCGCGGCAATCCGGGCAAATGGCGTGGACCGGGTGATCTCCCTCGCGCCGCTGGCGGATATCCAAGAAGATTCGCCGGCGTACGCTGCGTTGATCGCGCAGGGTACGCCGGATTGGCAGCAAGAAGTCTTCCCGATCGAGGATTTTCGCATTCCTACCGACCTGGATGCCTATCTGACCTTTTTTGAGCGCATGGCCGGTAGCCTGCGCGCCGGTGAAACCTTGCTGCTACACTGCGCCGCGGGGATTGGCCGCACCGGGATGGGCGCGGTGACCTTACTGCTGCTCCTGGGCGTTCCGCTGGATGCAGCGCAGGCAACCGTACGCGAGGCCGGGTCGCGGGCCGAAGCCCCGGAACAGCACGCTTTTTTGCAGCGCGTGGCCGCGCATATTGAGGGATCTGCCGGTGCGGGCTGAACTTGATCTGGTGGCGGAATTTCACCGCGTATATCGCTGCTATTTGCAAGAGCAGCCGGTGGGCGCCATCCCCGAGCGCGAATGGCTGGTGCGCGCTCGCTTAATCCAGGAAGAACTGGATGAATACCGCGCGGCGGCGCAAGCCGGCGACCTGGTAGGCGTGGCGGATGCGCTGTCTGACCTGCTCTACGTGGTATTGGGTACCTACCTGGCGCACGGTCTGCAGGGCGCGGCGGAAGATCTGTTCCGCGAGGTGCACGCCAGCAATATGAGCAAGCTGGACG
The DNA here is from genome assembly GCA_036567625.1 of Anaerolineaceae bacterium. Lineage (GTDB taxonomy): Bacteria > Chloroflexota > Anaerolineae > Anaerolineales > Anaerolineaceae > CALDSL01. The sequence continues at coordinate 6,240 of DATCUC010000208.1, read as the reverse complement.
CCAACGGCGAGCCCATCTACCGCGAGGATGGCAAGGTGCTTAAGTCAGAATTGTTCCGCGCGCCAGATTTACGCGCGATTTTGGACCGCGTAAAAAGCGAGTAGCCCGGCGGCTTGCGCTCCACCATATTTCCCGGTATCCTAATAGGAAATCGGCCCAAACAGGAGCGACCTCATGACCCAGGATGGCTATTTTGGCTGTGCGGTTCCCGTGCTTCCCAGCTTAAATGTACGCGCCGCGGCGGATTTTTACGAGCAGAAACTGGGATTCCGCTGTCTGGCGCTGTACGATAATGGGCCGCAGGACCAGTACGCGGTGTTGAAACGCGGCGCAGCCGAGATTCATCTGTGGGGCTGCGCCGATCGCTATCTGGTGGAGAACAGCGGTTGCTTTTTACACGTTACCCAAATTGAAACGCTGTATGCCGAACTGCGCGGCCAGGGGGTAGGCGTTGCCGCGGAACTGGAAATTCGCGCCAGCGGGGACAAAGAATTTTCCATCTATGACGGCGACGGCAACCTGCTGCGTTTTGGCGAGGCAACTCTCAGGCAGGAATGAGAATGATCTGCGAAATTCCCTCAAATTGCGCCGCAAAGGTTGTGAAAGCATTGGTAAAATAGAGTCAATCAGGAGCCCAAGAGGAGTCTGCTTTTATGTTTCTTACCCCCGGTCAGCTGATTGATGTCATCCGGCTGACCCCGCTAGTTTCCATTGATCTCATTGTTCGCGATCCGCAGGGGAGGGTGCTGGCGGGGCTGCGAACCAACCGGCCCGCGCAGGACTGCTGGTTTGTCCCCGGCGGGCGCATCTGCAAGGATGAACGCCTGGCAGATGCTTTCCAGCGCATCACGCGCACCGAGCTGGGCGTGGCGCTGGAAATTTCGCAGGCGCATTTCCGCGGCGTTTACGAACATCTGTATAGCGATAATTTTGCCGGTGTGCCAGACCTGGGCACGCATTATATTGTGCTGGCATATGAAATTCAACTGGATGCGCCCCTGCCGGAACTGCCCGCCGACCAGCATGAGGCTTTTCGCTGGTTTGACGTCGACGAGCTTTTGGCTACCCCGGGCGTGCACGATAACACTAAGGCATATTTTCCACAAGGAAAAGGTTAGGGAACAATGCACCTAGAAACCGACCGGCTGGTGCTGCGCGATATCGAGGAAGATGACGCCGAAGCGCTGGCTGACCTATGGACCGATCCGGATGTAACCATGTTTATGGGCGGCCCGCGCGACTACGACAACATGATCTCCGTTTTTGAGCAGGACGCCGCGGCGAGCGACAATGAACTGCGCATTTATGATCTTTGGCCGCTGGTCGAAAAATCCAGCGGGCAGGTGATCGGCCACTGCGGGCTTTCGGACAAGGATGTGGAAGGCGAACTGGAAATCGAGCTGGTGGTCGTGCTGGCGCGTCAGGTCTGGGGCAAGGGCTATGCCACCGAAATTTCGCACGCGCTGCTTGATTTTGCCTTTGAAACTGCCGGGTTAGAACGCGTGATCGCGCTGATCGACCCGCAGAACGATACCTCAAAGCATATGGCGCTGAAGGTCGGCATGGAGTTCGAACGGCAGGTCACCCGCCCGGGCGGCACTGTGCGCGATCTGTATGCCATCATGCGGCCGCCGGCCGCGGAAGAAGAATAGCCGCTGAAGTAGAGGGAGCGATGGAATTCACCATTCAGGCGTACCAGGGGGATTTTGAAGATATTATGCCGTTGATGGTCATGTCGACTGGCATGGATGACGCCGGAGGCGTGCGCCGGCTGCTAAAAGTCGAAATGGCGCGCGGGACGCATTATTTCACCGCGATAAGCGACGACCGCGTGGTGGGCGTGATCGGCGTCTATTACGACGACTTTCCTTCGGTGGATGAACTGGAGCCGCCGCAGATCATTGACGTGGCGGTGCTGCCCGAGTGCCGGCGCGGGGGCGTAGCCCGCGCGCTGATCGAGCACGCGGTGCAGCAGGTGCGGGCTGCCGGGCGCAGTATCCTCTGGTTGTACACCGATGGCAACAATCCGGGACTGCTCACCTTTTACCGGCGGCTGGGTTTTCAATTGGTGTCAGTGGTTCCGGATTATTTCGGCAAGGGCACCGTCAAGGCCATTTTCCGGCGCGATCTGTAAACCAGGCGGCGCGCATGGAAGTAACTACCCCACGCCTGCGCCTGATCGCCCTCGACACGCTCACCCTGGAACTATACCTGGTCGACCCGCAAAAACTGGAAACCTGGCTGGGTTTTCCGGTTTCGCGCGCGGTAGTAACCGATACGGTGGAGCGCGCCATTGGCATCAAGCTGGCGAAAATGGCCGGCGCGCCGCGCGATGAACATGCCTGGTACACCTCGTGGCTGATCGTGGTGCAGGCCGAGCGCTTTGGCGCGGGGCTGGTGGGCTTTAAAGGCGCGCCCGATATTACCGGCAGCGTCGAACTGGGCTACGGAATTGACCCAGCCTGCCAGCGCAAAGGCTATATGACCGAGGCAGTTGGCGCGCTGGTGGAATGGGCGTTTACTGATCCGCGCTGCCGCCGGGTTACGGCGGAAACGCTGCAAGAAAACGCGGCTTCGATTCGCGTGCTGGAAAAGAATGGGCTGAACCGCGTGGGCGAGCGCGGCGGGATGCTCTACTGGGCCATCGACCGGCGCGCATGGCTCTCGGGCCGGCTATAAGCGCTCAAATTGGGTGGCGCGCACTACCACCTCTTCCTGCTGAAAGTCGGTTTCCAGGCCGCGCCGGAAGTTGGCCCACCAGGCGCGGTCAAGCTGGTCGACCATCACCTCAAAAACAATCACGTCATCGTAGCTGACCTGGCCTTCATCTTTCCATGCGCCGCGCGCCGGGGCACGCTGGTACGCCGTCACTCCGCCAAAACGCTCCGTCAGGCCGTGAAAAATGGGCTCGTAGCGGGCGGCCGCGAAGCGCTGCCCGCTGTTGTCATATACCGGTAACAAAAATTGGACAAGGTGCATGATCTCTCCTCCAGGACATGTTAAAATTGAAGCACAGAACTGGAAAAGCGGGGAGTTCTCCGGCATTTTTATCCGATCCATTATTGGAGTCAGGCAAACATGTACCAATTGATCGCATTTGACGCTGATGATACCCTGTGGCACAACGAAACGCTGTACCACGAGATTCTGGAGCGTTTTCAAACTCTGCTGGCCGGGTATGTCGACTCGGGTATGCTGGAAGAGGCCCTGTTCCAGACCGAAATGCGCAATTTGCCGTACTTTGGCTATGGCATCAAGAGCTATATTCTATCCATGGTAGAAACCGCGGTAGAAGTCACCGGTGGGCGCGTACAGGCCGGCGAACTGGGGCAACTCGTCGATTTTGCCCGTGATATGGTGCAGGCAGAAGTACGGTTATTGGAAAACGTGCGCGACACGGTGGCCGCGCTGGCCGAGCGCTACGACCTGATGGTGATCACCAAGGGCGATTTGATGGATCAGGAAGCCAAGCTGGTGCGCTCCGGGCTGCACGAGTACTTTCGCTATTTTGAAACCGTACCGGATAAAGATGTGCGGCGCTATTCTGCGCTGTTGGCGCGTTACGGCGTACCGGCTGAGAAATTTGTGATGGTGGGAGATTCGATGCGCTCAGACGTGCTGCCAGTGCTGGAACTGGGCGGTACGGCGATCTATGTACCCTACCCGGTGCGCTGGGCGCACGAGGCCGTGGAACCGCCGGCGGACGCGCATTATCACCAGTTGGATCATATTGGCGGGCTGCCGGCGCTGCTGGACAGCCTGGAGCAGCAGAACGGGGAATAATAAGGGAGAGAACATGAGCGTACATCCATTGGTTGTGCAACTGCGTTTTGCGCGCAGCGAACTATTGAAGGTGCTGGAAGGCTTGCCGGCGGAAGACGCGCAGCGGCGCATGCTGCCAATGAACAGTATCAGCTGGATGGTGGGGCACCTGGCCAATCACGAAGCATCGTTCTGGCTGTTAATCGCTCAGGGCGACAGCACGTACCGCTGGCTGCACGGCATGGTCGCCAGCGGCAAGCCGGCCTCCACGCCGCCGCTGGTGGATATGCTCGCCGCCTGGCGCGAGATCACCGCCAAGGCTGATGCCTACCTGGATACGATCAGCGCGGAAAGCGCGGTCAGCTCACTGGATTGGAAAGGCCAGCCCTACCGCGAAAATGTAGGCACCATGCTGCTGCACCTGATCTACCATTACTTCTACCATATCGGCGAAGCGCACGCCGCGCGGCAGATGATGGGCCACACCGGCCTGCCGGATTTCATCAGCGATATGGACGACTTTGCCTGGGGCGAAGAGCGTTAACCGCGGCGCGAGAGGAGCCATTTTGAATTACTTCTTCAGCTATGTGTGCATCTTTTTGGGCGCGGCGGCGGTGACCACCGGGGTGCTGGGCCGCTTTGACTACCGCGGCCACACGGTTTTTGACTTGCGCCAGCGCTGGCGCGTCCTGGCCTTTGCCGCGGGCGTGCTGCTGTTGATCCTGGCTATGGCGTTATACGTTTATGCGCCGCCCGCCCATATCGACGGCAGCTTACCCGGGCTGCCGGTGACTTAATTCCACCCGCAGCAGGTACGTCTTCTATTGCAGCAGTTATTCTTCAAGAAGCCTGGAAAGGGAGCAGAACATGGCAAGCAATTTGTGGGTTACCACGGCATTCGGATTTGAAGGCTACAAGATCAGCCGTCACATGGGCGTGGTGCGCGGCATCACAGTGCGTTCGCGCAGCGTGGTCGGCAACTTCGTCGGCGGCTTGCAGACCCTGGTGGGCGGCAACATCAGCGTGTACACCGAGTTGTGCGAGCACGCGCGCCAGGAAGCTTTCGACCTGATGACGCTGCACGCGCAGCAGTTAGGCGCGAACGCGATCATCGGCATGCGCTACGACGCGAACGATGTGATGGACGGCGTGACCGAAGTGCTGGCCTACGGCACAGCGGTCATCATCGAAAAAGCCTAGCCGCGGGCATGCCCCGCATGGTCGATTTTCTCTTTCCTGATCTGGAGAGCAGCCGGTTGCGGCTGCGCCGGCTGGTTCGCGGTGACCTGGATTTTCTCTTCGCGCATTTCAGCGATGCGCAGGTGGGTCAGTTCCTGGTGGATGAAGACCCGGTCACCACGCGCGAGGACGCGGCGGCGATCCTGGACTTTTGCCTGGAACAGGACGGTAAAGGCTATAACCGCTGGCTGATGGTGCGCAAAGATGGCGGCATTCCGTTGGGCACGCTGGGCTTTCATCACTGGGACAGGCGCAACCGCCACGCGGAAATTGGCTACGATCTATCCCCCCAGTATTGGGGCGAAGGTTTCATGCGCGAGGCCGCCCTCACTGCCCTGAATTTCGCTTTCAGCCAAATGCTGGTGCACCGGGTGGAAGCCATGATCCACGTGGAGAATGCGCGCTCGATCCGGCTGGCGGAAGGGTTGGGCTTTCAACGCGAAGGCTGCCTGCGCGGGAACTTTCTGAGCCAGGGCGTATATCACGACCACTACCTGTACGCGCTTTTGGCCGAGGATTACGAAAGGATTTCTTCCAACGCGCGCAGGTAGCGTTGCAGCGCAGCGAAGGATGCCCAAAAATCCCCTGGAATCTCCAGGCTGTGATCCGCGCCGGGGATGACCAATCCGCTGCACGCCGGGCGGGACGACAGGTTGGCAAACCGCGCCGGGTGGTAGAGCGGATCCGCGCTGCCCATGACGAACATCCCCGGCTGCGCGGCGGCTTCAATCTGCCCAAACAGCCCCTCGCTTTTGAGCAGCGGGGTGAGCCACACGCAGCGCGCTCCTGCCAGGCGCGGGTCGGCGATGATCTCACCCATCGCCCGCGTGCCAATCGATTTACCGACCAGCGTCACCCGGGTATACGCGCGCACACCCAGGGCCGCGTCCAGCGCGGCCGCCGCATCGGCGTGGATGCGCGCGTCTTTTTCCGCGTCAGGCAGCGCCGCGAAACCCGGCTGGCTGCTGTACGTGTATTCAACGCGCAGCACGTCCGCGCCGCGCTCCAGCAGTTGCAGCCCGGAGTAATACAGCAGCGGCATCCCGCCGTTGTAGTTGTAGCCGGGGAAGATCAGCGCCAGGTGCGCGGCGGGCTGCTGTTGCTTGAGCAGCAGGCTGGGAACGGTCTGGCCGCCAAACCCGCGAATATTCAGACTTTCATAGTTAATGGCTGCCATAAACGGCCCCTTATTTCTTCCGGCGCAGCGCCAGCGGCAGGAGCAGGAAAGTCGCCAGCGGC
>DATCUC010000207.1:0-5142 GCA_036567625.1 Anaerolineaceae bacterium | reverse complement strand
GGTCAGGGCCGCGGCTGTGGACGAAAGACGGGTAGGGAAGGTTCTGGCTGGAGAACAACAGGCGCAGCGCGGCGGTCTGGCTAAAGGCGAAAGCCGCATCCCAATCCGGGTCGCCAGTAGAAATTTCGATCAGATGCTGCTGGGCCAGCATTTGGGTGCGCGCCAGAGCCGGTTCCCAACTGGCGGCAGCCAGCTCGCGCGCCGTCGAGAGGGAGGCCTCGCGCGAATCCAGCGAGGCCAGCGCCCAACTGATCTGGCGGTTGGCCCCGGGGTACAGGTCCATATCCACTGCCAGGGCTGGAAAAGGACTGCTCACGGCCTGGACGAACGGGCCGGCCAGAGCGCAGACCGGAAAGACGGTCTCGGTGCGACCGGCAAGCACCGGCGTGGGTGTTTCCGCGGCCACCGACAGGGCTTCACCATCGGCCAGCGGGCTGAGCAGCCCGGCCCATTCCAGGCGGATGGTTTCGTGCAAAATACTGTTATTCTCTACCAGCAACCGGCCGGCAATCACATGCGAATTGGGAACCCAATATTCGCAGCGAACGTCTATTCCAGAGAAGGGAGAGAAAGTCAGGGAGATAAAATCCGGCGCAAAGCGCTGCACGCGCGGCGGATGCGCAAAGTCTGCCGGGTTGGTGAGCGCCGCGCCGCCGCGCAGAAAGCGCGGGAACAGGCGCATCCAGCCCGCGCGCAAGCCGTACGTAGTGTGCAGCAGCAGCGCGGGCGGCTCACCGCCGCATGGATTGATCTCCCAGATGTGATCATTGACATAATCCGGGGTACACTGGCGCGCATCAGCAGCCAGCACCAGGTGCAGCGGATCATCCGGGCCGAGGTTCCATTCTCGCATGTCCCGATTGTACCGCGATTGGCGAACTGGTATCAATATTGCAGCCCTACGGGAAGAAAATGGAAAGTTTGTACGAGGTGCTATAATGAGGTATGACCGAGCCAGACTATACCGGAAATCAATGAAGAAAGTATAGAAGAACGCATGGACCGCCAAGATCCAAATTCCGAAGAAGAAAAGCGGCGCGCATACGACCGCTTACGCAAAATCCTGGATGCCGGGGAAGAATCGGGGGAAGGGCTCGCCGGTTTAGAGGGCCTGCCGCTGACCGGTGGCGAAAGCGCCGGGCCAGACCTGGAAGATACCGGGCCGGTGCGCCTGAATCCAGAGGATTCCGAGTCTTCCGGCGGGGCGCAGGTGTTTCTTACGCCTGATCCGGCCCACCCGGCGGCCGCGGGATTTGAAGAAATCCTGGAATCCGAGGCTCATCTGCCGGCTGAGCCGCCAGTAGATACCTCAGAACTGCCAACCGGGGAATACCGCGCCGCTGAGCGCCACCCTACCGGCCAACCCGAATCGACCGGGGGCTGGTACGGCGAGGCGGAAGCGCCCACCGTGGCGATCCCTGGTGATGTTGATGAGGATGCCACGCGGGTGATCCCGCCCCGGCACGCCGAGGATGACCTGCCCACTCAGCCAGTGAAGGTGAGGCATCACGGTCAGCGTGCGGGGGCCACGCGCCCCTCTGAGCCGCTGCCGCAGCGCGTTGATGAGGTTGACCCTAACGCCACGCGAGTGACCCCCTCCGCCTACGGTCCAACCGAGCGCGGCACGCGCCCCGGGCACGCCTACAACGCGCAAGCTCCGCTTCAACCGGCGTATACCCCGCAGAAACCCACGTACTACCAGCCGGGCACGCCGCCGATTCCGCCCGCGGCACGCACCCAGCGCCGTAAGAACGGCAACGGCAAGCGCGGGTGGGGCTGTTTTCTGCGCGGGCTGGTGGGTCTGTTGTTTGTGGCAGCCATTGCGGTGTTATGCGTGGGTTCGATCGGCGTGTACCAGTATTTCCGCATTGCCTCTTCACTGCCGCCGGCAGAGGAACTGCGCACCCGCTCTTCGCAGTTTGAAACCACGCGCATTCTCGACCGCAACGGCAATTTGTTGTATGAGATCCTCGACCCAAATGCCGGGCGGCGCACCTACGTTCCGCTAAACAAGATTTCCCCATACCTGATCGCGGCGACGATTGCCACCGAAGATAAAGAGTTCTGGAACCACCCCGGTTATGACCCGGTGGCGCTGGTCCGTGCTTTGTGGCAGAACTACACCAGCGGCGAGGTGGTGTCCGGCGCGTCAACCATTACCCAGCAGTTGGCGCGCGCGCTGCTGCTGCCCGAAGAACAGTACGAGATCACCCTGCAGCGCAAGGCGCGCGAGATCGTGCTGGCGGCGGAAATCACGCGCCGCTTTAGCAAAGACGAGATCCTTGAACTGTATCTGAACGAGAACTATTACGGAAACCTGTCATACGGCATCGAGGCTGCCTCCGAAACGTACTTCAACGCCAGCGCCGAGCGCTTGACCCTGGCGCAAGCCTCCTTCCTGGCCGGGCTGCCCCAGGCCCCGGGTGTGTATGACATCTACACCAACCGCGATGCGACGCTCAACCGCCATAAGGCGGTGCTGACCCTGATGTACCAGGCCACGCAGGAACAGGATTGCATCGATGTGGGCCGCAACGGCGACCGGGTGTGCGTGGATGCGCCCACCGCGCAAGCCGCGGCAGCAGAGATTGAAGCCTATAACTTCACGCAGCGCACCAACGCGATCAAATATCCGCATTGGGTGATGTATATTCGCAGCCTGCTGGAGAGCCAGTACGACGCGCAGACGATCTACCGCTCGGGCTTCACCGTGTATACCACCCTGGACCCCGGCCTGCAGGAACTGGCCGAACAGGTGGTGAGGCAGCAGGTGGATGCGCTGGCGCCGCAAAACGTAACCGACGGCGCGCTGGTTGCCATCCGCCCGTCCACCGGAGAAATCCTGGCGATGGTCGGCTCGGCGGATTTCAACAATGAGGCGATTTCCGGTCAGGTGAACATGGCAGTCAGCCCGCGCCAACCGGGTTCGTCGATCAAGCCGCTGACCTACGTGGCCGCCTTTGAAAAAGGCTGGACGCCCGCAACGCTGATCTGGGATGTACCCAGCCAGTTCCCGCCTTCGGGCGACCCCAACGATCCCAGTCCGGCTTACGCGCCGCAGAACTACGACGGCGCATTTCACGGCCCGGTGACGGTGCGCGCCGCGCTGGCCAATTCTTTCAATGTGCCCGCGGTGAAGACGCTGCAGTTTGTGGGCATTTATGACAACCCGAACACCGCCGGCGCGGACGGCTTTGTGAACTTTGCCCAGCGGTTGGGAATCACCACGCTCACCCGCCCGGATTACGGCCTTTCGCTGACATTGGGCGGCGGTGAGGTGACCGTACTGGACATGACCTCGGCGTTTGGCGTGTTTGCCAATGGCGGCCAGCGCCTGGCGCCGGTGGCGATTACCCGCATCACCGACTACAACGGCAACGTGGTGATGGAATACAGCAGCCCCGAGCCGCAGCAGGTGGTGCGCGCCGAACATGCATACCTGATCAGTTCGATCCTTTCGGACAATGAAGCCCGCACGCCGATGTTCGGCGCCAATTCAGTGCTCAACCTGCCCTTCCAGGTGGCAGTGAAAACCGGAACTACCAATGATTTCCGTGATAATTGGACAATTGGCTACACTCCCGACCTGGTGACCGGCGTTTGGGTAGGCAACGCGGATTACACCCCCATGGTCGGCACCACGGGGCTGACCGGGGCGGCCCCGATCTGGTCGCAGTTTATGCAGATGGCTGTGCCGGCGGTGACCGGCGGGCAGCCGCGGCCCTTCTCGCGGCCGCAGGGTATTGTGGATAAGGTCATTTGCGCCAGCTCAGGTACCGAGCCGTCTGAGTTCTGCCCCAGCCAGCGCGGAGAGATCTTTGCTGTCGATCAGCCGCCGCTGCCCGCGCGCGAGGACCTGTGGCAAAAGGTGAATATTGACACCTGGACCGGGCTGCGCGCTTCGGCGGCCTGCTCAGATTTTACCGATGAGCAGTTTTCGCTCAACGTGACCGATAAATCCGCGCAGGATTGGATCCGCAACAGCGGAGAAGGCCGGGCGTGGGCTTCGGCGGCCGGGTTTGATGACCCGATCTACTTTACGCCGGAGCGCGAATGCCGCCTGGATGATCCACGCCCGACGATTGCCTTTGCCGGGTTGAACGACAACCAGACCATCAACGAATCGCCGCTGGATATCTACGGCGTGGTATTTGCCACGCAGAACTTCCGCGACTGGCGGCTGGAGTGGGGCGTGGGCGATGACCCGCTGGAATGGAAGCCGCTCATCGAACAGTCGAACCAGGAATTTCGCGACCCGCAAAAACTGTATACCTGGGACATGAAGGATGTGCCACCGGGTGAAATGATTAGCTTGCGGTTGTACATGAACAGCACGCAAAATACGTTTGCTGAACGTAAGATCCGCATCCGCAACATGGCGCCCACCATCACGCCGACTCCCACTGTGACCGCTACGGAAACCGAAATCCCATCGCTAACGCCAACCGTCACCGAAACCCCGGTTCCTTCACCAACCAACACGCAGGAAGTCGTGCCCACGGTAGGCGGCAACCCCACCGGCGAGCCCACGCAGCAGCCAACCCAGGGCGGTCTGTTTGATTTCCCGCTGCCGCCGATTTTCCGGTTTCTCCGTTCGGCGACGCCCACGCTGCCCGCGCCGGTGGTGGATGCTCCGCCAACCGAAACGCCTCAACCGCCGACAGCTGAACCACCGACGCCCGAGCCAACCATTACTGAGACGGCCACGCCGGACTTTATGCGCGATAACCCGCCGGCGGAAATTCCGCCATGGGTGGTGACGACTGAAACGGCTACGGCCACGCCGGCCTGCCCGCTGTATCTGCCGCCCACTACCGGGCCGGGTACGCCCACGGTGACGATGGAGCCGTTCCACTGCACGCTTACGCCGACGCCCACCCTGACGGGTACGCCGCGCCCCCTGATCGATATCACTATCCCGGGCCTGCCGTCGCCAAAATCGATCTGGGACTGGCTCTTCGGTAAGTGAGCCGCCTTTAAAATATTTGCATTTGCGTCGCGTCGCTCCAGTGCGGCGCGGCGCTGCTTAACAGGGCCTCAAAATTTTCCAGCGTGGGCTGACCGGCATCCGCGGCATAGCGGCGCAAGGAATCGGCGCGCAGCAGCCGCCAGCCATCACCCAGCGCTGCCAGCAGGCGCGGG
>DATCUC010000206.1:0-13671 GCA_036567625.1 Anaerolineaceae bacterium | reverse complement strand
AATGCCGCGGTCGCGTTAGGCGTGCCGGTCAGCCAGGTCGTCGCCGGCGCTGATTCCGTCACCTTCTGCCTGAGTAAGGGCCTGTGCGCGCCGGTTGGATCGGTGCTGTGTGGTTCGCGCGAGTTTATTAACCGCACGGTGCGCATCCGCAAGCAGTTGGGCGGCGGTATGCGCCAGGCGGGCATTCTCGCCGCGGCGGGCATCGTGGCCCTCGAGCAGATGGTCGACCGGCTGGCGGAAGATCACCGCCGCGCCTGCGATCTGGCGCGCGGGCTGGCTCAAGTGCCGGGGTTGAAATTGACCTTTGGCATGCCGGCCACGAATATGGTTTTCGTCAGCCTGGCCGATGATGTTCCCGGAACCGCCTGGGATCTCTGCCTGCGCCTCGAACCGCTGGGCGTGCTCTGTCATGATGTCAACCAGCGCGCCATCCGCCTGGTAACTCATTACTGGATCAGCGACGAGGGCGTTCAGCAAACCATCCGCGCCTTTGCTGCCGCGCTGTAGCCCGCGCCTGCCGCGCCCCGTCCAACACCCGGGTGCGCGGCGAAACAAGCGCATGATGATATAATTTAAGCAGCCGTTTTCCCCACGCAAGGCTGGAAAATGGCGCTTGTTTATGCGATCGTTCCCCTGCAAAGGCATTTCAAAACCGTCGGAGGCGTATGAAAGACTTTTTTACACTTCAGGAGATTGATGACGCTGCTGATGTTATTCGAAGCCGCACAAGATTTCAGCCCAAAGTTGGCATGATTCTGGGCTCCGGCCTGGGTGGGCTGGCGGACGCGGTAGAAGACGCGGATGTTATCTCGTTTGATGCCATTCCCAACTGGCCCACTTCCACCGTGGAAGGCCACAAGAGCCGCCTGGTGATTGGCCGGTTGGAAAACCAGCCTGTGCTGGTGCTGCAGGGCCGGGTACATTATTATGAAGGCTACAGCATGGCCCAGGTTACGTTTCCGGTGCGCGTCATGCAGCGCCTGGGCGTCGAAATCCTCATCGTCACCAATGCCGCCGGCGCCATTCACCCCGATTTTGTCCCCGGCGATGTGATGCTGATCAACGATAACCTCAACCTGGTCAGCATGGGCGGGGCCAACCCACTGCGCGGTCCCAACCTCAACGATCTTGGCCCGCGTTTCCCGGATATGAGCCAGGCCTATGACCGCGAGCTGATGGATCTGGCCCGCGAGCAGGCTGAGGCCGCCGGGGTTACCCTGCGCCAGGGCGTGTATGCCGGGCTGGCTGGTCCCTCGTTCGAATCGCCCGCTGATCTGCGCTTCCTGCGCATGGCCGGAGCCGACGCGGTGGGCATGTCCACCGTGCCGGAGGTCATCGTCGCCCGTCACGGCGGGATGCGCGTGCTGGGGCTTTCCGGCATCAGCAACAAAGCCAACCTGGACGGAAGCACCATCACCACCCACCAGGAGGTGCTGGAAGCGGGCGCGGTGATCGTTCCCCGGCTGAAGAAGATCGTCCTGGGGGTGCTGGCGAATCTCTAAGCGGCTTTCATGGAAGATGTACTAACCTTCTTAGAAAACAACGAACTCCTCATCTACCTGATCGGCGGGGCGGTGGGGTTGTTTTACCTGTTCCGGTTGTTCATTTCCTGGCGCGAGTGGCGCGGCACGCTGTTTGGCCTGGAGCGCGAGAGCGCGCAGCGCCGCTTTAGCCAGAACATGACCGTCGTCATCCTCATCGCTCTGTTCATGATGGCCGCTTTCATCCTGGTGTCGCTGGTGTCGCCGACGCTGCCGCAGACCAGCGCGCTGCCCACGCCCACGCTGGATCTCGTTTCCACCCCCACCCCGCCGCCCGTCGGACCTGGCACGGAAATCGCACCCACGCAGCAAGTGCTGGCGCTTTCCACTGTCGAGGTCGGCCAGTGCGAGCCGGGCCGCCTCGAATGGATCGAGCCGCAGCCCGGCGGTGAGATCAGCGGTACGGTAGAACTGATCGGAACCGTCAATATTGAGGACTTCGGCTTTTACAAGTACGAATACAGCTCACCTGACGGCAGCAACTGGTCCACCATTGCCGCGGGCAACCAGCCGGTGGTCAACGGTAAGTTGGGCGACTGGAACACCAGCCAGATGCTCCCCGGCGATTATCTGCTGCGCCTGGTCGCGGTCAACAACCAGAATCAGGCGCTGCCGTCCTGCGTGGTGCAGGTGCGCATCTTCACTCCCAGCGAGTAAACAGGAGAATGCCATGCCTGAAATTGTCATCCGCCCTGCCGTTGGTAACGATATCCCCGCGCTGATCCGACTGGAGCATTTTTATGAAACCACCCACGTGTGGCAAATGGACCGCGCTGTGGAAAATGGTCAGGTTTCCATTGGTTTTCAGACGGTGCGCCTGCCGCGCAAGGTGAAAGTGGAAACGCCCCAGCCTTCCGGTTGGCTGGAAGACGGTTGGAAAAACCAGCCCGGGCTGCTGACCGCCGTGTTTGAAGATCTCCCGGTGGGCTATATCTGCCTCAGCGAAGGCTTTGGCGCTGGGACTGCCTGGGTGCGCGATCTGCGCGTGGCGGAGAAAATGCGCCGCAAAGGCATTGGCACGGCGTTAATCCTGGCCGGGCACGAATGGGCCGCTCAGCGTGGCTACCGCCGCGTTCTGCTGGAAATGCAGTCGAAAAACTTCCCCGCCATTTGCATGGCGTTTAAATTGGGCTATGATTTTGGTGGCTATAACGATCACTATTATACAAACCAGGATATCGCGTTGTTCTTCACGCGCTACCTGCGCTAGTTTTCGAGGTAGGTATTGTGGGTAGCTGGCAAAACGGTTTATTTCTCTGCTTGCGCACGACCAGCCAGATCCTGGCGGCAGGGGTGGCGATCACCGCGTTTGCTTTGCTGCTTCACGCGCTCACCTTCAATTTGCGCGACCGCGTGGCGCGTTCCTTCGCGCTCATCCTGGCCTGCGTGGTGATCATCTTCACCGCCGAATCGATTGGCGGCGCGTCCAGCCAGCCTGAGAGCATGAGCTTCTGGCTGCGCTTCCAGTGGGTCGGCATTGTCTTTCTGCCGACCACGTATCTACAGTTTGCCGACGCGCTGCTCGAAACCACTGGCAAACCCAGCATGGGCCGCCGCCGCTGGTCGATTCGACTGGCCTATATGATTTCAGCAGGTTTCCTTTTGCTGCTGCCCTCGGTCTACCTCGTCGGTCCGTTGAGCTGGCAAGATGTGGCCGCGCCGTATCTCCAGCCCACCTTGCTGACCTATGTGTTCTTGCTATTCTATGTCACCGTGATGGGCATGACCTGGTACGTCTTTATCCAGGCCCTCAACCGTACCACCACGCCAACCAGCCGCCGCCGCATGGCCTACCTGCTGGTCGGCGCGCTGGCGCCCGCGCTGGGTTCCTTCCCCTATATGCTCTTCGCGGCCAACTTTGCCGGCCAGCATATGATCACCTTCTGGCTGCTTTCTGTGCTCAGCAATTTTTTGGTCGGCGGGCTGGTGGTGGTGATGGCCTACTCGGTATCGTTCTTCGGCGTGCCCTGGCCCGACCGCGTGGTAAAAAGCCGCCTGTTGAAGTGGTTGATGCGCGGCCCGGTGACTGCCTCCGTCACCCTCGGCATGGTCACCGTCACCCGCCGCACCGGTGAGGTTTTCGGCGTGGAGTATTCCGCGCTGGTGCCAATCGTCATGGTGGTCTCCATTTTGCTGATGGAGTACATGATCACCATGCAAGCCCGGTTTTGGGAACGCTGGCTGTTCTACGGCAGCGATAAGTCCGACCTGGATGTGCTGCGCCTGGTGGAAGAACGCCTGTTGACCCGCAATGACCTCAAGCAGTTTCTTGAGATGGTGCTGGCCGCGGTACGCGACCGGCTGCAGGCTTCAGGGGCGTATGTCGCCGCGCTGAACGGCAGCGGCCTGGAAATGGTCGTCGAAACCGGTGGCAGTTCTCTGGCCCTGGATGATCAGGAAGATACCGGCCGGCTGCTGCAAATGGTGTCCGCGGATGAAACGCCGCCCATCTTCCGCTGGGGAGAAGATTTGCTCGTGCCGTTGATGGACGCCAGCGTGGAAGAGGGCGGTCAACTGCTGGGCTTGCTGGGCATCTCCGGCGTCAACCTGGCCAACCTGGACGAAGATCAACTGCGGTCTTTAGATTTGCTCGCCGGGCGGGCAGCGCTGGCCCTACGCGACCGCCGCGTGCAGCAAAACATTTTCCAATCTCTTGAAGCCCTCACTCCCGAGGTCGAAATGATTCAGCGCTTGCGCGCCGCCGGGCGTTACGCCAGCCCGCAAATGATGCTGGAGCAGCAGGCGGCCATGGAGGACGGCGACCTGGTGCAGATGGTCAAGGACGCGCTGACCCATTATTGGGGCGGCCCCAAATTGACCCAAAGCCCGCTGATGAAACTGCGCGTGGTACAGGAAGCGCTGGCAGAACATGATGGCAACCAGGCCAACGCGCTGCGCGCTGTGCTGCGCGATGCCATCCAGCATGTGCGTCCTGAGGGAGAAAGACGCTTCACAGGCGAGTGGATATTGTATAATATTCTTGAAATGAAATTCCTGGAGGGTAAAAAAGTGCGCGAAATCGCGCTCCGCCTGGCAATGTCTGAGGCGGATCTATACCGCAAGCAGCGCATTGCGGTGGAGGCCGTGGCGAAGAGCATCCTGGAAATGGAAGCCGACGCCGGGGGAATGGTCGAAGAATTGCGCGCGCCGGTGAATGGCAATGGTGGAGGTGGCGGCAAATAAAATTACAAAATGGTTATGCTTCTTACCCTGTTCGGAAATGGAATTCTTGGTTAAGATATAGCACTACATTGTATTCATTATCCGTTGTGTACCGCAACTGAAGGAGGGTGGATGTTGACGAAACGTTATTCGTCACACCTGGATGAGGAAGAGACGCCCGCGTTGGATGAGGGGTGGTGGTCGTCTGTCCTCGCCGATGAAGAAGCTCACGCTGTGGCCCATAAAGAGGCGTCCACCCGGACAAGCCAGCAGCCAATTATTAATATGGTTGATTGGGATCATGTCCAGGAATTATACGAACAAGACGAAATCATCGAGCTGCAGGTTCACGGCTACAATCGCGGCGGCTTGCTGGTGCAGAGCGAAGGCGTGCAGGGTTTCGTGCCCATCTCGCACCTGGTTGATATGCCCAACGGCGCTTCCGAGGAAGAACGCCGCCGGATCATGACCGCATACCTGGGCCGCACGCTGCAGCTCAAGGTCATCGAATGCGAGCCTTCGCAAGAGCGCGTCGTTCTTTCGGAGCGGGCAGCCCTGGCCGGGGAAGGGCGGCGCAAGCAGCTTTTCCGTAGCCTGCACAACGGTGAAATTGTCGTTGGCGCTGTTACCAATGTGACCGATTTCGGCGTATTTGTCGATCTGGGTGGGGTGGAAGGACTGATCCACGTCTCCGAGCTTTCCTGGGGGCGGGTGCAGACACCCAGTGAAGTGCTCAAAGTGGGCCAGGAAGTCCGCGCCGTGGTGCTGCAGGTTTCCGAAGAAAATGCCCGCGTGGCGTTGAGCCACAAGCGCCTCTATCCCAACCCGTGGGACAGCCTGTGCGAGTGTTACAAACCCGGAGATGTCGTTCCCGGCGTGATCACTTCGATCATGCGTTTTGGAGCGTTCGCGCGTTTGAACGAGGGCGTCGAGGGCCTGATCCATATCTCTTCGATCAATATGCCCGAAGACGAGTCCCTGGAGCATTACCTGCGACCTGGCCAGCATGTGCGCGTGCGCATCCTGCACATTGAAGCAGAGCGCCGCCGCCTGGGGCTGGGACTGGTAGCCATCGAATAAATGAGCCGCGCGTCCAATTCGTCGAAACGAGACCAGGCTGAAAAACCTTCCCCGGTAGAGCCGCCGCCCGAAACGCCCCAACCCGGCATGCTCGACGGGCTGGCAAGCTTCTCGCTGCGTTTCGGTCGGTTTGGGCGCGATATTGCCGGCGTGGCGCTCGTTGCCGCTGCTCTGCTCACCATTTTTGGCCTGTTCGCGCTCACCCAGGGCTTTTTCCTCTCGCCCTGGGTTGCCTTTTTAAGCACCTGGCTGGGCTGGGGGCGCTTTGCCGTGCCGGTGGTGCTGGGTCTGTTGGGCTTGCGCCTCTTGTGGCGGCGTGACCAGCAGACCGGCGGGTTTGCCCTGGGCCGCGTGCTGGCCTGGGAAGGCGTCTTCTTTACCGCCATCACCTTAATGGCGGTCATTGGCGGCATATCCCTCGACCGCGCCCGCGCCGGTTTGGATGGCGGCCGCGTGGGCTGGGGGTTGGCGGCGCTGCTGCAAACCTTCATTCCGGTGTGGGCCATGCATGTGCTGCTGGGCTTGCTTCTGATGCTCTTCCTGGCCGCCGCGCTGGGCCTTTTCCACCGGCTGGGCGAGTGGGCCGAGAAAATGGCCGGCCCCGAGGTCGAAACCCCGGCCCCCGCACCCGTTCTGCCCCCGGATGAGGAAGTTTCGCAGCAAATGCCGCTGCCCAAAGGCCCGCCCGCCGAAGAAGCCGCGCTGCCCGTGACCGCTGCGCAGCGCAGCCGCAAGCTGCCGCCGCTCAACCTGCTGCTCAAAGAGACGATTGAGCGTCCCGATCAGGCCACCATTCACCACACCGCCAGGCGGCTGGAAGATACGCTTGCTGAATTTGGCCTGCCCGCGCGCGTGACCGGCTACCGCATCGGCCCCACCGTCACCCAGTACGCGGTGGAACCGGGTTATATTGAAAAGACCACCCCGGAAGGCGAAGTTTCGCGCCAGAAGGTACGCGTTTCGCAGATATCCGCGCTGGCGCGTGATCTGGCGCTGGCCCTTTCTGCCGAACGCCTGCGCATTGAGGCTCCGGTACCCGGCCAGTCGTTTGTCGGCATTGAGGTGCCCAATTCGCGCAGCAGCATTGTCCGCCTGCGCCCCATCCTCGAATCGGACGTCTACCAGCGCATCAACTCTCCGCTGGCAATCGCCCTGGGCCAGGATGTTTCCGGCCAGCCCGTGGCCGCCGACCTGGGCCGCATGCCGCACATGCTCATCGCCGGTACCACCGGCTCGGGCAAATCTGTGTGCATTGCCGCGCTGACTGCCTGCCTGGTGTTCAATAATACGCCCGATGATTTGCGGCTGATTATGCTCGACCCCAAGATGGTCGAGCTGGTGCGCTTCAACGGCTTGCCGCACCTGCTCGGCAAGGTCGAAGTGCAGTTAGAGCGCATGTTGGCCGCCCTGCGCTGGGTGCTGATGGAAATGGACCGCCGCTACCGCTTGCTGGAAGACGCGCACACCCGCGATTTGCAGACCTTCAATCGCAAAATGGAACGCCGCGGCCAACCCACACTGCCGCGCATCGTCGTGCTGGTCGACGAACTGGCCGACCTGATGATGTCGGCGCCGGAACAGACCGAACACAGCCTGGTGCGCCTGGCGCAGATGGCCCGCGCGACCGGTATCCACCTGGTCGTGGCTACGCAACGCCCCAGTACCGATGTCGTCACCGGCCTGATCAAGGCCAACTTCCCGGCGCGCATTTCCTTCACCGTGGCCTCATCCATTGATAGCCGCGTTATCCTGGATACCAACGGCGCGGAGACCCTGCTCGGGCGTGGGGATATGCTCTTCCTCAACCCGGAAGAAGGCACGCCGCAGCGCGCCCAGGGCGCGCTCGTCACCGATCAGGAGGTCGACCGGGTTGTCAACTTCTGGAAGAAAATGCTGCCCCCCGCGGAAGGCGCGCCGCTTTCGCCCTGGGAAGACCTGGTGGAAAGTAATGGTGACGAAAACAGTGACGCCCTGGTCAAAGAGGCCACGAAAATCGTTCGTCAGACGCAGCGCGCCAGCGCTTCCATGCTCCAGCGGCGGCTGCGGATTGGTTACCCGCGTGCGGCCCGCTTGATGGACGAACTGGAAGATCTGGGCGTGGTTGGGCCGGTGCAAGTGGGTGGCCGCGAGCGTGAAGTCCTGCTGCCGCCGGATGACGGCGATGAAGATGCCGGCGATTTAGACGGCGAAGAAGAATAACCCTGCTTGACAGTTTGGCTGGCGTAAGATAGCATAGAAGAAACACATTTATATAACCGAGAAAGTGAGCGTAACACCGTGGACCGAGCTGCCGATAAGAATCCAATGACCTTTACTGATATATTGCGCCTGCGTTTCAAGGGCATTCTGGATCCAATTGCAGCTTTCCTCAACCGCATCGGTTTGTATCCCAACACGGTCACCATTCTGGGCCTTGCCGGAAATGTGGTTGGCGCGTACTTTCTTGCAACCGGTCATATCACCCTCGGCGGCATTATCGTCCTCATCATGGGCCCGATTGATGCGCTGGATGGAACCATGGCCCGTCTGCGCGGCGAGTCTTCGCGCTTCGGCGCATTCGTCGATTCCGTCACCGACCGCTATTCGGAACTGGTCATCCTCGGCGGGTTGTTGATATACTTCCTTAATCAGGGTAATATTTTGGCATGTGTATTGCTGTATCTGGCCGCCGCCGGTTCGATAATGGTTTCGTACGTCAAGGCTCGCGCCGAAGGGCTGAATTTTCAAATTAAGATCGGTGTTCTTACCCGTGTTGAGCGCTATCTGGTAGTGGCTCCGTGCCTGGTCTTCAACCAACCGATGATTGCACTCTGGATCCTGGCCATTTTGGCGAATTTTACCGCCTTTCAACGGATTTACTATATTCGCCGCATTGCCCGTTCGGGTAATGGCTACCAATAACGAAGTAGAGCATCGCAAAGGATAGCACTTATGTACCCTGGAATTCACATCGGTCCGTTTAACTTTACCTATTACGGGATTTTGATCATGCTTGGCGCGGTGGCCGCTGCCTTCTTAACCGACTGGCAGGCGCGCCGCAAGGGTTTAAACGCCGAACTGGTCTGGGATATGCTGCCCTGGCTGCTGATTGGCGGCATCATCGGCGCGCGCTTATGGCACATCTTCACCCCCCCGCCTTCGATGGTCGAACGCGGCATTACCACCTGGTACTATCTGACCCACCCGCTCAAGGCCATCGCCATCTGGGAAGGCGGCGTCGGTATCCCCGGCGCGGTAATCGGTGGAGCTATTGCGCTGTATATTTATGCGCGCGTACGCAAGATCAATTTTCTCCGTTGGGTTGATCTGATCGCCCCGGGCCTTGCGCTGGCGCAGGCTGTTGGCCGCTGGGGTAACTTCATCAATCAGGAAATCTACGGCGCGCCGACCAACCTGCCCTGGGCGATCTTCATTGACGAGGCGCACCGCCTGCCCGAACTGAGCGATGTGGCTTACTACCACCCGCTGTTCTTCTACGAGGTTCTCTGGAACCTGGCCAACATGGGCTTTTTGCTCTGGTTGGGCAAACGCTTCGCTGCGCGCCTTAAACCCGGCGACATTTTCCTTACCTATCTGGTCATCTACCCGATTGGGCGTTTTCTGCTGGAATTTTTGCGGCTCGACGCGGCCCAGGTGGGCGGGATCAATTTTAATCAGACGTTAATGGCAGTCATTGCCGTCATCGCGGCTGTGCTGCTCTTCATCCGGCACCGGTTCGGCTCCAAAGATTTATCGCCGCAAACCAGCGAACCCGCAGGAGAAACACCCGAAGAGTAACATCCCATGATGTGCCGTAACAATTCTGACGCCGTGAGAGTTCAGGGGAGATAAGACCGGCTATGATTGTTGCAGAACAGTTGACCAAACGCTTTGAGAATTTCCTGGCCGTGGCTGACATGAGCTTTTCTGTTCAGCCGGGCCAGGTTCTGGTTTTTCTTGGGCCAAATGGCGCCGGAAAGACCACCACCGTGCGCATGCTTTCTTCGGTGCTGCGGCCCACGTCCGGCAGCGCCTGGGTGGCCGGGTATGATGTTGTCACCCATCCGCGCGAAGTGCGCGCGCGAGTCGGCGTACTCACCGAGCAGCACGGCCTGTACGCGCGCATGACCGCCAAGGAGTATTTGAATTTCTTTGGCGAACTTTACGGCCTGACCCCCGCCGAAATTTGCGCCCGCAGCGCCGCGCTGCTGGAACAGTTTGGCCTGGCCGGTGCGCGCGGCCGCCGCCTGGGAACCTACTCGCGCGGCATGCGCCAGAAACTGGCGCTGATCCGCGCCCTGGTGCACGATCCGCCGGTGCTGCTGCTGGATGAGCCGACGACGGCGATGGACCCGGAAAGCGCCCTGGTGGTGCGCGATGCCATCCGCAAGCAGGCCGGCGAAGGCCGCACGATCATTCTGTGTACCCACAACCTGTATGAAGCCGAACTGCTGGCGCATCACATCGCTGTCATCCGCCAGGGCCGCATCCTCTACCAGAGTGATAAAGCCGAATTCTTGCACGATCTGCTTGGGCCCAGCCAGTTTCAGGCACGGTTTGCCCATCCGGTAGGCGATTGGACCCCCACGCTGCCGCCCGGCGTGCGCCTGGTTGAGCGCGGCGCGGAGTGGATGCGCTTTACCGTAGATGACCCCGTGCTGAGCAATCCACTGCTCCTGCGCCAGATGCTGTCGGGGCCGCTCGAAATGGTGGCCTTTGAAGAAGTAACCCAAAATCTCGAATCGGCGTATATCGAAGCCGTCAACCGTTTCACTCGCCCGGAGGCACCCCATGCTGCATGACCTGCCCTCCGCGCTCGTGATCACCCGCCGCGAACTGCGCGACCAGATGCGCGATTGGCGCATCATCTTCCCCGTGCTGTTCCTGGCTTTTGTCTTTCCCTTCATCATGAATTTCACCGCGGATCAAATTGTCGGTATGCTGCGCTCCTACGGCGTGGGCATCCTGGCTGATTCGATGGTGCCGTTTCTGTTGATGATCGTCGGCTTCTTCCCCATTTCGGTATCGCTGGCGCTCGCCCTGGAATCCTTTGTGGGCGAAAAAGAGCGCGGCACGATTGAGCCGCTGCTCAACAGCCCGCTCAAAGACGGCCAGCTGTACCTGGGTAAGCTGATCGCCGCGGCCTGCGCCCCGGTGGTTGGCGGCTGCCTGGGCATGACCGTCTACCTGCTGGGCTGCGTCTGGCGCGGCATTCCGCTGCCCGCGGGCGAGATGATCGCCCAGATCTACCTGCTGACGGTGGTGCAGGCGGTGATGATGGTTTCCGCGGCGATTGTGGTTTCCACCCAGGCAACCAGTGTGCGCTCCGCCAACCTGCTCGCCAGTTTCATCGTCATCCCCATGGCGCTGCTGGTGCAGGGCGAAAGCATGGTGATTTTCTGGGGCAAATCGACCACCCTGTGGTGGGCGCTTTTTGGGGTGCTCACCCTCACGGTGCTGCTGGTGCGCGTGGGTCTGGCGCATTTTCGCCGCGAAGAACTGCTCAACCGCGATCTTGACAGCCTGAATTTGCGCGAACTGTGGCGCGTGTTTTATCAATATTTCCGCGGCGGCGCTACCTCTGCCTGGGACTGGTATCTGCATGAGGTGGCCCGCACCCTGCGCGGTTTGGGCATTCCCACGCTGCTGGTTACCCTGCTGGCCGTGGCGGCGGTCATCATCGGCGTGCGCTTGATGCAGACGATGGACGCCCCCCAGTTCCAGCAAACGCTGATGAGCGAAAACAGCAAGCTGCAAGACCTCGCCAACCAGTGGCCGCTGTTTGACTATCACCCGGTAGTCAGTATCTGGTGGCAGAACGTGCGCGCCATGCTCATAGCGCTGGCGCTCGGCGCGGTTTCCTTTGGCATTCTGGGCACGCTTCCCATCATTCTAACGTTGGTGCTGGCCGGGTATGTTTCCGCGTCGGTCGTGGCCACCGGCATCCCCGCTGGCAGTTATCTGATCGGTTTCATTTTGCCACACGGCATCATCGAAATCCCGGCGGCCATCCTGGCAACCGCGGCTATTCTCAAAGGCGGCGCGGCGCTGGCCTCTGGCAGCGGCGGGCGGTCGCTGGGCGAGCAGTGCATGATTTCATTAGCCGACTTTGCGCGGGTGATGTTAGGCCTGGTAGTGCCGTTGCTGCTGATCGCCGCGGCGATTGAGGCCTGGGTCACCCCGCGCGTGGCCTTGATGGTATTTGGCGGATAATCTCAAAGCGGTGGGTTGGAGGAGCATAGCACATGGCACAGATCATCTTCTTAGGAACAGCCGGCGCAGTGGCCGACGGCGAACACGAGAATACCTACCTGGCGGTTACCTGCGCGGAACGCGTACTGCTGGTGGATGCCAGCGGCAACACCATTGCTCGCCTGCGCCAGGCCGGCATTGACCCCACACGCATCGATGATATCATCCTCACCCATTTTCATCCCGACCATGTGTCCGGCGTGCCCATTCTGTTGATGGACATGTGGCTGCTGGGCCGCCGCGAACCGGTGCGCCTGCACGGTCTGTCTCACGCGCTGGACCGCATGGAAAAAATGATGGAACTTTACGAGTGGTGGCGTTGGCCTAACTTCTTCCCGGTCGAATATCACCGCGTGGAAGAAGCTGAAGGGGTGCTGCTGCTGGAGAATCCTGATCTGCGCGTGGTCAGCGCGCCGGTCAAGCACCTGCTGCCCACCCTCGGACTGCGCTTTGAATTCCCGCACCAGGCGAAAACTGCCGCCTATTCCTGCGATACCGAACCCGACCCGGCAGTCGTGCGGCTGGCCCAGGGCGCGGATGTGCTCATTCACGAGGCAGCCGGGGCCACGCTTGGCCATTCATCCGCTGAACAGGCCGGGGTCATCGCCAGCGAAGCCGGGGCGAAAGCGCTGTATCTGGTGCATTACCATCCCAAATCCGTGGGCGGTGCGCCGGAAACGCTGGTGGCGCAGGCTGCCGGCCAGTTCAACGGGCCGGTGACGCTGGCTCAGGATCTGATGCGCATCGCATTGGATTAGGCTTACCAGCCGCTCAGAAAAGGCTCCCACTCGGCAAAATCTTGGGGGTTGCGCCCAAAGATATAGCGCGCCGTAGCCGGCGGCTCTTTGGGCAGGTGCAGCAGGCGCATCCCCACTTTTTCCAGGCGCTGCCCGCCCTTGCGGTGATTGCAGGTGGGGCAGGCGGCCACCAGGTTGCTCCAGGCATGCGGCCCGCCCAGGTGGCGCGGAATCACGTGGTCAACCGTCAGGTCGGTGGTATGCTTGCCGCAGTACTGGCAGGTGTAATTGTCGCGGCGCAAAATCTCGCGCCGGGTCAGCTTAATCCGTGGCCGCGGGCGGCTGATCATCTTTTCCAGTCGGATCACTGACGGGCGAGGATAATTGCGATTGATGGTGCGCACAATGCCGCGGCCATCCAGCACCAGGGTCGCCTTGTTGCTGAGCAGCAGACCCATCGCGCGCTGCATATTGCAAATGTGGATCGGCTCAAAGTTGGCGTTCAAAACCAGTACTGCTTCTTGCATAGTGGCTCCAATTATGTGATTATAGCATTGAGGAAAATCGAAGACAACGGGTGACCATCGTCCGGCGAATTCCTCGCGTTCGCAGTTCTGATTTGATCTTCATGCGACATTCTCGGGAGGAACACAGTGCGGATTGTGATCGCTGGCGGCAGCGGCTTCATTGGAACAGCGCTTACGCGCGTTTTGCTGGCGGATGGTCATCAGGTTATCGTGCTCACCCGCCGCCCGGAGCAGGCGCGGCTGCCTGTCGGGGCTCAGGCGGTGGGCTGGAATCTGGATAGCCCCGCGGGTTGGGGGCAGGTGGTCGACGGCGCCGGCGCGGTGATCAACCTGGTGGGCGAAAACCTGGGTGGGGGTCTGTGGACCGCGGATCGCAAAAAACGCATCCGCGAG
>DATCUC010000205.1:0-1659 GCA_036567625.1 Anaerolineaceae bacterium | reverse complement strand
AAGCGCACGCGCGCTATCTGCTGGGCAAAGGGCCGCGCCCCAACCCGGATGTTCCGCGCGCCGCGCAGGCCACCGCGGACCGCCCGCTCAATGTGACTGATGCCAGTTTTTCGCAGGAGGTGCTGCGGTCCAGCCTGCCGGTGGTGGTTGACTTCTGGGCGCCGTGGTGCGGCCCGTGCCGCAGCGTGGCCCCGGTGCTCGACCGCCTGGCGCAAGAGATGGCCGGCCGGGTGAAGATTGCTAAGATCAACGTGGACGAGAACCCGGTCACCATGCAGCAGTTTGGCGTGCAGGGCATTCCAACTATGCTGATCGTCAAGGACGGCAAGATCATCGACCGCTGGGTCGGAGCGCTGCCTGAACCGGGCATCCGCAGCCGGGTGGCGAGAGCGCTGGCATAAGGTACATCCGCGCCGGATTTGCTTTGTCCATTACCTTTCCATCCGGTATAATCATCGGGTAGGATAAATTTTCGATTTTCTACTCGGAGAGATTTGGCGGTCGATGAACCGAACTGTGATCATAACCATCGTTGGGCTGCTGGTGTTCCTTGCCGTGTGGGTGCTGACGGTGCTGATGGTGTGGGGCGCCAGCGGCGCGCGGCGGCTGCCACGCGTTGAACGGCTGTTTTGGGCCGCGCTGGCGGTGGCCCTGCCCATTGTGGGCGCGGGCATTTATCTGCTGGCGCGGGCGTTTGCTTTTATCGTCGCCGTGCCCCGCAGCGATGCCTCGCTGTACCGCGAAGCAACAGACCCGCAGATCGGCACGCCGTCCATCTTTGGCCCAACGCCGCAGTTGTTTTCGGCTGCCGGTCAGCCGCCTGTGCCGCATCCACAGCCCAGCTTTGGACGGCTGGTAATCACCCAGGGGCCGGCCGCCGGGCGCGCGGTAGAACTGTCGATGCTGCCGGCGCGCATCGGGCGCGGGGAGGGGGTGCTGCTCGACCTGGACCCGGATCGCAAAGTCTCGCGCCAGCACGCCGAGATCTTTGAGCGCGGCGGGCGGTTGTTTCTGCGCGATCTGGACAGCCTGCATGGCACAAAGCTGAACGGCAAGCCGCTGCGCGAACAGCGCCTTGCGCCTGGTGATACAATACAGGTGGGCGACACGCTGATCGCCGTCGAGCTGGTGCGATAGAAGAGGTGGGAATGGGACAGCAGGATTGGCCGCAAGAGATACCCCAGGGCAGCGCGCAAGGGCGCGGCTGGCAGGTGCGCATCCTGCGCCGCGGCTGGCCGTTTGGCGCAGCCGAAATGCGCCCCGCGGACGTTGGCAATGACCTGGCGGGGTTGATGCTTTCCAGCAGCAGCGTGCTTGAAGACGTGAACTATACCAAGATTGTCCCCAACCGGTTTATCGTCGAGGTCAACCAGGAGAATTACGCGCACAATTACCAGCCCATCGCCGGGCGCATCGTCCAGCAGTGGACGGAGCGCATGCTGCGCCGGTTGATGACTGCCAACAGCCGCATGGGCCGCCGCGAATACCGCTTTGGCGGGCGGGTGACGATTGAAATTCGCCCGGTGAATAATGTGTCGCCTTCGCAGGCGCGGGTAATCTTCCGCATCGATTCGGATGAGCCCGAGCCTTCGACCTGGGGGCGGCCAGGAACCGGCGCCCCCTGCCTGCAAATGCTCCCGGCCGGGCCGCGCTTCGGCC
>DATCUC010000204.1:0-4326 GCA_036567625.1 Anaerolineaceae bacterium | reverse complement strand
GACCCTGCCGCCCGCACCCGCGACGGCCGCGCCCCGGCCGACTTTGCCCGAGAGAAGGGCTTTGGCAATTTGGGGTTGTAGCTGACAAAAAAGAGACGCGGTGTGCGTCTCTTCTGGTGTGCCGAAGGTGGGAATCGAACCCACACTCCTCACGGAACACGATTTTGAGTCGTGCGCGTCTGCCTGTTCCGCCACTTCGGCTGGTTTAAGGTATACTGGAAATGCTCAACGGTAATCCCTCAACCGTACGTTGAGTATATCCACAAATTTGCGAAGGGTCAAGGTACGAGCCGGCTATGCGTTTAGGAATCATTGGACTTCCCCAGTCTGGAAAAACCACTCTGTTTAACGCCCTCACCCGCAGCACGCAGCCGACCGGGATGAGCGGGCGCATGGAAGTGCATACCGCGGTGGTAGATGTGCCCGACCCGCGCGTGGATACGCTCTCGGGCATGTTCAAGCCCAAGAAGACGATCTACGCCAAAGTAACCTACGCCGATATCGCCGGGTTAGACGGCAGCGCCGCGAAGAGCGGCATCTCCGGCACGCTGCTCAACCAGTTGACGCAGATGGATGGGTTTATCCACGTGGTGCGCGTTTTCGACGACGAAAATGTGGCCCACCCCAGCGGCAGCATTGATCCGGCGCGCGATATCGCCGCGATGGACAGCGAGTTTGTGCTGAACGACCTGATCGCCGTGGAGCGCAAGCAGGAACGCCTGGTGGAAGAGCGCAAGAAAGGCGCCGGGCGCGATAAGGCCACCATCGAGCGCGAGGCCGCGCTGTTTGACCGCCTGCACGAGGCGCTGGCGCAGGAAATTCCGCTGCGCGACGTGTTTCTTTCCGCTGAAGATGAAAAAATCCTTTCGGGCTTTGGTTTTCTCAGCCGCAAGCCGGTGCTGGTGGTGTTCAACCTGTCGGAAGGCCAGCCGGAAGCGAAGCTGGATTACCCGCACCAGCACAGCCAGCTCGTCTCTCTGATGGGCCGCCTGGAAATGGATATTGCCCAGCTTGCCCCGGAGGAAATGAGCATGTTCCTGGAGGAGTACGGCATTCAGGAGCCCAGCCTGAACCGCATGATCCGCCTATCGTATGATCTGTTGGGATTGATGTCGTTCTTCACCGTTGGCCCCGACGAAGTGCGCGCCTGGACGGTTCACCGCGGCGCGACTGCCCCGGAAGCGGCGGGTGAGATCCACACCGACCTGCAAAAGGGCTTCATCCGCGCCGAGGTCGTGGCTTACGATGATCTGATCACCCTGGGCGGAATGAACGAAGTCAAGCACGCGGGCAAGTTCCGCGTCGAAGGCAAAGAGTACATCGTCAAGGACGGCGATATTTTGAACATCCGCTTTGCGGTCTAAACCCAAAACCCGAAATAGCGACCCGCAGGGCAATGAAAACGCGAAGAATGAAAAAGATTCTTCGCGTTTTCATTTTCAGAACGGCTGATTCTGCTACGATACCTGGGTACCAATGGCTTTGACGGTATCCAATACCGCTTCGGGATGACGGGCAGCCACGCGCAGAAGCACCATTGCCGGGCCCTCAGGAATGCGCCGGCCCTGTTCCCAATTGCGCAGCGTGCGCACGCTAATCCCCAGCATCGCCGCGAACTGCTCCTGAGTTAGCTGATACCCATCCCGGATCGCTCGAATATCCATCGGTTCAAGTTGAAATATCCGCGACGGTTCCTTTTCGCCGCGCAGAATTGCTCCGCCTTCTTTCACGCTGGCGACAAGTTCGGCAAAAAGTTCTTCGTTCATGGATACTCCTCCTTAATCATTGTCCGCAATACCTTCAACTGCGTTTCGTTCAGGTCAGACTGAACGTTCTTCGCGTACAGAAATAACATTAATATTTTTTCCTGGGAAATTGCCCAGTAGTAAATGATTCGCAAACCGCCGCGTTTTCCGTGTCCCTGGCCTGGCCAACGGAGTTTTCGCAGGCCGCCGCCATCTGGGATCAGGGCACCCATTGCCGGGTAGTTTACCAATTCCCTCTGCAACTCACGATACTCTTCATCGCGCATCAGTTGTTGAACCTGGCGCGTGAATATTGAGGTTTCGATGATGACCATAATGATGTACCTTGCGATGATTATACGCCATTGGCGTACATCCGTCAAGCAGCAAAGAAAACCAGACGGAACCGGTACCTGTTCCATCTGAGTGAAACACCCGTTTAAAAGTTGATCTCTACTTCCGCAGTTGATTTTCCAAATCCTGCAAATCAACGCGCGAGGTCATATCCATGCTCAGCGGGGTGACCGAAACGACTTTGTCGAACAGCAGGGCGTAGATATCGGAATCCGGGCTGATGTCGCCGCGCTTGACGTCAATCTTGAAGCCAAACGCGCCTTCTTCTTCCCAACCGCCTTTCCGCATCACCGCCGGGCGGTAGTAGCGGTGGCGCGCCAGCCGGGTGAGCCGCCAGGGCGTTTCGGGCGTGGCTTCGGCGGGAACTTCCACCTTCAGCAGGTCAACATCCTTGGGCAGCTTATGCTTGAGCATCAGTTCCGCGATCCGCCGGGTGAAATGCGCCGCCACGCTGAAATCCACGCTGGTGGAGTAGTTGAAAAAGTCGTCGGTCGTCAATTGCAGCGAGACGGCCATCGAGGGAATGCCCAGCGACGCGCCTTCCATCGCCGCGCCGACCGTGCCCGAGATGGTGATGATATCGCCCACGTTCTCGCCGTAATTGATGCCCGAAACCACCAGGTCGGGCGGGTTGTCTTTCATAATTTCCAGCACGGCGTGCATCACCGTTTGCGCCGGGGTGCCGCCCACGGCGTAAGCCTGCCAGTCCTGGTTGCCGATGCGCAGCGTGTTGGAATGGATGCGCCCGTCTGAGGTAAGCAGCATACTGCGTCCGGTGGAAGAAGCCTGGTCGCGCGGCGCGGCCAGGGTGACAAAACCCAATTTGGAGAGCGCCTCGGCGGCAGCCCAGATACCCGGCGACTGAATTCCGTCGTCGTTGGTCAACAAGATTTGATAGCGTCCGTCTTTCATAGACGGAATTGTAACATGCCTTGCCCGGCATCTTTACGGAAATTCGGGGTACAGCGCTTTCATCACGTCAATCGTGGCCGCGTCGGGGGCTTGCAGCCAGAGGGTCTGGTTGCCCTGCAGGTAAATGCAGCTCACCTGATCCGCGCTGGCCCAGCA
Organism: Anaerolineaceae bacterium; assembly: GCA_036567625.1. Classification (GTDB taxonomy): domain Bacteria; phylum Chloroflexota; class Anaerolineae; order Anaerolineales; family Anaerolineaceae; genus CALDSL01. The sequence continues at coordinate 1,159 of DATCUC010000204.1, read as the reverse complement.
TTCGCCGATGATGTTATCCAGCCGCGCGCCGCGGTAGCGTTCGTTCATATATTGGAACAGCACCGGGAAGAACTCGCCGGCCTCTTTTTCATCATCCCAGGCCCAGTGGACGGCCAGCGCGCCGGCTCCGCTGCTGGTGTTTTGCAGCATGGTCAGGCTGTCGCCGCCCCAACCGGCCGCCGCGGTGGAGGCGCGGTCAGGGTCAAGCTGGGTAGACGGGTCGACGCCAAAGCCCAGCAGCAGGTAGGTGTACCACTCGCCGAGCACATTCTGGCGCGCGATCTGCCATTCCGCACCCAGCGCTTCGCGCAGCGGGCGCGGCTGCACCGGCAGCGCGCCTTCGCCGTTGACGTACTTCTTGGGGTGCATGATCTGCTCGCTGGTTTGCGGCGGGTTGGCGTAGGCCTTGTCCACGTACTTCCAGCCGCCCAGGTTGTAGAGGTAGTTGACGAATTTCAGGCCGCGCTCACTGCCAAAGGCGGCGTTTTCGGTGGCGAACTGCGGCGGGTTTTGTTCCAGCAGCGCCAGGGATGCCGGGCGAAAGAGCAGGATGTCGCGATAATCGCTGGTGTTGGCATTCTTGCGCGACCATTCGGTCATCAGCAGTTGCGCGTCGCCTTCCACCATGGCCTGCATGGCGATGCACGGTTCGCTGTTGGCGGCGCAGCCCGCGCCGTTGATCACCTGCGCGGTGGAATAATTCTGGTCGAGCAGGGCGTGGGTGAATTGATGCGCGTAGATATAATTCTCCACTGCCCCAAACCGCAGCCCGATGACGAAGATTTCTTTGTGATCCAGCGTGTAAAATCCGCCCATGCCGTCGACCATGCGGTTGAGCCGGTTGGTGACGGTATCGTAATCCGGGCTGGCCAATCCAAGCGCGGCCAGCACCAGGCGTTCACGCTCGCTCTCCTGGCTGAATTCTGCGGTGACATACTCGCTGCGCAGGTAGCGGTCCGCCCGGTCGCGCGAAACGATGTTGAACGGCACGCTGGTTTGCACCGGCAGGCCGCGCAAGTCAGCGACCTGCTGCTGGATGCGCTCGCGCTGGGTCTGCACCGAGGGTCCCAAAGGCACGAAGGTCTCCGTGGGCGCGGGGGTCTGCGTGGGCTGCGGCGTGGCGCTGGGTTCCAGCGGGATGCCGGTAGGCACAGCCGTG
>DATCUC010000203.1:0-4327 GCA_036567625.1 Anaerolineaceae bacterium | reverse complement strand
GCCATCCAATTCGGCCATGTAGTTCACCACTGCGTTCAGCTCGTTTGAGGTGAGCGCCTCGACCAGCGAAGCGGGCATCAGGCCCTTCTGGCAGGGTTTGCCGCCGCAGTTGGGCGAGATGAAGGCGTCGGGGTTGGCAATGGCTTCGTGCAGGTAACCGGTCACGTCTTTGGCCGCGCCGGTGTATTCGCCGCTTTCGATACGGTCTTCGGCCTCTTCACCGATGGCTGAAAGGTCGGGGCCGATGGTGCCGACCGCGCCCGGCACGCCGGGGATGACATGGCAAGCCGTGCAGCCGCCTTTTTGAAACGCCTGCACGGCCAGTTCTTTGTCGTACAGGCCGGGCTGGCTGGCTTGCGTGGGCTGAGCCGCCGCGGGGGGTTCAACAGCTTTCGGGCTGCAGGCGGCCAATGCCAGCATTAAGAAAACCAGGACAAGGACAATGCGATATGGTTTCAGCATACGGTCTCCCCACCTTTATCAAGTTTTATGGATATCGGAAAATTGCCAGAGGGTTTGCCGCTGCAATTGCCGCGCGGGCGGGAACGAGGCTTCTGGCGTGATTTTATTATAGAAGAATCACCAATGATCTCTTTGCTCCAGCGCAAAGAGCCGGCCAGAAAATCACCGCGCGGGATGGATTTACCCGGCGCGTTTTCTTGAGAAGAAGATCACCAGGAACAGCCCGAGGATGACGCTGGCGCCGATCGTCAGGCCCACGTAGGTGTTGGCGTTGAGTTCGACCAGCGGCTGCGGGGTAGGGGTGGGCGGCACGGCAGTGACGGTGGGGTGCAGCGTGTTTGTCGGGCTGGGGGTGATGGTGACGGTGGGCGTCAGCGTGGCCGGTTCGGGCGTAGGGGTGATGGTGGCCGGGGGCGTCACCTGCAGCAGCAGCTTGTCAGCCGGTTTGATGATCGAAGCGGCGTTCAGGTTGTTCCAGGCCATCAGGTCGTTGAGGTTGACCTGATAGTACCCGGCAATCCACGACAGCGTTTCTCCGGCGTTGACGGTGTGATAGTAGCGCCCATCGGCGGCAGGGGTCAGGCGCTCGATGGGCGTCAGCGGGCGCGGGGTAGGCGTGGGGGTCACGTTTCCGGGGTCGATGATTAGCTTTTGCCCGATCTGCAGCGGCCAGTCTAACTGCCAGCCGTTGAGTGAAAGAATATTCTCCACGGTGACGTTGTAGGCCGTGGCGATGGTACTGAGCGTGTTGTAGAGCGCCACGGTGTGGATGATTTTCCCGTCCGCGTCGGGCTTGGCGGGCTGGATCATGCCGATGGGCGTGGGTGTGGCATACCCGGCGGTGTCTTTGCTGGGGATAAACAACTTCTGCCCGATTTGCAGCTTGCTGTCTTTGGAGATATTGTTCCAGGTTTCGATATCTTTGATCGTTACCTGGTAGGCCACGGCGATGGCCCAGAAGGACTGACCGGCTTCGACAACGTGGAATATCTTGCCGCTGGCGTCGGGCGTGGCGATTTTCACCGGCACGATCAACTGCGAGATGGTGCTGGGCCGGTTCTGATTGTTGCTGCTGCTCGACTGGGTAGGCAGGCTGCTGGGCGAGCGGTATTCGCCGCAGGCATTGGCGGAAGTATAGGCGGCCTGCAGCACATAGTAGTACATGCCGTTGGCGGCCTGGGCGATGCCCGCGCCCACATGGCAGTAAGCCGGGTTGACGGCCGGGATCATATGTGAATCATCCGACCAGACGACCATGATCTCGTCGATGCTCATGTTGCCCGCCGCGAAGTTCTCAGTCGCCCACACTTTGGCTCCGCCGCCATACCCGGCGGACTGGATGCGGCCGGAAACATCACCAATGTGCCACGACATCTGGTTGGCGGCCATAATCTCCGCCGTGCTCTGAGCAACGGCATCAATGATCGGGTCTTCGATCAGCGCGGGCAGGCCGTAGGACGTGCGCAGCGTGTTCATGGCGATGATCAGATCATAAGCGGTGACCTGGGCCTGAGCCTGCGGCGCAAACGCCTGAGCCGCGGCCGGTTGCATCAGCGAGATCAACAGGGCGGCCAGCAGCAGCCATCGGGGAAGAAGTTTGTGTGCCACGTCTGAAATTATAACGGGTAAAAGCGGAGATGCAAATATGTCAAGGAAATAAGCAGCGGTGGTTGAGCGGGGCCGCGCGGGGAGTTGAAGTCGATTTTCGCCAGCGTAGGAAACTTGAATTGTTTATCTATATTATCATATAATAATGTAGATGCGATGTTTATTGGGGCGCTGGGCCGGGGTCCATCCCTCGGCGGGGTGAGGCGGCCTTATGATCGATAGCGATTGGACCAGGGGGTGTGGCGGCGGGATTTACCGCGCGGATTTATGGTTTGGAGGGTTGGTGTTTACGAAAATACTGGTTCCATTGGATGGTTCGCAACTGGCGGAATATGCGCTGCGGCACGCGGTGCACCTGGCGCAGATTTTTCATGCGCGGCTGGTGCTGCTGCAGGTGCTGGAGCCTTCCGCCGATATGGATGGGGGAAAATTGATCGACCCGCTGTCGTGGCAGATCCAAAAGGCGGAAGCGGATGTGTACCTGCGCGGGCTGGAAACGATGCTGGCCGAGGACGGCCTGGATGTGGAATACCAGATCCTCGAAGGGCGCGCGCCGGAGGCAATTGTGCAGTTCGCGCAGAACAGCGCGGTGGACCTGGTGGTGCTGTGCAGCCACGGCAAGAGCGGTCTGAGCCGCTGGGATGTCAGCAGCGTGGTCAGCAAGGTGGCCGAAAAGATCTACCTGCCGCTGCTGGTGGTGCGTGCTTACCTGGCGCTGGACGACCCGGCCGGGGTGGTGCGTTACGAGAAAATCCTGCTGCCGTTTGATCTTTCAAAGCGCGCGGAGTGCTCGCTGCCGGTGGCGATCAGCATTGCCGAGGCGGATGAGAGCGAAGTGCTGCTGGCGCACGTGCTGCGCCGCCCGGAGGTAATGCCCTCGATCCCGGAAAGCAATGAGCTAAACCGGCTGGCGGATGAGTTCGCCGCGGCGAGCGGCAGCGCGTACACCGCGTATCTGGAAGAAGTGACCGGGCGCATCCCGGTGAAGAGCAGCGCCCGGCTGCTGCAAAATGACAGCATCCCGCGCGCGATTCACGAACTGGTGGAACAGGAAGGCGCCGACCTGCTGGTATTCTGCGCGCACGGTCAGAGCGGCCAGGCGGAATGGCCCTACGGCAGCGTTTCGCTTAATTACCTGGAACACGGCAGCCGTCACGTGCTGATTTTGCAGGATATCCCGCACACCCTGGTACGGCCCACTCGCGTCGAACTCGCCGCCGCCAGATATGGGAGTCGTGGATGAGCTTTCTCCAGGATGAAGAGCGCAGCGCGCCGGAATTGAACGAAAACGAAATAGCAGAAAGCAGCCGCCTCGCTGGCAAAGCGGAAGGGCTGGTGATGGAATTGGCTGGTGCGCTCCCCGCGCCGCAGCCGGCCCCTATGCTGGAACGACTTGACCGCTATGAAAAGCTGCTGGATGATTACCACGCGCATTTCCAGCGCGCCTCGCTGGAAGAGTTAAGCCTGTCATATGCCTCGGAATGGGTTCTGGATAATTATTACATCCTGCGCCAGGCGGTCCAACAGGTGCGCGAGGACCTCGCGCCAGGGTATTTGAAGCGGCTGGCGAAGATTGACCGCTTTGGGCAAGCCGGCCACCCGCGCGTGTATTTCGTGGCGCGAGATTACCTGGAAGCCGCGGCCTTGCAGGTGGATGAAGAAATGCTGGAGGAGTTCACGCGCCGGGTGGTGGACGGGCTGAGCGCGGACGCGTCCGCGGGCCGGTTGACGCTTTCGATGGGCGAACTGTGGGCGCTGCCCATTTTCTTGCGCTACACGCTGATCGAATCCATCCTGTTTGCGCTGCGCGAGATTATGCGGCTGCAGTCAGACAGCGGGCCGGAAATTGCGCCCTTTGGCATGGACGTGAGCTGCGAAGAAATGGTAGCCAGCGCGGTGGTGGGGCTGCGCGAGGTTTCCAACCTGGATTGGAAAGTCTTTTTTGAGGCGGTCAACCCGGTCGACCGGCTGCTGCGGCAAGACCCGGTAGGAATTTACGCGCGCATGGAGTTTGACACGCGCAACCGCTACCGCACCGCGGTCGAAGAGATTGCATTCCGGTCGGGCCGCGCGGAAAGCAGCGTGGCGGCGGCCGCGCTGGAACTGGCGCAGGGGGCGGCGCCGGTGCAAGAGGCTGAGACTGAGCCGATCGATATACGGCAAGCGCATATCGGCTACTGGCTGGTGGATGCCGGGCGGGCAGCGCTGGAACAGGCAGTAGGCATCCGGCCCGGCGCGCGCGACTGGGCGCGTCAGC
>DATCUC010000202.1:0-2348 GCA_036567625.1 Anaerolineaceae bacterium | reverse complement strand
CATACTCGCGCAGGCGCGCCGTCCAGCGCGCCTGCTGCGCAAACCGTTCATGCCACTGGCGCGGCGAAAGCACGCTTACTCCTTGCGCGCCGCCCAGATCTTCTCCCACGGGTCGCTGAGCAAATTGCCCAGCACGCGGTTGACGCCCTGGCGCGGCAGCACATCGCCGTCGGGCTCCACGTACAGCCACGCCTTACCCGCGCCTTCCTGCACCGGCTTGCCCTCGTGCAGCTCAAACTCCACCGGGTTGAAGCGCGAATACGGCACAGGCAGATCCCACACCAGCGTCAGGTTGCGCTCCGCGGCCCGCTGGCGGATCCCTGCCAGCATATCTTCATGCGCGCTGCTGGTGGTGCTGAGCGAAAGCGCCTGCACGCCCAACTGCGCCAGCATATCCAGCGCGGTGAGCATCACCACCTCATTCGCCGGGGTGACGGTGAGATGCACCGTCACGTGCACGTCGGCGGCCAGCATATCCCGCAGCGCTTCCCAGGCCTGGTCTTCCACCGGGTCGAGCAGCAGCATGATATGATCCAACCCGCTGTTCAGCAGCTTCTGCAAATATTCGCTATCCGACAGGCGCGACCCGTCGGTCAGCAGCCCGGCCACCATGCCCAGTTTTTCGGCATAGGCGATGATCTCGCTCAGGTCGGCGCGCGTGGTGGGCTCGCCGCCGGTGAAAATCACGTGCGGGATGCCCGCGTTCCACGCCTTATCCAGAATTTGCTGCCACTCCGCGGTGAGCAGTTCGCGGCGCACGCGGTCGGTCGGCGCGTCGCCCGCCTCGGGCGTGCGGTAGGTGAGGGCGCAGTCCAGCCGGTACGGCGCGGAGATTTTGGGCGAATACGGCTCCAGCCGGTCGAAGTTCAGGTACGTCACCGGGTCGACGTCTTCTTCCCCCGCCAGGGTCAGCAGCCGCTCTTTCAGGCTGCTGAAATCGGCCTGGGCCTGTTCCTGGCTGACGTGATAGCGCCGCGATACTTCCTGCACCGCCTCGGCGTCGGCTTTGCCCTGGATCATGTAATACGCATATTCGGCGGCGGTCTGGTTGAGGTGCAGCACTGTGCTGGCGTTGATAATGAGCACGCCGCTGCCGTCCGGTTCGACGCGCAGGTGCAGGCGGTATGGAGCTTCACCCTCGGGCGTTTCCTGGCGGTGATATACCCCCGCCGGAACCGGGCGCAGGATGGGAAACAGGCGGTTAATGAACGATTCGATACGGTTCATATCAGGCTCTCCAATCCCCTCATAATGGGTAAACGGCTTCGGCAGCCGGTGCTCCGGCGGCCCGCGAGAGCGGGCATCCGCCGCCGCATTCGTTGATCAGCGCGCACGCCGCGCATTCTTGCGGCAGCCCTTTGCGTTCGCGCAGGCTCACCGCCAGTTCGTGGTTCCAGATGCTGTCCCAGGCATCATCCAGCAGGCTGCCGAGCGGCTGGTAATACGACTGGCACGGGATGACCGCGCCGTCCGGTTCGACGCACATGTTGTACAGCGCCGCCGAGCAGCCCTTGACGCCCAGGTCGAGCAGCACCGGGTCAAAATGGCAGTACTGCGTGGGCGTGTACCAGATCAATCGCTGGTTATGGTCTTCGGTCATTTGCCGCGCCAGTTCCAGCAGCGGCGGCAGGCTGGCCTCTGGCAGGCCGTTGCCTACCGTCAGACCCTTGCCCGAATAAATCAGCGCGTTCAGCCCCACCGTCGGCACGCCCTCGTTGGCTAAGAACTGCAGCGTTTCGCGTAGATATGGGCTGTTGACCTGCAGCAGCGTGGTGTTGGTCATCACATACAGCTTGTTTTGCAGCACATTGCGCAGCCCGGCCAGGGTGTCATCCCACGCGCCGCGCGCCGCCACCATCCCGTCGTGGATTGCCGCGTCGTGTGATTCGAGCGTGATCTGCGCGTGGTCCAGCCCGGCGTCGACCAGTGTCTGCACGAACGCCGCGTCTTTGAGCTTGCGTCCGTTGGTGTTAATGCCGGTGATCTGCCCGTTGCGCTCGGCGTGGGCGATCAGTTCTGGCAGATCGGCGCGCAGGGTTGGCTCGCCGCCGGTAAAGACAATGTGCGGAATGCCCACTTCCCAGGTGCGGTCGAGGATGCGCTTCCACTGCGCGGTGTCCAGCTCGGGGTGGCTGCGCGGGCGCGCGTTGTAACAGTGCGCGCAGTTGTTGTTGCAGCGGTAGGTCAGCGCCAGGTCCATGCGGTACGGCGCCGAGGGCCGCGCGCTGAACGGCGCCAGCGTTTCCAGCTCCAATTCACACACCGGGCAGGCTCCATCCGGGCGCACCAGTTCGTCTAATTGCGCGGAAAAAGCCTCCAGGTCGGCGCGCGCCGCCGCCGCCGGCACC
>DATCUC010000201.1:0-12239 GCA_036567625.1 Anaerolineaceae bacterium | reverse complement strand
CCGGTGAGCGGGCCGGATGAGCACATCCAGACCCTGCCCGCCGCGCCGGCGCTGGGCGTGGCCAAGCGCCTGGTTGGCGACCCGGTGGAAATGACCCCTGGCGTCTACGAAGTGACGTATGAAATCCTGGTGCGCAACTACGGCAACCTGCCGATCAGTGATCTGCAGGTGACGGACGACCTGACGGATACCTTCCCCGCGCCATCGCTCTTCTCGGTCGTTTCGCTGGTAAGCCCCACGTTCACCGTCAACCCGGCGTTCAACGGCGCAGCCGATACCGATCTGTTGAGCGGTGCAGACAGCCTGACAGTCGGCGCATCCGGAAGCATCACCCTGGTCGTGCAGGTGACACCCGCGGCGGGCGGCCCGTTTGATAACACCGCCACCGCTTCTGGTGAAACCCCATCGGCCGTCAGCGTGACGGATGACTCGCAGAATGGCACCGACCCCGATCCCGACGGCGACGGCAACCCGGGTAACAACAATACGCCCACCCCGGTGAGCTTTGGTCCCAATCTGTTCGACCCGCCATTCGGCGTCAAGTCCGTAGATGTGCGGCGGCTGCCGATCATGCGCTGGACGGTGATCTGGATCAACACATCCAACGTTGTGGCGGTCAACGCCGTATCCTCGGATGATATCCCCACCGGCACCACCTTCGTTGACGACGGCATCCCCAGCGGCTACCCGCTGCCTCCGGGCGCGCACCCCACGGGAACCACCACCAACGGCGTGGCCTGCGTGGACAGCTCGCCGGACACCACCACCACCTACTGCTACTACGAAGGCCCCTCCGTCGATCACCCGCTCGGGCGCGTGATCTGGCAGGGCACGCTCGGACCGGATTTCGGCATCACCGACCCGGCAGTCGCCGATGATGACATCGCTATCCGCTTTGCCACGCGCAAGGCCAACGGTGTCGAAGCGGTCGATAATACCGCGGTGATGAACTCGGACCGCAATGGTGACGGCGATACGGATGATCCGGGCGAGACGCGCACCGCCAGTGCATCTGCTTCCTGGCGCTTGCCGGTTTCGCTGCCCGAAGAACTGCCCGCGACCGGCTTTGCCCCCGGCAAGGTGACCCTGCTGCCGCAGCAGCCCGCCGGGCTGGAGTACCAGGGCCTCGAGGATCTCAAGCTGGAGATTGCCGCCCTCAAGCTGAACACCAGCATCGTCGGCGTGCCGCTGGCGAAGAGCGGCTGGCAGGTGAGCTGGCTGGGCAACCAGGTGGGCTACCTGGAAGGCACGGCCTTCCCCACCTGGAGCGGCAACTCCGTACTGACTGCGCATGTCTATGACGCCAACGGCAAACCCGGCCCGTTCGTCAACCTGAACACCCTCAAGTACGGTGATACGATCGTCATCACCGCCTATGGGCAGAAATACGTCTATGAAGTGCGCAGCGTGCGCACCCAGGTCGACCCGGACACCGATGTGATTACTCACGAAGAACGCCCGTGGCTGACCCTGATCACCTGCCAGGGCTACGACGAGAAGAGCGACAGCTACCGCTGGCGCACCGTCGTCCGCGCGGTGCTGGTCAAAGTGGAGTAGCGCCAGCCGCAAGAAAGAACACAGCCCCAGGCCGTCGAGCCTGGGGCTGTCCTTTTGCCAGAACGGATGACTGGCTTTTCACCCAGCCGGGTGAAGGAAAATCACCCGGAAACGCTCTCTGCCATTTTGACTTTCGATCAGAATATGACTATGATTACCTGTAATAACAGAAATCGTTTGAAATGAACCCGCTTGATGCAAAAGGACGGTATACAGTGACTCAATTATTTGAACTTCCCCCGCTTGGTTATGCTACCAACGCGCTCGAACCCGTGATTGACGCCCGCACCATGGAAATTCACCACGACAAGCACCATGCCGCGTATGTGACCAATCTCAACAAAGCCCTGGAAAGCGCCCCCGAGTTTTCTGGCCGCGCGATAGAAGACATTTTACGCAATATCAGCCAGGTTCCCGAGGGTATTCGCACCGCGGTGCGCAACAACGGCGGCGGGCACGCCAACCACACCCTTTTCTGGGAATGGCTGCGCCCCGGTGGGGCCAAAGCCCCCACCAGCGCCGTGGCTCAGGCCATTGATGCCGCGTTTGGATCGTTCGATGCCTTCGTCGAGAAATTCAACACCGCCGCCACCACTCGCTTTGGCTCGGGTTGGGCCTGGCTGGTCGTTGACGGCAGCGGCAAACTGCAGGTTTACTCCACTGCCAACCAGGACAGCCCGTTGATGGACGGTCACCGCCCGGTGCTCGGCCTGGATGTCTGGGAGCACGCGTACTACCTTAACTACCAGAACCGCCGCCCGGATTACATCAAAGCCTTCTGGGGCGTGGTCAACTGGGATGTGGTTGCGCGCGAATTTGAAAAAGGCGCCTTCTAACCTTTTTATCGTCAGGCACGTATTCAGGGGTTGTCCGAAAAGTACCGGACAGCCCCTTTTTATTTACCCTTCTTCCTTGGCGCTGGCTGTGCTTTCCTCGTCATTCACCCGGGCGTGCTCGCCGGTCATCATCTTCCTGGCGATTTCAATCTGCTCTTTTTCGCCAATCAGGCCCACCCGGTCGCCGGCTTCAAATACGGTAGACGACTTGGGATTTGCGGTGAGATGCCCGGCGCGGATGAGCGCCACTACCGATGCGCCCGACCGGGAGCGAATATTCACATGCAGCAGCGATCTTTCAATGATCGGGCTGTCCGCATCGAGCGTGACCCAGTTGATTTCAATCGAGTTGGCCGCCATCAGTACTTCTTGCAGCGACCGCCGCTCTTCGGAAGTGTTGATCTGGGTTTCATACTGGTCGCGGCGTACGGTTTCCGCGTATTCGTGCACCTGCCGCAGTGGAAAGCCAATTTCCAGCAGCGTGTGCCGCACCATCTCCAGCCCGCCTTCCAGATCCGGGTGAATGATGCGGTCCGCGCCCAGTTCCACCAGCCGATGAACGCCATCTTCGGAGGCCGAACGCACGATGATCGGCAGTTTTGCGTTCAGCTCGCGCGCGGAGGCGACGATGATCATTGCCGAGGTTTCGTCCGGCACGGTGACCACCAGAGCCAGGGCGCGGTCTAAATGGGCGTGGGTGATGACTTCAGAATTGGCCGCGTCACCGTACAGCGTGGTGATGTTTTCTTTGTTCAATACTTTGATAACTTCGAAATCTGACTCGATCACCAGCAGCGGCACGTTGAGCGAGGCGAGTACATCCACCAAATGGCGGCCGATGCGCCCGTAACCAATGATCACCACGTGCTGGCTTAAAAGATCCTCATTGAACTCCGGGGCAGGCTTGTTGGCTTCCAACTGCTTCCAAAACCACGGAAAACGGTGAAGTTGGCGTTCCAGCCAGGGCATCATCCGATATAGAAACGGGTTGAGCGTAATGGATACTACCGCTGCTGCCAGGATGAGCGAGTACTGGTTGGGGTCCAGGAGTTTGAGTGAAATTCCCGCTTCGCCAAGAATGAACGAAAATTCACCCACCTGGCTGAGGCCCAAAGCGACCACCATAAAGGTGCGGGCCGGGCGGGGGAAGAACAGCCCCATCAGCAAAACGATGACAAACTTTCCGGCAATGACCAGCGCGATGAGCGCCCCTACCTGGCCGACGTGCTGCCAGAGGAACGCCGGGTTAACCAGCATACCCACGGAAACGAAGAACAGCACCGAAAACGCCTCGCGGAAGGCAAAAACATCCGCGCCCACCTGGTGGCTGAGATGTGACTGGCTGATAATGGCTCCGGCGACGAACGCTCCCAGCGCCAGCGAAACGCCAAACAGATCCGATGCTACCATCGCCGTGCCCAGGGTGATGGCCAGGATCGCAAGGATAAATAATTCGCGAGACCGCGTGTAGGCGATTTGCTCCAACAGCCACAGAATCGCCCGGACCCCGGCGAAAAAGATCACAACCACAAACGCCACGGCTTTGGCCAGGGTGATCACCAGCGTCTGCCACTCAAAACTGCCCTGCGAAAACAGGGCGGGCATCAACACCAGGATCAGCACGGAAAAGATATCCTGCATCACCACCCAACCGACGGCTACCTGGCCGTGGATCGTGTTGAGCAGGGAGCGGTCCATCAGGTTGCGAAACAACACCACGGTGCTGGAAACGGAGATCGCCAGGCCCATCACAATCGCTGCGGGAACCGTCCAGCCCCAAAAGCGGGTGAGCGCAAACCCCAATAGGGTATCTAAAACAATTTGCACCAGCGCGCCAGGAATAGCGATATCACGCACGCGCCACAGGTCGTTAAACGAAAAATTCAGTCCCACGCCGAACATGAGGAAGATTACCCCCAGTTCAGCCAGCTGCTCAATCGTTGCGCTGTCGCCCACAAAGCCTGGGGTAAAAGGCCCAATGACAATGCCCGCCAGCAGGTACCCCACGATGGTGGGCAGCCCAATGCGCCGCGCGAGGATACCGCCGGTGAATGCTACCACCAGGGCAAGGGTGATGTTGACCAGTAACGGTAAATCTTCCATGCGTCGATTGGCTTCCTGAAAATTGTAAACAGCGCCGAGCGCTTCGTGTCAACATTGTAACGTATTCGTTTCTGGATTAATAATTTTTAACCTCCTCAATTTGTGATTGCAGGAAAATGATGTCATAATTTCGCTATATATCTGGTAATCAATTCATGAGAGGCTGATCGCGCATGCACGATGTACCCCTGTTAATAAATATTACGATTGCCCTGGTAGTCGCCTTCTTTGGGGGTATCATCGCCCGGCGGTTGGGGCTGCCCACGATTGTCGGCTATTTACTGGCTGGTATTGTCATTGGGCCGTTTACTCCCGGCTTTGTGGGCGATGTCGAAACCATCCAGCAGCTTGCGGAGTTGGGCGTAATCTTTCTAATGTTTGGCGTCGGGCTGCACTTTTCCTTCGGCCAGTTATGGCGCGTGCGCGACATCGCCGTGCCCGGCGCGCTGATCCAGACTGCGCTGGCTACCATCCTTGGCGTGGCGCTGACGCAGCTTTGGGGCTGGACTCTGGTGCAGGGCATTGTGCTGGGCCTGTCGATTTCCGTTGCCAGCACGGTGGTGCTGTTGCGCGGCCTGATGGATAACTCGCTGCTCAACACCACGCACGGGCAGGCAGCCGTCGGCTGGCTGGTGATGGAAGATATTCTTTCTGTGCTGATCCTGGTGCTCATGCCTGCCCTGGTCGTTAATGGTGAAGGCTTCCAATGGGGCAGCCTGGCAGTCACCCTGCTCAAAGCCGCCGCATTCGTGGTGATCATGTTTTTTGCCGGGACGCGGGTTATTCCCTGGCTGCTGGAGCGCATCGCGCATACCAAGTCGCGCGAGCTGTTCATTCTGGTCGTGCTGGCTATCACCCTGGGGACGGCCATGGGCGCATCCGAGCTGTTCGGCGTTTCACTGGCGCTGGGGGCGTTCGTCGCCGGGGCGATCATCAGCCAGTCACATCTCAGCCACCAGGTGGGCGCGGATGTTTTTGCCTTCCGCGAGGCGTTTTCGGTGCTGTTCTTCGTTTCCGTCGGTATGCTGGTTAACCCGGTTTTCCTGTGGCAAAACATCGGCCAGGTGGCCGCGCTCTCGACGCTGGTGGTATTGGGCAAACTGCTGATCGTCATCTTTATGGGGCTGTTCTTCAAACGGCCGGCGCGCACCTTCCTGGTGGTAGCGATCGGTCTTTCGCAGGTGGGTGAGTTTTCCTTCATTCTTGGTCAGGGCGGGCTGTCGCTGGGGCTGCTGGAGCAAAATCAGTACTCGCTGATCCTGGCCGCCGCGTTGATCTCGATCACGCTCAACCCCTTTATGTACCGGCTGGGGCCGGTGATGGAAAAATGGCTGCCGCGTCTGCCCCGTTTCTGGAACCGTTTGGAATCGAGCAAGGCCATTCCGATCTTTGATGACCCGAAAATTCGGGATCACGTGGTCATCGTCGGATATGGCCGGGTAGGCAAGCACCTGGTAGCCGTACTCGAATCGCTGTTGATCCCCATTCTGGTCGTCGAAGCGGACATGGAGATTATTGAGCAGATCAATGAGCGCAAACTCACCACACTCTACGGCGACGCGGCGAACTCCGAAGTTCTCAGCCACGCCCACCTGGAATCGGCGCGCGCGCTGGTTTGCACCCTGCCGGATGAATCGCAGGCGGCGCTGGTAGTCACCGCCGCGCGTGATATCGCCCCGGACCTGACAATTATTTCTCGTTCGGCCAGCGAAGAGGGCGTTGAGCTGCTCTCACGGCTGGGCGCGAACTACATTGTCCAACCCGAACTGGAAGGCGGCCTGGAGCTGGTGCACCACACGCTGCTGACACTGGGTTTCCCGCTGCGCAAAGTGCACGAATACGCCGAAGCGGTGCGCCGCGACCATTACAATATCGACATTACCAGCGACGCCGAACACCGCACGCTGCATGATCTGCTGCTGGCAGTAGATAGTATCGACATCTTCTGGATCCGCATCGACGAAACCAGCCCGCTGGTGGGCATATCGCTGGCCGAGGCTAACATCCGCACGCGCACCGGCGCATCGGTGGTGACGATCGTCCGCGGTGACCAGGTCTTCCCCAACCCCAAGTCGGCCACTATTTTTACCGCCGGAGACCGCATCGGCCTGATCGGCGACGAAGCCCAGATCCAGGCCGCGCAAGGCTTGCTGAGCGGCGCGAGCGCCGAAGAAGCGCTGGCCGCCGAATAACCCCCAACCTTGCGTTTTTGTAAACCCGCGGTGGCGAGAAATTTTCTCGTCACCGCTTATGATTATCAGTGACTCTCGCATTCCATCGGGGGAATCTGTATTTCTACTGGGAAAATTCCCTGGCGAGTATTTGCATGCTATGCGTTTCTGAGTAACCCCTGCGGCAGTTGGGTTATCACCGTTTAAGTTTCGCAGCCACCCAAGGAGTCCATGCTATGAAATCGAAATGCCTATACCTCACGGTGCTGGTAGGGTTCTTCGCGTTCCTCTGGCTCGCACCCGTTCCGGTGCAGGCGGGAGATTACACGCTGCAGGGCACGGTGCGCAGCGACCGCGAGTTTTGCATCGATGCGGCGGTATTGAGCCTGACGCCGTTGAACGACCCACTGGCAGCGCCGCTGAGCGCGGTATCCGGCGCCAGCGGGGAGTACAGCCTGGCCGGCCTCGAGCCAATTACCTATACCGGCACGGTTTCTCACCCAGGATGCGAGACCTTGCCCTTTGAAATCACGCTCGAGACGCCGGTTCAGACCTGGTCGCCGCTGCTGCAGGCTGAACGCTATTCGATCAGAGGCAAAGTTACGCGCGCGATCGACGGCGAACCGGTTCCGCTTTTGCAGATAGCATATACCGTGGATGGGCAGCCCTTCACCACATTCACCAGCGCAGATGGGAGCTATACGATCCCGGCGTTGTTTTATGACCAGCAGATCGCGGTTTCCGCGCCAGTGCAGACCGCGTACCACTTTACCCCGGCAGAAGGCTACACCGCCAGCGGGTTGACTGCCAACCTTACCGGGTGGGATTTCGTTCAGGCTGGGGCGCGCACCATCGCGGGGGAAATTTTTCCGCAGGGATGGGCTCCGCCAACCTGCATTGAATCAGTCAACGTGACTTTCACGCCCGTTCCTGCCAGTGAGGGACCGGTGCGCTCCGTTCTCACCGACGCGAGCGGGCAGTTCAGCATCGACGGCATGCTGCCAGTCTACTACCGGATTACCATCACCCGGCCAGGTTGCCAATTCTTCGGGCTGCCTATGACCATTCCCCCCACCCTGATCGTTCACGAAGGAATCGGGATCGGAGCGCAGGCAGCGCCGTACATGCTTTATGGCTACGTGAAAACCGGATCGCCGGCGACCGGATTGGGCGATGTCACAGCCCGGTTTACCGTATCTCCAGCCAGCGGGGGGACGTACACCGCGGAATGGACGACAAACTCGTACGGAGTATATTACTCTCCTTATAACCTTGGGCCTTACGACCAGGTGGTGATCCGGTATGAGAAGGCCGGGTATCATTTCAGCCCGGCGGAGATTACCCTGCCCGGGGTCCCGGCTACCACGGCGCTTGCGGATGTGACCGCGGAGTTGAATACCTATACGCTCGCCGGCCAGATTCTGCGCGCGGGTAGCGGCGCTCCGGTGAGCGGCGTGACCGTGCAGTTTAACGAACTGAGCACTACCACCGGGGCAGACGGGCGCTATGCCTTCACCGGTATACCGCATGGCACCTCTGGAATCATTACGCCCACTTCGCCCGCGGACAGCTTTATCCCCGCGGAGCACTTCATCCCGAGCCTGGAGGGGGATATTGATGAAAGCGACGTGACCGGGCAGTTCCTGGCGGTGACCAACCCGGCGCTGACCGGCAAGGTCACTTATAAAGGGAAACCGCTCTCCGGCGTGACGCTGTCGTTCGACGGGCAAACCGCGCTGACCAACGCCGCCGGGGTTTACCGGTTTGCGTCTGTGCCTGCCGGAACCAGCGCCGACCTGGTGCCGGAAAGGGCGGGTTACCTCTTCACGCCGGCGCTGATCCATGTGAACATGCCCGCGGCGGATGCTTCGGGGGTGGCGGATGTGACCGGCCAGGATTTCACTGCGCTGCGCGTCTTCGCTATTCGCGGTAAGGTAACCGCCAAAGATGGCCGCACCGCGTTGCCCGGGGTGACGATGACGTTCGGTGCTTTTTCCGCCGTCACCGATGCCCGGGGGGCATATACCATTCCCGGCATTCCCGAAGGAACAAAGGGCTATCTGGTTCCCTCTCTGGAGGAGTACCGCTTTTCGCCGGCAAAACTCAGCCTGACCATTACAGCCAATGCCGGGGTGACAACCCTGCGCGGTATCCGCGTCTACCCGGTTAGCGGGCAGGTGCGTCTGCCGGACGGCGCGCTGGAAGCAGCCCGCATCGCGCTGGGCAGCGTTTCCACCTATACCGCCGCGGACGGCAGCTACACGCTGCTGGTGGATGAAGGCGTGAGCGGCTACCTAACCCCCGTGAAAAGCGGCTATCATTTTACGCCGGTCAACCTGCGCGTCACCCGGTTGAGCGGCGCGCTCAGCGGCCAGGATTTTGACGCGCAGCCCAACCGCTACACCCTCTCGGGCACGCTGAAAGTTGGAACGGCCCCGGTGGCCAATGCTTCTGTCCAGGTGGACGGCAGCGACGGCAGTTCCGCGCTGATTTCCAGCGACCGCTACGGGCGCTATCGTTTCAATAACGCCGTCTATGGCATCAGCTATACGTTCACGCCTTCTGCCCTGGGGTACACTTTTACCCCGGCGCAGTATACCTTCCCAATCAAAGCTGCCAACCAGACGTTCGCGTTTCGGGCCGCGGTCGTGCGGCGCGTCTTTTCGGGGCAGATTAGCGGTCTTCCGGATGGGATCAGTGCAAAGTTGGTTTACGGCAGCGGCACGCGAGATTTCACCCTCACCGGGCCGGGCGGCGCTTTCGCTACTCCGGCGCTGCCCGCCAACCGCACCACAACCCTCAAACCGGTGCTGGCCGGTTATGTATTCGACCCGCCCTCTGCCGCCTTCGGGCCGGGGAACGAAACCGCCGTGCCTGCCAGCTTTACTGCCTTGCCCGCGGTGACGATTACCGGCAAAGTCAGCGTTGGCGGGAAGCCCGTGCCCAACGTGATCATTCGCCAGGGCCAGTATACTGCTATCACTTCGTCCACCGGCAGCTTCCGGCTGGACGTGCCGCGCTCCAGCAGCCCGGTCGAACTGACTGCCAGCCATCCGTATTTTCACTTTGCGCCGCAAACATTGACCCCGGACGCCAGCCAGACCGTCAATTGGACAGACGCCAGCGTACTGGTCAGCGGTCAGGTGCTCGACAGCAGCGGAGCCGGCGCGGCTGCCGTGCTGCGCGTTAGCCCCGGGCAGAGCGTTCCTACCCAGCCTGACGGCAGCTTTGTGTTGGAAGTCCGCGGGGTGGAGAAGATCAACCTGTGGAGCTTTATCCTGAGAATCGAGGCCCCACCAGGGTTTACTGCCCGGCCCGGCTACCGCGCGGTCAGCCCCGCCCTGGGCAGCGCAGGCAAGAATTTTACGCTGAGCAATTAAACGCTAACTCTGGCGCAGCGGAAACTCCATGTGGATCACGCTGCCCTGGCCAGGGGTGGACTCTGCCCACACCTGTCCGCGCTGCACTTCGACCAGAGCTTTAACGATCGCCAGGCCCAGGCCGCTTTCGCCTTCTTCGGCGTGGCGGCTCTTGTCCGCGCGGTGGAAGCGGTTGAAAATATAGGGCAGCTCTTCTTCAGCGATGCCGCTGCCGGTATCGCGCACCGATAGGTCGACCCCGGCGCCGGACTTGCGCGCCTGAAGCACAATTGTTCCCCCGGTGGGCGTGTACCGCAGGGCGTTGCTGATCAGATTGTCGAATACCTGGAACATGCGCGTTTCATCCAGGCGCAGCGCCGGGACGCCCGGCTCCACATCCACCCCAAGCTGCACATCCTGCTGCCCGGCGCGATGCTGGTAGATCTGCGCCACCTGTTCGAGCAGCCCAGCCGGTTCCACGTCTTGAATATTCAGCGCCAGTTCGCCGGTTTCCGCCAGGGTGAGCATGCGCAGATCGCCTACCAGGTTTTGGAGTTGTTCGATCTCGGCGTAGATCAAGGCCAGGCGCTGCGGCGTGGGTTGAAGAACGCCATCGCGCATGGATTCGATATACCCCGCGATGACCGTCAGCGGCGTGCGCAGGTCGTGGGCAATATCGGCGGTCATCTGGCGCCGCATCTGGTTGCCGCGCGCCACTTCCTGGCTCATCGTGTTGAACGCCTTTGCCAGTTCGCCAATCTCGTCTCGCGAGGTCACCGTCACCTGCTGCTCCAGTTGGCCCCCGGCAATCTCGTGCGCGGCGCGGGTGAGCGCGTTCAGCGGGCGCGTCAGGCGGGTTGCCAGCAGCAGCCCCAGCAGCACCGCTACCACCAGGGCAGCCAGCCCGGCGAACAGGATAGCCTGGTTGGTGCGCCGCAAGAACAGCGCTTCTTCCGGGTTAAAGCTGCCCACGCGCGCCACGGTGAGCAGCGTGCCCACCTGCACGCCGTCCACCGTGATGGGCGTGCCGTTGGCCAGTTCGGCAGCGCTCAACTGCGCGCCTGGCTGCATTTGCGGGGTGACCGAAATCAGCACCTGCCCGTTCTGGTCGGCCAGGCCAAAAAATCCGCGCCCGCGGTTGCCCGGCGGGTAATAGCCCGCGTCCGGCGGCTTTTCGGCCTCAGCGGGTGGGGTGGGCATGCTTTCGCTCACTGTTCCGGTGACAATTTCCTTCCAATCCTGATCTACGCTTTGCCATGAGCCGGTGCTGGCGTAATAGGCAGCCAGCGATTCGACCATGTCGCTGCGCTGCTGATCGACCAGGAACTGCGACAGCCGGTCGACGCTGGTCAGGCGAATGAAAACCGCCATCAACAGCGCGGAGAGGATAGCAACCGACAAGAAGGCCAGAATGAGCTTGAATGAGAGCGATCTGCGCATCGGCGTTATGCCTGCCGCTTGAAGCGGTAGCCGATACCAAAAACGGTTTCGATGTATTCCGGCTCACCCGGTCGGAATTCAATTTTCAGGCGCAGGTTGCGAATATGCACGTTAAGGGTGCTGTCCAGCCCGGCAAAACCGCTGTCCGTCAGCGCGTCCACCAGTTCGCCGCGAGTGAATACCCGCCCAGGCGAACGCATCAACGTGGCCAGCAGATCGAACTCTATCGGCGTCAACTGCGCCGGCTCGCCGCGAACGCTTACCATGTGATTGCGTTCGTCGAGCAGGATTTCCCCTTCGCGCAGCAGTTCAAACGTTTCTGTGGCGCTGCCGGTGCGCCGCAGAACGGCCTGGATGCGCGCCAGAAGCTCGCGCATGCGAAATGGTTTGACCACGTAGTCATCCGCGCCCAGGTCCAGGCCCAGTACCGCGTCGGTTTCTTCCTCACGCGCGGTGATGATGATCACCGGGGTCTGGCGTTCTTTGCGAAACTGGCGCAAGAACTGGTAGCCGTCCATTTTGGGCATCATAATGTCGAGCAAAATCAGATCGGGCTGCTCGTGGCGCGCGTTGTAGATCGCGCTCTGCCCGTCCGCCGCGGTAACCACGCGGAAGCCCTGCTCGGTGAGGTATTCCTGCAGCAGCCGGCGGACGTTGGACTGGTCATCTACTACCAGGATGGTATTGGGCATATCGCATCGCTCCTCGAACCGGTACGGCGGGTATATAGTGATCTTACCGCATTTCCGGCATAGAAAATATTATATCGGCCA
>DATCUC010000200.1:0-5288 GCA_036567625.1 Anaerolineaceae bacterium | reverse complement strand
GCGGCCGAGCCGCGCAAGCTGCGCAATGTGATCGGCGTGCAGCTGCAGGCCGGCGCGCTGCCCGAGAGCATCACCCCGGAAGAGGCGATTAAGTTCTTTTGCGCCTATCACGAAGTGTCCCCGCGCTTTGACCTGCTGTCGCGTCTGGGATTGGAAGAGAAGCGCCGCGCGCAATTCTACAATCTTTCGGCGGGGCAGCAGCGCCGCCTGATGCTGGCGCTGGCAATTGCCCACCGGCCGCAGGTAGTCTTCCTGGATGAGCCGACAGCGGGGCTGGATGTGGCCTCGCGCGTGGAGCTGCACAACCTGATGAGCGAATTGAAAGCGCAGGGCACCACGATTATCCTGGCGACGCATGATATGGCCGAAGCCGAAGAAATGTCGGACCGGCTGGCGATTTTGCTGCGCGGCAAGGTCGTCACCACCGGCACGCCGCTGGAGATCACCGCCACCGGCGCAGGGCTGACCAAGATTTCGGTGCGCACCGAACAGGGCAGCCTGCTGGCCGATGGCGAGCACCTGCCCGCCGTGGCCCAGCGCCTGGTGAAGGACGAATACAGCATCTATTTCAGCACGGCCATTGGCCCCACGCTAGCGGCGATCATCGACTGCGTGGCGGCGAGTGGTGACACGCTGATCGACCTGCGCGTGGAACGCCCCACGCTGGAAGACCGTTTCCTTGAACTGACCGGCAGCGGAGAAGCCCAATGAACGCCTTTAAGACCCACTTTTCCTTTGATTTTCTGACCGGCGTGCGCAACCGCCAGTTATTGATGATGAACTACCTGTTCCCGCTGGGCTTTTACCTGATGATGGGGCTGATCATGACCGGCATCAACCCCATGTTCCAGGCGGTGCTGATCCCGGCAATGGTGACCTTCGCGGTGCTGGCTGCCGCGCTGCTGGGCATCCCTGACCCGCTGGTCAATGCGCGCGAGAATGGAATCTTCCGCAACTATAAGATCAACGGCGTGCCTTCGCTGTCGATCCTGAGCGTGCCGGCGCTGACCACGCTGGTGCACCTGGTGATCGTGATGCTGATCATCACCAATACGGCGCGGCTGCTGTTCGATTCGCCTGAACCGGTGAACTGGTTCTATTTTCTGGTTGTTTTCCTGGCGCTGGCGCTGGCCAGTATCGGCTTGAGCGTGCTGATCGGCGTGATCTCCCCCAGTTCGCGCATGACCATCCTGTGGTCGCAGGCGGTATTTGTGCCGTCGATGCTGCTGGGCGGGATGATGATCCCCTACAGCATGCTGCCCGAGATCGCGGGCAAATTTGCGCAACTGCTGCCCGCCACGCACGCGATGAATGCCTTCAACGGGCTGGCGATGGGCACGCCCGCGGATTTCTCGCCCTGGGGCTCGGTCATCATCCTCGTCCTGGGTGGGTTGATCGCTTTTGGCCTGGCGCTGTACCTGTTCAGTTGGGACAGCCGCAATACCACCCGCCGCGGCCATCCGCTGCTGGCGCTTCTGGCGCTGGTTCCGTACGTGGTAGGGATTTTTGTGTTGTAGGGGCGGAGCTGGTAGACCAGAAGTGGTCTATCAAAATTGAGCTTAATTTGGTACTTCCATATCGACCGGTTTCTCCTAGAATTGGATACGAACAATTGATTCAATCCTGGGAGAAACTGGCATGAATGAACAGACGGGTACGTTTACGCTAAAAAAGGGCCTCGCCCAGATGTTGAAGGGCGGGGTAATTATGGATGTGGTCACCGCGGAGCACGCGCGCATTGCCGAAGACGCGGGCGCGGTGGCGGTGATGGCGCTGGAGCGGGTGCCCGCGGATATCCGCGCGGACGGCGGCGTGGCGCGGATGAGCGACCCCGAATTGATCTTGAAGATCAAGCAGGCGGTCAGCATTCCGGTGATGGCAAAGTGCCGCATTGGGCATTTCGTCGAGGCGCAGATTTTACAGGCGCTGGGCATCGATTATATTGACGAATCTGAAGTGCTCACCCCGGCGGACGAGGAACATCACATCTACAAGCACGACTTCACCATCCCGTTTGTGTGCGGCTGCCGCAATATCGGCGAGGCGCTGCGGCGGATTGGCGAGGGCGCGGCGATGATCCGCACCAAGGGCGAGGCGGGCACCGGCGACGTGGTGGAAGCGGTACGGCATGCACGGGCGGTACAGGGCGCCATCCGCCGGCTGGCGAATCTGCCGGACGAGGAAGTGATGGCGTTTGCCAAAGATAACGACGCGCCCTACGAGCTGGTGCTGGAAACGCGCCAGTTGGGGCGGCTGCCGGTGGTCAATTTTGCGGCGGGCGGGGTGGCTACCCCGGCGGACGCGGCGCTGATGATGCAGCTCGGCATGGACGGCGTTTTCGTCGGCTCAGGCATCTTCAAATCTGGCGATCCGGCGCGGCGCGCGGCGGCGATCGTCAAGGCGGTGACGCATTACGCAGATGCGAGCATCCTGGCTGAGGTCAGCCGAAATTTGGGCGAGCCGATGGTCGGGCGGCAGGTAACGTCGATCCCGGCGGCGGAATTGATTGCTCAGCGCGGGTGGTAAGCGCGAGATGAAGATTGGCGTTCTGGCGCTGCAGGGCAGTTTTGCCGAACACGCAGCCGTGCTGGAAGGATTGGGCGCGGCAGTGGCAGTAGTGCGGCTGCCCGCTCAGCTTAATGGGCTGGATGGGTTGATCATCCCTGGCGGCGAATCGACCACGATGGGCAAGCTGGCGGTGCATTATGGGCTGATGGAGCCGCTGCGCGAATTTGGCGCGCGGCGCGCCATCTGGGGAACCTGCGCGGGTGCGATTTTGCTCTCCAAAGATGCGCGGCGCGACCAGCCGCTGCTGGGGTTGATGGACATTCGCGTGGAGCGCAACGCGTTTGGCTCGCAGGCGCAAAGCTTTGAGGCCGACCTGGATTTTCCCGGCGTGTTTGGCAGTAACGGCGGCGGCGCGCCGTTCCACGCGGTGTTTATCCGCGCCCCGGTGATTGAATCGGTGGGGGCAGGAGTGCAGGTGCTGGCGCGGCTGGCGGATGGGCGCATTGTGGCCGCGCGCCAGGGCCGCTGGCTGGCGACGAGCTTTCACCCGGAACTGACGGGGGATGCGCGCTTTCACCGCTATTTTTTGGAGATGGCGCGCGAGTAGGGCGAACCGCGGGGTGCGCTGGCGGCACGCTAAGGCGCTGATCATGCCGCCAACGCACTCTATGAGGGGGCGGCGCTAACCGCCGCTGAGGGCGCCGATGATGCGGATAGTGTCGCCGGGCTGGAGAGGCTGATCCAGCCCGGCGGCAGTGTCTTGGTTAATGAAGATGCGGATATGCTCGCGGATGGCCTCCTGCTCGTTGACCATGCGGAAGCGGATGCCGGGGAACTGCCGGTCGAGGTCGGCGACCAGGTCGGAAAGCGTGCGGCCTTCGGCCTGAACTTCGGCGGCGCCGGTGTAGGAGCGCAGTTGGGTGGGGATGATCACTTTCATCTTGGCAGGCTGGCGGCCTCCACCGCGTAGATCTCGGGCAAATTGTCAACCAGCTTCTGCCAGGTTTCGCCTTCATCGCGGCTGGCCCACACCTGTCCGCTGGTAGTGCCCAGGTACAGGCCCAGCGGGTCGCGCTGGTCGGCGGTCATTGCCTGGCGCTTGACGGTGAAATAGCCAAACTCGCGCGGAAAACCGCTGTCCTGGCGCGTCCACGAGCCGCCGCGGTCTTGCGTACGGTAGACCGCCGGCTTGCCGCCGGGACTGGTGCGCGGCCAGATGTCGGTTCCATCCATGGGGAAGACCCAGGCGGTGTTGGGATCGCGCGGGTGGAGAACGATGGGGAAGCCAATATCGCCCACCTCGGCGGGCATGGCCTGGCCGATGTGCTCCCAGCAGGCGCTGCGGCGCTCCATGCGGTAGATGCCGGTGTGGGTCTGGGTCAGCAGCAGGTCGGGGTCGAGGGGGTGAATGCGCAGGCAGTGCGGATCGTGACCAAACTCGGCCTCAGGATCGGGCAGGAAGTAGGAGATGATGCCCTTGTTGAGCGGCTGCCAGCTTTCACCGCCGTCGGTGGTTTCGAAGACGCCGCTGGCAGAGATGCCAAAGTACATGTGGTTGGGATCGCGCGGGTCGATCTGGATCGAATGCAGGGTGTTGCCGCCCGGGATCTCGTATGGCTCGCCGTAGCCAATCCAGGTATGACGCATCGGGTGCTCGTTGAAGCCGCGGACGCTCTCCCAGGTGTCGCCGCCGTCGAGCGAGCGGAACAGGGCCGGGGGGCTGGTACCTGCCCACCAGACCTGGGGCTGGCTGGCATGCCCGGGGGTGAGCCAGAAGGTAAAGCGCACCGTTTCGCCGCCGTCCGCTTTGGGAAAAGCCGGTGGGCGGCTGGCTTCCTTCCAGGTAACGCCACAGTCAGTGGAACGGTAGATGGTGGGGCCCAGGTGACCGGGGTGGGCGGCCATCAGCAGCGTGCGCGGGTCGCGCGGGTCTTGCAGCATGTGGTTGACGGCTGCGCCGAGGAAGAACGGGCCGCCAGTCGCCCAATTGCCGCCGGGCTGCTCGGATAAAAAGAAAGCTCCCTTGCGGGTGCTCACCAGGAGAGAAACTGGGGAATCGCTTGAATCCATGGGCACGCTCCTTGACCGGTAAATGGATAAAATGTACCGTTATTATATAGATAATATGTTCAAAAAACAAGTAGCGGCGGCAGTTTTCCGTCTTTTGGAAAGCTATGATTCGACGACTTTTTCGACGTACGGTGAAGTGCTGGCGGCGAGGAGAGCGCCGTAATTGGGGAAGAAACTGAGCGTATCGCCCACGCGCAAGGGGTGGCGGGCCGCTTCTACATCCAGCACCAGATGATCACTGCTGCCGCCGAGGACGATGACGCCCGGGTCCTCGGGTTCGAGGCCGTCGATGGCGACATCCTGGCGGCCAATGTTGCAGATGGCGCGCGCGCGCACGCCACGGTCGATAAATTCCGGCTCGCCGCCAAAGGCGTCCTGCCCGCGCGGGCCAATGGGGATAGAGGGCTTGCGCTCGACTTCGATGACCTCGGCGAGTAGGCGGAAGGTGTCTTGCCGCGTGCCGGGCCAGGGCGAGCGGTCAAGCACGTTGCGCCCGAGAACGATCGACTCGCCGAAACGGAAGTGGTTGATTTCTTTGGGCATTTGTCCGCTGGCCAGCAGCGGCAGGCTGCTGGAATTGCCGCCGGAAAGCAGGTCGAGCGGCAGGCCGCTGGCGGCGCGGCAGGCTTCGCGCACGTTGACGAGCGCGCGCATGTTCTCCAGGCTGGGGATGACCCCACCGTAGCAGGCCAGGTTGCAGCCCAGGCCAA
>DATCUC010000199.1:0-7505 GCA_036567625.1 Anaerolineaceae bacterium | reverse complement strand
GCGCCGCGCCGGGCGGCCTGAATTGGCTGAAGCGCAGCTCGACCTGGTGGCAATGGGCACGGTGGCCGACCTGGCAATCCTCACCGGTGACGCGCGGTATTTAGTGCAGCGCGGTCTGCGCCGGCTGCGTCAGGACAACCGGTTGGGTCTGCGACAGATCTACGAGCGCACCAGCCTCAACCCGGAGCACCTTACCGAAGAACATATCGGTTTTCAGCTTGCGCCGCGCCTGAATGCGATTGGCCGTCTGGATGATGCCAACGCGGTGGTGGAGTTCCTGCTCACCGCCGACCAGACGACCGCCAGCGTGACCGCCACGCGGCTGGAAGGCATGAACAACCAGCGCAAACTGCTCACCGACCAGGTCTACCAGGCCGCCATCGCCCAGATCGAGCGCAACCCGGCGCTGTTAGACGGCCCGGCGCTGGTGCTGGCGCACCCGCAGTGGCCCGCTGGGGTGATCGGGATCGTCGCCAGCCGTCTGGTGGAGCAGTTCTACCGCCCCACGGTAATGCTCGCCACCCCCGACGGCGCGCCCGCGCGTGGATCAGCCCGCTCGATCGAGGGCATCAACATCACCGCGGCCATTGCCGCCAACGCAAAGCTGCTGCTGGGCTACGGTGGGCACCCCATGGCCGCCGGCCTGTCGCTGGAGGCCGCCAACATTGAGCGTTTCCGCGCCGGTTTGAACCGCGCGGTCAAAAAGCAGATGAAGGGCCAGGATCTGGCTCAAAAACTGGTCATCGACGCCTACCTGCGGCTGGAAGAGATTTCGCTCGAGATGGTGGAACAGCTTGACGTGCTCGCGCCTTTCGGGCCGGGCAACCCCGCGCCGGTCTTTGCCGCGCGAGATCTGACCCTGCGCAGCGCGGCCAAGATTGGCAAGAACGCCGAACACGTGCAGCTCCTGGTAGCCGATAGCTCCGGCACATTGCGCCGGGTGATCTGGTGGCAGGGCGCGGGCAGTCCGCTGCCCGAAGGCACGTTTGACCTGGCGTTCCGCGCCCGGTCCAGCAGCTTCCGCGGTACGCCAGAGGTGACCCTCGAGTTCAGCGGCTACCGCATCACCGCGCCGCCGCTAGAAATTGCCCCACCGGTGCGCGCCATCACCGTCATCGACCTGCGGCAAGAACTGGATATGGATGCGGCCCTGGCCGACCTGGGCGACCTCGCCGGTTTCCAACTCTGGCAGGAGGGCGAAAACCTCAGCCAACAGACCGGCTGCGACCGCTACCACCTGGCGTCCGCTCCGGTGCTCGCCATTTGGAATCCCCCACCCGCGCGCGGCGTGCTGCAGGCGGCGCTCAAGGCCGCCAATCCTGAAACGGTGTACCTGCTGGCCGCAGTACCGGCAGTAGACCAGTTCCAGCCGTTCCTCACCCGGCTGGCCGGGCTGGTGCGTCACGCGATGGCGCATAGGCACGGCAGCGTCCCTCTACCCCGGCTGGCGGCCGCTACCGCGCAGCGCGAGCTTACTGTACGCAAAGGCTTGCAGTGGTGGGAAGCACGCGGAGCCTTCCTGCTGGTGGAAGAAAGCGATCACAACCTGATTTTCATGGAAGGCAGCCGCCCAGATCCAGCCCGGCAAGCCGTGCTGCAGAAAGAGATCCAGGCGTTGCTGGAAGAAACTGCCGCGTTCCGTTCGTATTATTTGCGCGCCGCCCCCGACCGGCTGGTCAACATCGAAGAAACCGGGCTGCGAGATGCCGCGAGTTCTGTTCCAGGGGAAAAATGATGCGCAAAGACAATGATCGATCCCGAACCTTACGCTGGGGGCTGCTCAGCACGGCGCGCATCAACCGCGCGCTGATCCCCGGCCTGCGTCTTTCGCGCCGCAGCCAACTGGTGGGCGTTGCCAGCCGCGATCTCGACCGCGCGGAGGCTTACGCGCGCGAATGGCGCATCCCGCGCGCCTACGGCAGCTACGAGGCCATGTTGAATGACCCGGATATCGACGCGGTTTACAATCCCCTGCCCAATCACCTGCACGCCGAGTGGACCATCCGCGCCGCGCAGGCCGGAAAGCACGTGCTGTGTGAAAAACCCCTGGCGTTGACGCTGGAAGAAGTGGACGCGATCGGCGCCGCGGCGCGGGCGAACCATGTGATCGTCGCCGAAGCGTTCATGTATTACCACCACCCGCTCACCCACCAGGTGATGGATTTGCTGCGCGGCGGCGAGATTGGCGATTTGCGCCTGCTGCGCGGCGAGTTCAGCTTCACCCTTGACCGCCCGGCGGATATTCGCTGGGTTCCGGAATTTGGAGGCGGCAGCATCTGGGATGTGGGCTGCTATCCCATCAGCTACAGTATGCTGGCCGCCCGACAGACCCCGGTGGAGGTTTTCGGCTGGCAAACCCCCGCGGAAAGCGGCGTCGACCTGACGTTCACCGGGCAGATGCGTTTTGCGAACGGCGTCACCAGCCAATTTGCCAGCAGTTTTGGCCTGCCGCCACGGACTTTTATGGAGCTGCGCGGCACGCAAGGCGATATGCGCGTTCTCGGGCCGTTCTTGCCGCATAAAGGCGGAAAGATCCTCCTCACGCGAGATGGCAAAGAGCGCCGCCTGCCCGGCAGCTCGATCACGCCTTATCTATGCGAGGTCAACGACCTGGCCGCGGCTGTGCTCGACGGCGCGCCGCAGGGCCTACCGCTCGAACAGAGCCGCAAGCACATTGCTGTCATCCTGGCCCTGCTCGAATCCGCCCGTACCGGCAAGCCGGTGCTGCTCTAGCGCGGGTTAGTCGTTTCCGCTGCTGCTGTGCTGCCGAGGGATCTTGGGCAGCAGCCAGTTGAGAAACGCGCCTTCACTGCGCGTTTGCAGCAGGATTTTCCCCGGCCCAGCAAGATCTACCACGAGCCCTTCGCCGCCCAACACGGTGGACTTGAAACCGCCTGCCGGCCGCACGCGGAAGCTCACCTGGCTGTCGAAGGCCACCAGGTGACCGGTATCGACCGTGTAACCCTGCCCGGCGGCCAGATCCATTTCATAGATCGCCCCGTAGCTGGAAAGAATCAGCAGGCCTGTGCCGGTACAGCGCAGCATAATCAGCCCTTCGCCGCCAAAAAACGTGCGCGCGCCAGACCACTTGGTATCCACCTCTACCGTTTCGGCGCAGCCCAGGAACGAACCAGACTGCACCAGCATCGAGCGCCCGGCCAGGTCCGCGGCAAAGATATCCCCCGGCAGTGAGGGAGCCAGCAGCACCTCACCCCCCTGCGCTGGAGCGCGGAAGATATTGGTAAAGAAGGATTCTCCCCCAAACGCGGACCGCGCTAGCGATTGCAGCAAGCCGCCGCGCATCTTGGTGTCGATCACCACGCCGGGGGACATTCCCACCATGGCGCCAGTTTCCGCCAGCAGACTTTCATTACCCGATAGCGCAACGCGAGCCAGGGAATACGATGGACGGTGAAGCACTTCAACCTGCATGGGAACTCCTCCAAAAATTGGTATAGTCATGATGATAGCATAATCCTGGTCGCTGTACGATTATGCATGGCCTGAGAAACTCGGCCAGCTTTCGGCAGCCAGTTTGCTTCGCTGAACCTCCCCTAGCCAAAAGCCGCAAGATATGATAAACTCTTTCCTCGTCACAAGGCAATGCAAATACCATTGCTCTTTCCGCTCCTGGCTGCGCCTACGGCGCTGTCTGGGGGCAATCCCGAGGAAAGGAGGATCCCTGTATGCGCAACTATGATGTTATCCTCATCGTTCATCCTGAACTTGACGAAACCGCTTTCAATGGTGTCATTGATCGAGTCAAGGGTTGGATTACCGATGGTGGCGGACAGATTGCGAAAGTCGAGCCCTGGGGCAAACGCCGCATGGCCTATTCGATTCGCAAGCAGCGCGAAGGCCAGTACGTGCTGGTCAACGCGGAAATGGCGCCCACGTTCACCGCTGAGCTGGACCGCAATTTACGGCTGCTGGAACCTGTCATCCGCTACATGATCACTGCGGTCGAAGACTAATTCCTTCCGCCGAATGCGGCCGGGAGCCAGGCGAGGAGTACAGAATGAGCCGAGGTTTGAACAAAGTCATGATCATAGGTCACCTGGGGCGGGATCCGGAAATGCGTTACACGCCCTCCGGACGCCCGGTCACTACCTTTTCGGTAGCGACCAGCCGCACCTGGAACACTACGGACGGCGAACGCCACACGGAAACCGAATGGTTCAACGTAGTCACCTGGGGCAATTTGGCCGAGATCTGCAAGCAATATCTCACCAAAGGCCAGCAAGTATACATCGAAGGCCGGCTGCAAACCCGCCGCTGGGAAGACACCGAAGGTGTCCGCCATACCAGCGTCGAAATTGTGGCTAACGAGATGATGATCCTGGGTGACCGGCGCGAGGCAAATCATGGCCAGGTTGGCGAAGTTCCTCTGCCTGACGAACTGGACGAAGAATATCCCTTCTAGGGCAGTCCGCTTTTTTTGTTCGATGGAGTACCAAGAATGAGTGATGAAAATACTGTCGAGAACGAGCAGCCGATGGGCCGGCGCTACATCGCGCGCCCCAAAATCTGCCAGTTCTGCGCCGACAAAAACCTGAAGATCGATTATAAGGCGTCGGATATGCTGCGCCGCTTCGTCTCCGAAGATGGCAAGATCCGCCCACGACGCCAGACGGGCACTTGCGCCCTCCACCAACGCGAACTGGCCCGCGCCGTCAAACGCGCTCGCCACATTGCGCTGCTCCCGTATGTTGGGGAAGCGTGGACTGACGTCGTACGCTAAAGCCAATCCCTGATACGAAGAACAGGGGCATGGGAGGGAAAATTGCCCGTGCCCCGTTTTCTGTTGATTGAGGTCGCCCTATGGCAAAAACACCAACGCCGAAACATGTTACCCAAAAGCACCTGGCCCGCATGGAACGCGAGCGCATCCAGCGCCGCTACCTGTTGATCGGGACGATCGCCGCCCTGGCGGTGATTGTCGCCGTGATCGTCTACGGCATCGTCGACCAGACGCTGATCAAGCCCAACCGGCCCGTGGCCAAAGTAGATGGCGAAGCCATCTCACTGAAGGCATTTCAATCGCGGGTGAAGTTCAGCCGCATACAGATGATCAACCAGTACCAGCAGTACTACCAGTTCTCGCAGTATTTCGGTCAGGATCCCAACACCGGGTACTTTGCGAGCACGCTTCAGTCGCTCTCCAGCCAGCTTCAAGACACCAATTCGATGGGCAGCACCGTGGTCGATCAACTGGTGAACGAACGCCTGATCGCTCATGAAGCGGAAAAACTGGGCATCAGCGTCAGCGATGCCGAAGTTGAAAAGCGCATTCAGGAATACTTCAGCTTCTACCCGGATGGCACCCCCACCCCCGCGCCGACTGAAGAAATTCAGCCCACTTCAACTTTGAGCGCGACGCAGATGGCACTTGTTCCGCCGACGGAAGTTCCGACAGAAACCCTGGAAGCCACCGCGGAAGCCACTCCGGAGGGCACCCCGGCCGCTGAGCAGCCTACCGCTGCTGCAACCGAAGCTGCCGAGCCGACCGCTGACGTCACCGCCACTCCCGAACCCACGGCCACTCCGTATACCCAGGAAGGCTTCGAAACCACCAAGAAAGACTACTTCACCAGCCTGGCCGAGTACGGCATCACCGAAGATGACCTGAACGAGATCTTCTACTATGACTTGCTGCGCACCAAGATGCTCGAGGAAGTCACCAAAGATACTCCCAAAGAAGAAGAACAGGTTTGGGCGCGCCATATCCTGGTAGCCGATGAAGCAACCGCCAAGAGTGTCCTCGAACGCCTGAGCAACGGCGAAGATTTTGCCGCCCTGGCTGCGGAACTGTCCACCGATTCGTCCAACGCGCAAAGCGGCGGCGATTTGGGCTGGTTCAACCGCTCTGCGATGGTTGCCCCCTTCGCCGACGCGGCCTTCTCGCTGGGAATCGGTGAGATCAGCCAGCCGGTGCAAAGTGATTTCGGCTGGCATATCATCCAGGTGCTGGGCCACGAAGTGCGCCCGCTGAGCGCCGATGAAATGACGACGGCCAAAGAAAGCGCATTTGAAGACTGGTTAACCGGTCTGCGTGACGATACCACGCGCATCGTCATCAACGATGACGTGTGGCAGAACCAGGTTCCCACCGAACCCGCTTTCACCCCGCCCGCGTAATTTCACCCGGCAAGCAAACCACAAACAAAAAGACACCGGACCACAAAACGGTCCGGTGTCTTTCTTATTTCACCAATTCCTCGCTAACCTCATCCAGCCGCAGGCTGATGATCTGGCTGGCGGAATCGCGCCCCATGGTGACGCCGTAGATCACGTCTGCCACCTGCACCGTGTTGCGGTTGTGGGTGATGACGATAAACTGCGTCCGTTCGCTTAATTCGTGCAACAGGTCGCGGTAGCGGCCAACATTGGCCTCGTCCAGCATGGCGTCAACTTCATCCAGGATGCAGAAGGGCGTGGGCGAAACCTTAAGCAGCGAAAATACCAGCGCTACCGCGGTCAGGCTGCGCTCGCCGCCGCTGAGCAGGTTGAGCGCCTGTTCGCGCCGCCCCGGCAGCCGCGCTTCAATGTCAATGCCGGTTTCGGTGGGGTTTTCTTCGTCGGTCATGTGCAGCCGCGCGCTGCCACCACCAAACAGCCGCGTGAACATTTCTTTGAACTCGGCGGCCACCGCGTCGAACGTCTTGCGGAATTCGCGCCGCATCAGCTCGTCCAGTTCGGCGATCACCTGGCGCAGGTCATTATCCGCTTTATGCAGGTCAACCACCTGACCGGAGAGAAAATCAAAGCGCTCCTTGACCGAAACGTACTCGGTCTGCGCCTCAAAGTTCACCGCGCCCAGGCGGCGCAATTGGGCCCGCTGGCGGTTGATGCTTTCCTCAATCTCCGGCGACAGCGTTTCCACCACCGGCAGTTCTTCCACCATGCCTTCCAACGGCAGCGGGCTTTGCCCCGAGGTGTCGCCGCTGTAATCAAAAGCCACCAGGCCAAAGTCTTCTTCCACGCGCCGCCGTAATGACGCCGTGGTCTCGCGCTGGCGAGCCAGCTCCATTTGCGTCTGCGAAACGTAGCGCTCGGCTACCGTCGTGGCTTGCTGCGCGGCAGCCTGGTTGTTCTGCTGGTTGGCGTAATCCTTTTCCATTACCTGCAGGGCCTGCTCCGCCGGGTCAATTTCGGCTTGCAAAGCGTCAATCTCACCGTTCAGCCGGGTTTCCTCAACGCGCGCGGCCTCGCGCTCGCTGTCCAGGCGCTGCAAAGTGCTGGCGGCTTCCTCCAGGCGCTGGCGCAGGTTAGCCTGCTGGCGTTCGTTTGTTTCCAGCGACTGGCGGTACTCGCCAACCCGGGTTTGCGCGTCTTTCACCGCGCGGGTAATCACCGCGCTTTGCGTATTCCAGTGCACTACCTGTGACTGCAGTTCATCCAGCGGCAGCCCGGCCAGCTTGCGGCTGTTTTCGCGCACCTGTTCCTGCAGCTCGCCAATTTGCTTTTCAACCTTGGCCAGCTCGGCGCTCGATTGTTTCATCTCA
>DATCUC010000198.1:0-6033 GCA_036567625.1 Anaerolineaceae bacterium | reverse complement strand
TGCCGGTGGGCAGCCGCGGCGCGCTGGAGCAGCGCCGCCTGCTGCAAGCCGAGGGGGTGATCTTTCATGCCAACGGCAAAGTTGACCGGCTCAACTTTGACTGGCCGGGGCCGCCGCGGGCGTGGCTGCTGGAGCACGGGCTGATTGTCCCGGAGGAGGATTTCCACCAGGACCGGCTGTTTTAATCCACCGGATTCTTTTACTGATCATCTTGACTCCACGCGCTGATTGATGACATTTGTCAGCCCGGGTGGTGATTGCATTTCTCGCCAACCCGGCTATAATCTGCGCGAACTTCTCGCCCAGAAGCTCTCAACCTCTGCCGAAGTGGCGGAACTGGCAGACGCGCTACGTTCAGGGCGTAGTGGGCGTACGCTCGTGAGGGTTCAAATCCCTCCTTCGGCACACGGTATCATTTCTTCATTTTTTCGCTGTTTCCTGCCGGTGTTTCAGCGGGTTTCACCCCTGCAAACTCGCTGAACACTGGCCGGGAACAACCACCACCAGCAATTTTCTCTCCTCTCAGCCTGGAAAAACACTCGCGGCCTGCCCACGGGTGTTTTTCGATTCGCGGTCCAGGCGGTGGGTGTACAATTTCTTCAGGAGGTGCATTATGCGACCATTCGGTGGCGGCGGCGGGATGATCCGCCGCATGGCGGAAGCGGATGATGAAAAACCAAAGGTCACCTGGCCTTTGCTCAAGCGCGTGCTGGGCTATGCGCTGCCGTACCGGCTGCGGATTGTGGGGATGCTGCTCTTGATCCTTGCATCCACCGGCCTGACCCTGCTCAATCCGCAGATCCTGCGTGATCTGATCGACAACACCATCCCCTCAGGCAACGTGCGCCGCCTGGGGCTGCTGGCACTGGCCCTGCTGGCGATCCCACTCTTTAGCGGGATTATCAGCGTGGCGCAGCGCCAGTTAAATTCTCGCGTCGGCGAAGGCGTCATCTACGATTTGCGGGTGGCGCTGTACAGCCGCCTGCAGCGCATGTCGCTGCGTTTCTTCACCCACACCAAAGTCGGCGAGATCATGAGCCGGTTGAACAATGATGTGATTGGGGCGCAGAACGCCATCAGTAATACCATCGTGGGCATCATCACCAACCTGATCCAGGCGGTGGCGGTGCTGGCAGTGATGTTCTCCATGGAATGGCGGCTGACGCTGATCAGCATCATCATTATGCCGCTGTTCCTCCTGGCGGCGCGGCGGCTGGGCGTGCGCCTGCGCGATATTGCCCGCGATCAAATGGAAGCCAATGCGCAGATGAACGCGATGATGAACGAAACCCTCAATATCGGCGGCGCGCTGCTGGTGAAGCTGTTTGGCCGCGCGGACACTGAAGTCCAGCGCTTTGAGCGCCGCGCTGTCACTGTCCGCGACCTGGGCGTGCGCCGCGCGCTGGTGGGGGCATCCTTCTTTGTCATCATGGGCCTGGTGAGCGCGGTGGGCACGGCCCTGGTCTACGGGCTGGGCGGGTGGTTCGTCATCCGCGGCGCATTCACCATTGGCACAATTGTGGCCTTTGGCGCGTACCTGGGCAACCTGTACGGCGCGCTGTCCAGCCTGGCCAGCGCCCCGGTCGAGTTTGCCACCTCTATGGTCAGTTTTGAGCGCGTATTTGAGATTCTCGACCTGCCCCTGGATATTGATGAGCGCGCAGATGCAGTTGCATTAAAAGATGTGCGCGGCTCCCTGGCCTTCGAGCAGGTTTCCTTTCGCTACGGCATAGCGCAAGATCACCTGCTGAGCGACGTGCGCCGCTACGGTCAGGCCAGCAGTGTTGCCGCGGCGCTTTCCGGCGGTGAGGCTGCCGTGCCCGCGCCGCCCCAGCGAGAGAACGGCGGCAATCACAAAGAAGAGGAAACCAGCGCGGTAGAGGCCGCGGTGCGCAGCCAGGCCCGCGAGGCCGCGCTGGAGGATATCACCTTTGCGGTAGAGCCGGGGCAGCTTGTGGCGCTCGTCGGCCCCAGCGGCGCGGGCAAAACTACGCTTACCTACCTGATCCCCCGGCTGTATGACCCGGTTTCCGGGCGGATTCGCATCGACGGCCATGACCTGCGCGACGTGACCCTGGCCTCCCTCAGCCAGTCTATCGGCATGGTGACCCAGGAAACCCACCTGTTCCACGATACGATCCGCACCAACCTGGTATATGCCCGGCTGGACGCCACGCAAAGCGAGATCGAGAATGCGGCGCGCGCGGCCAATATCCACGATTTCATCGTGGGCCTGCCCGACCAGTACAACACGGTCGTCGGCGAGCGGGGTTACCGGCTGAGCGGCGGCGAAAAGCAGCGCATCGCCCTGGCGCGGGTCATCCTTAAAGATCCGCGGATTCTGGTGCTGGACGAAGCCACCAGTCACCTGGACAGCGAATCTGAAGCGTTAATCCAGGACGCGCTCAAGCGGGTGATGGCCGGGCGCACCAGCATCGTCATCGCCCACCGCCTGAGCACTATCCTGGCCGCCGACCTGATCCTGGTGATGGACCGCGGGCGCATCATCGAACGCGGCACCCACCGCTCCCTGCTGGCCGAAGATGGCCTGTACGCCAGCCTGTACCACACCCAGTTCAGCGGGCAGTAGGAGAAAAAGAACCCCCTATTCCTTCCGCGCCCGGCACAGGTCCAATGTTTCGACTGCGTGGCGCAGATGCGGGATGACGATGCTGCCGCCTACCACGAGGGCCACGTTAAACGCGTCGTACAGTTCCTCGTCGCTGAAACCGGCGTTGACGCATTGCAAAACGTGATAATCGATGCAGTCGTTGCAGCGCAGCACCATCGAAGCCACCAGACCCAGCAGTTCTTTGGTCTTGCCGGGCAGCGCCGCGTCGTTGTAGGCGTTGGTGTCCAAATTGTAAAAACGCTTGATTCCCAGGTGATCGATCTGGGCGATGCGGTCGTTCATGCGCGTGCGGTAACTCTCAAATTCGTCCAGGCGGGTGCTCATCTCGATTCTCCTTGTGTGTGATGTCAACGGCAGTATACCACGCTGCCTCTGCGATCCGGCGGTTTCGGGGTACAATCGAAGAGTTCGACGATTCCCCAAGGAGACTGCTTTGACAGCCACCCCATCCATCCATGCCATCTGCGTCTACTGCGGCTCTGCCGACGGCGTGCACGCCGATTATCTTTCCGCTGCCCGCCAGATGGGTACACTGCTGGCCGCGCGCGGCATCCGCCTGGTGTACGGCGCCGGTCGAACCGGGCTGATGGGCGCGCTGGCCGAAGGCGCGCTGGCCGCCGGGGGCGAGGTTTCTGGCTTTGTGCCCGAAAATATGAACCTGCCCGAACTGGTGCATGAGAGCCTGACGGCGCTGGACGTCTTGCCGGATATTCAGGCGCGCAAGGCGCGCATGAGCGCTGCCGCCGATGCCTTTATTGCTCTGCCCGGCGGATACGGCACGTTTGATGAATTGTTTGAAACCCTCACCTGGGCGCAAATTGGGCTGCACCACAAGCCGGTTGGGCTGCTCAATGTGCGCGGGTATTATGACCCGCTGCTGAATATGATCAGCCGCGCCTCGCAAGAGAAATTCATCTATTCCGAGCAGGATGTGGTGCTGGTCAGCGACAGCGACCCGGAAGCCCTGCTGCAAAAACTGCTTAATCTTTCACCCGCTCAATAAAACGGAGATATTCATGAAACGCGCCTCTTACCTGCTGGTCTTCTCTCTTCTCATGCTCATGCTCACCGCGGGCTGCTTCCGCATCGATCAGGAATTGTGGCACAACGCCGACGGAACCGGCAAAGCCAGTTTTGACGTCGTCATTCTGGACGAGTTCCTGCAGCTGGCCAGCGGTGGTCAGGCGCTGCCGCACCTGTTCGAAACCTGGCGCGGGCTGGAGAGCGCGGAAAATTCAAATATCACCAGCGTTACCCTGGATGATGCCCTGGAAGAGGGAAACCACCGCTACAGCGCGGATGTGGAACTGAAAGACTTTACCCGGCTGGGTGAATTGCGGCGCGAAACCCTGGAATTTCGCGTGGAAGAACAGGAAAACGGCAGCCTGCGCTTTACCCAGGTGCTGGATTACCGCCTGGATACCAGCGAAGCGGGCGCCGCGGAAACAATGGCCCTGCTGGAGCAGCAGTTGGGAGATGATGCCTACGCCGTGCGGCTGCATGTGCCTTACCCGCTGGAAGCTGACAGCCGCGCTGTACTGGACGCGAAGGCCGGCACGGTGGTCTGGACGATCCCCATGCGCGACCTGTTCAACGCTACCGAGCCGGTCGAAATTTGGGCCGAATACCGCCTCAACCGGCCGGTGCCGGTTTGGGTGTGGATTGTGGCCGCCGCAGTGCTGCTGATTGGCGCGGGCTTGTTCTGGTTCCTGCGCTGGCCGCGGACGATGCCGGGCGGCGTGGAACGCCCCACCACCGCACCGGCTGAGGGCAGAGACACGCTGGACGCGGAAATCAGCGCCGAAGTTTCAGACCGCTGATTTCGCGCCGGGTTTTCAAAAATGGATACAATCAAGAACAGCGCACCGCAGCGCAGGCAGATTGGATTGAAGGACGCGCGCAAGAATGCCAAACTCTCGACAGGCTGTTGTATTTTTGATTGACGGGCTGCGCCCGGATGCGATTGAGCAGACCGCTACCCCGGCCATTCACCGGCTGGCGCTGTCTGGCGTGCTGGCGCAGGCCTGCACCGTTTCGCCGGAGCTGACGCTCCCCTGCATTACCTCGCTGATGCATTCGCAGCCGCCCCAGACGCACGGCGTGCTGGACAACCTGTGGACGCCCAACCGCGAACTCAGCCCAGGTCTGTTTGACCTGATCAAAGACCAGGGCGGGTCGGCCGCGGCAGTATATTCGTACGAACCGCTGCGCGACCTGGCGCGCCCCGAGGCTCTGGATTTTAGCTACTATCACCGTCACACGCACCCGCACACTGATGGGCGCGAGCTGGAACTGGCCGCGGTGGCCGCCGATGCGCTGGTGCGCGACCAGCCGACGCTCGTTTTTCTGTATATCGAAATCGCCGACCTGGCCGGGCACGGCTATGGTTGGATGTCGCCTGAATACCTGGAAGGCGTGGCGCGCGCCGACCGCGCCGTGGAGCTGGTGCTGGACGAGATCGCCGCGGCTAATCAGATGGAAGAAACCATCTTCTTGCTCACCGCTGATCACGGTGGGCATGACCGCCAGCACGGCTGGCACGGCGGGGTCAATACGGATAACTGCTCGCACCCTGAAGACCAGGCGATCCCGTGGATCCTGGCTGGCGCGGGCGTGCGCAAGGGCGTTACCCTGGCGGAAGAATTGAGCATCCTCGACTGCGCGCCCACCCTGGCGCACTTGCTGGGGCTGCCCATCCCCGCCGCCTGGCAGGGGCGAGTGATTACTGGCGCTCTTGAAGCCTGACATGCCCAAAGAACGGCGGCAAATGCTGGCGGTTGGCCTGGCGGTGGGTCTGGCCCTGTTTGGCGATCTGTCGTTATATGCCGCGCTGGTGACCCAACTGGATGCCACCGGGCTGAGCCTGGCTCAGGTGGGCATTTTGCTCAGCGTGCACCGCGTGATCCGTATTCCAGCCAACCCACTGGTGGGCATGCTGCTCAACCGCTTTGGGCGGCGCCCGCTGTTTGTGCTGGGGGCGGCGCTGGGTGTGCTCTCTACCGCGCTCTACGGCTTGGGGTACGGCTTCTGGCAGTTCCTGGCCGCGCGGCTGCTGTGGGGGCTGGCCTGGGCGCTGCTCAACGTGGGCGGGCTGACAATTGCCCTCGACCTTGCCAGCCCGGCCAACCGCGGGCGGCTGAGCGGCATGTACAACACCTGGATCTGGATCGGCTTTGCGATTGGGCCGCTGGTGGGCGGCTTTCTGGTAGATTGGAGCGGTTTTCGCGCCGCGATGCTGGCCTGCGCTGGCATTTCGGCAGTCGGGCTGGCCGCGGCGGTATTTTTTCTCGAAGAAACCCGTCCGCCGGAACGTGCGGCGCAGGGCAGCGCCTTTTCGCCGGGAGAACGGCTGGCTGGTTACTGGCGCGCCGGGGTTGAAGTGCTGCGCGGCAGCCCGGCCG
>DATCUC010000197.1:0-2750 GCA_036567625.1 Anaerolineaceae bacterium | reverse complement strand
CCGGGCGCAGTTCGGCTTCCAACTGCGCCACCAGCGCGTCGAACCCGGCGGGAACTTCGCCGCGGTCAAGCTCAGCTTTGAGCGCCAGCACCTGCGGATGGCGCGAGTCCATGCGCGGCAGCACCTGCACGGGGATGCGCGCATCCCAGGCCACACCACGCCCGGCCAGGATCATCACCTGGTGCCCGGCGCGTTCAAACTGCTGCGCCTGGCGCATCACCACGGTTTCGACTCCGCCCACGACTGGGGGCGCTGAATAATGGATGAGGACAATTTTCATGGTCAATTCCAGAACGCTTTGGCGCGCAGGAGCTTTGCGCCGTGGTTTTTTGGGTTGAGATCGACCGGCGGCCGGGATGGGCAGGCCGGTCGATCAGACTGGAAGGTTGCGGGCCGGGTCAGGGCCGGATGTACAGGTTGCTCTTCGTGCCACCGTCGTACGTCAGGCGGATGTAAACACCGTTGCCGTCCTGCACGTAGATCTCAGTATCCCCGCCCGCGCCCTGCACATACATGAAGCGCGAAGCATCGCGCATCCAGTTGGGCCAGGTGTCGTCCTGCCCGGCGGGCGGGTCGGTCTGCGGGATGGGTTGGATATTATACGCCTCATTCATGCGGCGCACGTACACGCGCCAGCGGCCGTCGGTGTTACTGGCAAAGAGCAGCAGCACGCCATCTTTCGAAAGATGCGGCCAGGCGGC
Organism: Anaerolineaceae bacterium; assembly: GCA_036567625.1. Classification (GTDB taxonomy): domain Bacteria; phylum Chloroflexota; class Anaerolineae; order Anaerolineales; family Anaerolineaceae; genus CALDSL01. Next base: position 2,049 of record DATCUC010000197.1, on the reverse strand, counting down.
TTCACCGTTGAGGAAAGTCAGCCGGATGGGGGCCGGCGCGGTGGGGGTGAAGGTTGGGGTGCGCGTGTTGGTGGCGGTGCGCGTGGGCGTCAATGTGCGCGTGGGAGTGGGCGTCACCGTGTCCGTCGCGGTTGCGGTGGGGGTAGGCGTCGCGGTAGAAGTTTCGGTGAGGGTGGGCGTCACCGTTTCCGTGTCGGTGGCGGTGGCGGTGGGCGTGGGGGTTTCCGTGTCGGCGCCCTGGAAACTTGGGCCGGGGAGCGGGCGCGAAAGCACGCCGCTGTGCCCGGTGTACGAAGTGGTGGTTGAGCAGGCGGGCAGCGTCCACGCCGCGGAGAACGGGCTGACGTTGACCGAATAGACATCGCTCTGCCCGCTGCCTTCTTCACCCTTGATAAACACAATCTTTGCGCTGTCGGCGGACCAGTCCGGCTGGCGGTTGTCCAGGCCGTCGGTGGTCAGGCGCTGGCGGCCGGTGCCGTCCGGGCGAATGCGGAACAGGTCGGAACCGCTGCCGTTATCATTGCGGAAGACGATCCAGCCGCCGTTTGGCGACCAGTTGGCCTCGGTGTTATTGCCGGCCGGCAAACCGGCCAGCGCTACCGGCGTGCCGATTGCGCCGCCGTTGGTGGTCAGCGCCACGCACTGCCAGTAAATGGTGGAACCGTCATCGTACAGCAGCCGCTGGCCGTCCGGCGACCAGTCGTTGACGCGCGCATTGGGGTTGGACACCACGCGGATCGGGCCGGGGGTGGCCGTGGGAACCGGCATGGGCGTGCGCGGATCGCGCGGGGTGGGGATGATGCGCGTGGGGTAAGGCGTGGCGCGCACCATCAAAATGCCCGGCCGCGGGCCGTCGGGCTGCGAATAGGCAATATGCGGCGGGCGCGGGGTGCGCGCGATCTGCGTCTGATACGCGACAAAGGTAGCCGTTCCTCGCGGCCCGGGGGCCAGGGTGGGCTGCACGCGCGGCGTGGAGCTGATCAACGGGCGGCTGGTGTTGGTGCGCAGGAAGAATACCGGCGGGTTGGTGGCCGTGCGCGTGGTGAATGGGGCCACAAACCATGTGGGCGTACCCAGCAAATCGTTGCCATCGTCAAACCCGTCATCGCTGCCGGTATCCGGCACCAGGTCTTCGGTCGGGCCAACCATGTCAATGTCGGCGGGCGTAAATTCGTAGGGCAAACCTTCCAGCGTGGCCAGCTGGCTGACAGTCACCGTGGGCGAGCGGGTGGGGGTGGGCGTAATGGTGGCGGTTGCGCCGGTAGGCTCGGGGGGTGGGGCATTGCGGTCAGCCTGGGCGCGCCAGTACCACACAGCCAGGATGAGCAGCCCGATCAAAATGATGGCAATCCACAGGATTTGCTCGCGCTTCCATCCGCGCACCGTCTGGCGTAGGTTTTCTGGCCATTGGTTCATTGATGTTCTCTCCCGCAGGGCAACCAGGAATTTCTACCTGTTAGCATTATAACCCATATACAAAGGGCAGGCGCATCGGGATGGCAGCCGCGCATTTCCCCCGCGCGAAAGCCCTTCCTTAAGGTATACTTCCGGGCATGTCACTGCTCAGCGCGACCGACCTGGGAAAAGCCTACGGGCCAAATGATATCTTCAGCGATATCTCCTTCAGCATTCCGCGGGGCGCGCGCGTGGGGTTGGTGGGGCCGAACGGCGTGGGAAAAACCACGCTGCTGCGCGTGCTCATCGGCCAGGAAGAACCTTCCAGCGGCGAGATCCAGCGCGCCAAAGGGCTGACGACCGGCTATTTGCCGCAGGAAGCCAGCTTTGAAGCCGACAGCACCCTGTGGGATGCCTGCGCGGCGGCCTTTGCCGACCTGTCCACGCGCCAGGCGGAACTGGCCGCGCTGGAAAGCGCCATGAGCCGCGCCGGTGAAGCTGCTGGCCCGGAACTGTTGGAAACCTACGGCCGGCTGCAGCATGAGTTCGACCTGCTGGGCGGCTATACATACGAAACGCGCATCCGCCAGGCGCTCTCCGGCCTGGGCTTTGACCCCAGCGACTTTCACCGCCCCGTGCGCCAGCTTTCGGGCG
>DATCUC010000196.1:0-2317 GCA_036567625.1 Anaerolineaceae bacterium | reverse complement strand
GCAGTCGAGGCGGCCGCGCTGCCTGGCGCAGCAGATCCACCAGCCGCTGCAGCGCATCGGCGCGATTCTGCTCCTGTGTGCGCTCGCTCCTGGCCTCGATGATGATTACGCCATCTGAGGTCATTCGGCTGCCGGCCAGGCGCTGCAGCCGTTCCAGCATATCCGCGCTCAATCCAGGTGAGCTGCGCGCATCGAAGCGCAGTTGGACAGCGGTGGAAACCTTATTGACGTTCTGGCCTCCCGGGCCGGATGCGCGAACATAGTCGAACTGAAGTTCGTTTTCGTCAATCGACAGGCCGGGGGCGATTTCGATCATGCTGTAAGTATAGCAGCAGCCGCTTTCTGCTCGATTATTTCCGTACAGATCAGGCAAAAAACGGGCAGTCCGTTCTCAGGCATTCTTTATTAAATTGATGAAATTCGCAATGGATCGCCGCCGCCATTTCCAGCGACTGCCCAAACCAATGCTGCAAGAACGCCTGTGCCGACTGCAAGGCCAGAAATGTATCCCGCTTGCAGCAGCGCGGGCCGCCATGCTCGGCGATTGCGAGCAGACTTTCTGCTGTCATGCGGTTGCTTAACTGCCATTCTCGCCGGGCAAGCGGCGTTGCACCGGTGATCAGGCTGATGAATATCCCCGTGCCGACCCCAGCACCGCAGTTGCCGCATAAACCACAGGAGCCGCCCCGGATGCCCTCGGCTCGCTTGCGGGCTTGCTGAATTTTTCCCGCCCGGTTCTCGATGGATTTCTGGTTATCATACGCTGCCAGCAATACTGCCGGCACCAGAAAGTGATGCTCCGGGCCATGCATGGCGATGGATGGGTGGCGCATCAAGGTAACGGCGATTTCCAGCGGGTCTTTCAATGTGGTTTCTGTGCAGAACTTCTCGATCAGGCTACCGGCATCCGCGCTGTGGCAGGCATCACAAACAAAATGACCCTGAGAGCAGCGGGCATTCGACGAAACTTGCCTACCACAGTAGACGCAGTCTTGTAGTTCATCCTGCGGCAGGTACACCAGGTCGGCACCGCAGATCAGGCAGCCAGATACATATTTCACCAGGAATCTCCGACGCTAAATTGATTCGTCATGACGGATTTATTGTATGGCGAAGGAATCGATAAAGGAATGCCCGGTTGTCATGATTTTAGCGGTGAGATTTGTCCCAAATTGGGAATATCGCCGGCGCAGACTCACAACTTCGCCAGATGCAGCGGCGCCAGGGCGCGCACCAACGTGCCCTGGCCAGGCGCGGTACGCACTTCCAATTGGCCGTCCACTGCTTCGGCGCGCTCGCGCATTCCCACCGGCCCCAGGTGACCATCCTGCACCAGCGCGTACCAGTCTTCGGGCAGGGGAAAACCGGGGCCGTAGTCTTCCACCGCCAGGCGCGCGTAGCGGTTGGTAACGTCCAAACGTACCCAAATAGCGCTGCCCGATCCATCTGCGTGTTTGACGGCGGTGTGCAGCACTTCCTGACAGAACCGGAACAGCGCGCCAATCTCCGGTATAATCGATAGCTATGGCCGCTTCCCACCCTTCCCAACGCATTGTCGTCAAACTGGGCACCTCCACGCTTACTGCTGGCGGAAAAACCATTTCGCCGCCGCGCCTGGTTGACCTGGCGCGGCAGATCACCACGATGCAGGCGCGCGGCTGCCAGGTGGTGCTGGTTTCATCTGGGGCAATTGCCGCGGGACGCGAAACGCTGGGCTTTCCCACATTGCCGCGCCATTTGCCCGCCAAGCAAATGCTGGCCGCCATTGGCCAGCCGCGCCTGATGGCGCATTATGAGCAGTTCTTTGGCATTTTTGGCGCGCGCGTGGCGCAGATTTTGCTCACCCGTGACGACCTGGCCGACCGCCGCCGCTACCTGAACGCCCGCAATACGTTTGAGGCGCTTCTGCAGCACGGCGTGCTGCCCATCGTCAACGAAAATGACACGGTGGGCACGGAAGAGATTCGCTTTGGCGATAACGATAACCTTTCGGCACAGGTAGCAAACCTGATCGAAGCTGACCTGCTTCTCCTGCTCACCGACCAGGATGGGTTGTATACCACCGACCCCCACCAGGACCCCGGCGCGCAGTTGATCCCCGAAGTTGGCCCTGAGCCCTTCCCCGAAAGCCTGTGGCTGGCAGCCGGCGGATCGGCCAGCGGGCTGGGAACCGGCGGGATGATGACCAAACTGCAGGCCGCCGACCTGGCGCGCCATTCGGGCACAACGGTAATTATTGCGCGTGGCTCTGCGCCGGATGTGCTGCTGCGGCTGGCCAACGGCGAGCCGCTGGGCACGCGCCTGCTCCCTTCGGTCA
>DATCUC010000195.1:0-2517 GCA_036567625.1 Anaerolineaceae bacterium | reverse complement strand
CGTTCTCGCGCGGCCCAGTAGGCAGCCCACAGGCGTTCTTCGTCCAGCGCGTAGGTTTGCGCCAACGTGCGCGCGCAGTGGCGCTGCGATACCCGCGCCAGCGCGCGCACCCATTCCAGCGGAGCAGATATGCCCAACTCGGCCAGCGCAGCCAGAAAAGCCGCCGTGGTAGCCGGGTAGGTGTCGAACATGGTCCCGCCCACATCCCAAATGAGATTGGAAATCATGGGCTAATTATATTACTGGCTCAGCACGATCACCCGGTCGTTTTCACTCAGACTGACAGTTTCATTTTTCGGCGGGTTGAGCACGACGCCAAAATAGCGTTCCGGGTCGCGCAGATGCGCGGCCAGCCGGTAGCCAATTGCGACTTCGCCGCGGCGGCGCGCGGCCTCGACCAGCGTTGCAAACGGCGTGTTCTCCCCGGCGCGCACGTACGAGCAGGCCGGGCGCAGGTAGATTTCGGAACCTTCGGCGTTCAGCAGGTCTTCAAACACCTTGTTTACCATGCGGTTCTCGGCCACCTGGGCCATCATCATGCTCACCAGCCGGTCGCTTACCACAAAGTCGTCTACGCGGGTGGCCATGGCCAGCTTGCGGTTGCGGTCATCCATCATTTCGCTGGTGAGGGTGAAGTTGTACTGGCGCTTATCGGCGATATCGCGCAGATGCAGCAGCGACATCATGCTGCCCGCGTCCGCTTGCTGCTGGGTGAGCGTATCGGAGTAGCTCATCACGATCACGTGCTCGAACCGCCCCAAATCCAGCTTTTCCAGGGTCTTGCGGTCGGTGGTGTCGCCGCGCAGTACGCGCAATTTTTGATTCTTGAGCCGCGCGCGCAGGTCGAGCACCGGGGCTTTAATCCCGCGCTGGTTGGTGACCACAACCGTCTCGGAGCCGGCGATCACATACTGGTCGAGGGTTTCAATCACAATCGGCACGCGCCAGTTCCAACCCAAAACCAGCGTGCGCTCCGGTTTCGGCTGCGGCAGCGGTTCCAGGTTGATATGCGCTTCTTCCGCGGAAAATTCTGGTTCAGCATCGGCGCAAATCTTTTCCCGCTCGTGCGAGATGACGATCACCTGGTCGTTTGAGTCGATAACGGTATTTGCTGGCGGGTTCAACTGCACCTGCCCGTTCTGGCGGAAAACGCCGATGGCCGAGTCACGCTGGTAAAGCGCCAGCACCTCGCCAAAGGTGCGAGCGGTCAGGCGGCGGTCTTCGTGGAAGTAGATTTCGTTGTCTTTGTAGTTGAGCAGTTCCGAATACACCACCGACAGCCCGGATTGGCGCGCGGTTTGCGCGATGACCCGCGCCACCAGCACGCCCATGCGGATCCATTCCACTTCATCCTTCCCGGCGACTTTGGCAACGGCAAAATTGCGCTGGTCGCAGATGCCGGCCACAATGTTGTACGGCTCTTTACGGCGCTGCGGGTGGTTGGTGATGGCTAACACGGTCTTGATCACGTCGGCGTCGCGGGTTTCGGATTCCGGCGAGAGGATGATTATGGCGCTGGAGTGGTTGAGATTGAGAATCTTCAGATCGTCCGGCTCCATCGGATTGCCGGTGCGGCAAATGACCCGCGCGCGATTGCGCGGTCCCAGTTTGCGCCGCACGCTGTCTTCCATCTGGGTTTTATCGTGCTGAGCCATGATGACAATTGGCGAGCCGTTTTTTCCGGCATTCGCCAGCGCCAGCTCATGCAAAATCGAGAAGATCTGGTCCGTCCAGCCCAGGATGACGATGTGGTTATATTCCAGCACCACGGTGCGCCCCTTGCGCAGTTCGGTGATGCGGTTGGTGATGCTGTTGGTCAGCGTACCGATGAGCAGGCTAACGACAAAGATGCTGCCAATCGTGATGCCAAACATTACCAGCCGGTAGCCCCAGGCGGTTTCGCGCCCGCCCATGCTGCCGCCGCCCATCGCGCGCACCATCGCCAGCCAGAAGGCTTCGAGCAGGCTATAACCCGGCTCATTGCTGGGAGCCATCCCGGTGTAATAAATCACCAGCGCGGCAACGATGATAATTCCCAACGTCAGCGCGCCCAGGCTCAATACCGGGCCGGATGGGCCGCTGGTAAACCAGTTGTCCATCCAGTATTGCAATCGCTTCCAAAACAGCCCACTTGGTTTCATGCTGCCCCTCTATTCTGCCAGCGTGCGCTCAATTGAACTTGATATTATCAACGGTTTTCGTATATTATATAGAGGCAGCGGCAGCGCTTCAAGTTGCTGTAGCAGACATATCGATTTCGAGCTGAGGAGACTGTTTTATGAAGGTAAAAGACCCGGTTTGCTTAATGGATGTAGATACCGAAACGGCGACGATCACCTCGCAGTATGAGGGCCAGACCTATTATTTTTGCGCGCCCGGTTGCAAGCGCGAATTCGACCGCAACCCCGCTCAGTATATCCACGGAGCCGATACGCTCGGCTCGCACCCGGCCGAATCTGGCGGCGGCGGCGGCAACCCCTAGCCGGATGCAAAAGAAGCGGCGGGTTCGATGCGAGA
>DATCUC010000194.1:0-4301 GCA_036567625.1 Anaerolineaceae bacterium | reverse complement strand
CGCCTGCTGCCGCCCGCCGCGCGCGGTAAGGCCGTGGAAATGCGCTATCTGCTGGTAGATACCGGTTTGCTGCCCGAGGAAGTGGCCCAGGTGGTGCGGGTGGGCGATCTGGTGTCCTTTGCCCAGACCCCGCTCGAACTGGCCGGTGAAGTGCTGGCCGGGCATTCGATCGATAACCGCGCCTCGGTGGCCGCGCTGACCTACGCGCTGGATGAACTGCAGCGCATGCGCCATACCTGGGATGTGTGGGCCGTGGCGACCGTCCAGGAAGAAGTCGGGCTGATCGGCGCGACAACCTCCACCTTTGACATCCGCCCGGATATCGCCGTGGCCATTGACGTGACCTTTGCGCGCGGCCCGGGCGCTGGGGATTACCGCTCGCACCCGTTTGGCAAGGGGATTCCGCTGGGCTGGGGGCCAAACATCCACCCGGCGCTGTACCGCGCTTTCCGCGACCTGGCCGAACGAGAAGAAATCCCGGTGCGCATGGACGTGATGCCGCGCCATTCCGGTACAGATGCCTTTGCCATGCAGGTGACCGCCGAGGGCGTGCCCAGCATGGTGCTCAGTATTCCCATCCGCTACATGCACACCCCGGTTGAAGTGGTACAGATCAAAGATATTCGCCGCGTGGGGCAGCTTCTGGCGGCATTCATCGCCCGGCTGGAGCCGGAATTTCTCGACAACATTCGCTGGGAATAGCCACATGACTGACACCACACCCAACTCTGCGCCCCAAATTGGCGCTGACCAGATCGCCCTGCTCGAACGCCTTTCCAACGCCGTCGCGGTTTCCGGCGATGAGGGCGAAGTCCGCGCCATCGTCCTGGAAAGCATCCGCGGGATTGCCGACGAAGTGAAAGTCGACGCGCTGGGAAACGTGCTGGCCGTGCGCAAAGCCCAGGCCCCCAATGCGCTGCGCGTGATGGTTGCCGCGCACATGGATGAAATCGGGTTCATGCTGGTCGAAGATGACGACGGCGGCCTGTACCGCTTTGAACTGGTGGGCGGAATTGATGTGCGCCAGTTGGCCGGTAAGCCAGTGCTGGTGGGCAAAGATCACCTGCCCGGCGTGATCGGCGCGCCGCCCATCCACCTCACCAGCGCTGACGAGCGCAGCCGCGCCATTTCTTTGGAGAGCCTGCGCATCGATCTGGGTCCCAGGGGCGAAGGCCAGGCCAACCCCGGCGACCGGGCCACGTTCGCCACCTGCTTCCGGCAGGTTGGCCCCAGCCTGATGGGCAAGGCCCTGGATAACCGCCTGGGCGTGGCTACGCTGATCGAACTGGTGCGCCATGCTCCGCCCGAGATCGAACTGCTGGCAGCCTTCACCGTGCAGGAAGAAGTTGGCCTGCGCGGCGCGCGGGTGGCGGCCTTCGCTTTCCATCCCGATGCGGCTATTGCGCTCGACTCTACCCCGGCCAACGACCTGCCCATGTGGGATGACAGCGAGAGCGTTTTCTATAACACCCGCCTGGACGGCGGCCCGGCGCTGTATATCGCCGATTCTTCCACCCTCTCCGACCCGCGCCTGATCCGCCATTTCATGCGTACTGGTGACGAACTTGGTATCCCCTACCAGATCCGCCAGCCCGGCGGGGGCGGCACGGATGCCGGGGCCATTCACCGCCACCTGGCAGGCATCCCCAGCCTGTCGATCTCTATCCCTTCGCGCTACGCGCACAGCGCTGTGCTGCTGGCGCGCCTGAGCGACTGGGAGCACACCCTGGCGTTAATGTTCGCCGGGCTGCGCCGTATGCAGCCTTCGCTGCTGGATGAGGAAAGGTAATGCAGGAATACATACCGCCGGCCAACGGTTTTCGCACCTTCGTTGTGGTTTGGGCCACGCAGTCGATTTCTGCGTTGGGCTCGGCTATGACCTTCTTTGCCATGAATATCTGGCTGGTGCAGGTGCAGTATCCGCTGGCTGAACAGAAAGCGCAGCTTGCCTGGGCGCTTTCCGCGGTGAGCCTGTGTTTTGCCATTCCGATCATGATCTTTGGGCCGATTGCCGGGGCGTGGGCCGACCGTCACGACCGCAAGCAGATTATGATCGCTGCCAACCTGCTCAACGGCCTGATCAGCGTGGGGCTGGTGTGGCTGCTGGTGGAAGGGCTGCTGAGCCTGTGGCTGCTGCTGGCAGCCATTGTGCTGACCACCACCATTGGCGCGTTTCACGGCTCGGCATTTGATACTTCGTACGCCATGCTGGTCCCCGAAAAGCATCTGCCGCGCGCCAACGGCATGATGCAGTCGATGAACTCGCTGGCCGGTATCCTTGCCCCGGCGTTTGCGGCCACGATCATTGCGCTGCCCGAACTGGCGCGCCAGGGCGTGCTGCCGCGCGCCGTCGGCGGGCTGCTGCGCTCGTTGAGCAACGGAACCTCGCTGGCCATCGCGGTGGATGCGGTCAGCTTTTTCTTCGCGGCGGCAGTGCTGGTGTTCCTGTTCATTCCCTCGCCGCGCCGCAGTGACTTGCTCGCTGCAAACGGAGAGAAAAAGTCGATCTGGTCCGATGTGAAAGAAGGCGCGGTCTACATCTGGCGCCGGCGCCCGCTGCTGTGGCTCCTGGGCATATTCGCGGTGGTCAACTTCACTGCCGGGCCAATCGCCATGCTCATTCCCCTGATGCTGCGCTTTAACCTGCAGAGCGACTGGCTGGCGCACGGCTTCACCTATGAAACCGCGCTGGCGCTGCTCAATTCGGTCATGGGGGTCGGGGGCGTGCTCGGCGGTGTGATTATGAGCGCCTGGGGCGGCCTGCGGCGGCGTATTTACGGCGTGTTGATCCCGATGATTTTGCTGGGGCTGGCCCAAACCCTGTTCGGCCTTTCGAACTTTTTCTTTATCAGCGTCGCGCTGATTTTCATCATTGACTTCACCATCCCGTTCATGAATGCGCACACGCAGACCATCTGGCAGGCGCAGACGCCGCGCGAGATGCAGGGCCGCGTCTTTGCCGTGCGGCGCGTGATCGCTCAGTTCACCTGGCCGATTTCGACGGCCCTGGCGGGGTGGGTAAGCGGGTTGTTCAACCCCGGCCACGTGCTGGCCGTGCTGGGCGCGGTTGGCCTGGTTTTTTGCGCCGCGCAGTTTTTTAATGCGCACTTGCTGTCAGTTGAAGACAAACGCGTGCTCGACCATCTGGCGGAGCAGGGCAATATCCTCTAGAATAGATACTATAACCAAGATTCTCTCGGGAGAAGTACATGAAAGCACTCATTCAGAAACTGGTGGAAACGGTTGGACCTTCTGGCCACGAAAAAGCGTTACGCGACCTGGTGCGCGCCGAAATTGGCGGCCTGGCCGATGAACTGCGCGTCGACGCCCTGGGGAATATGATCGCCCGCAAGGGCAGCCGGCGCGACGGCGGCCTGCGCATCATGCTTTCGGCCCACATGGACGAAATTGGCATTATTGCCACGCATATTGACGCCAACGGCTTTGTGCGCTTTACCACGGTGGGCGGCGTTTCGCCGATGACCTGCCTGGGCGGGCGCGTGCGCTTCCTCGACGGCACGCCGGGGGTGATTGGCGCGGAACGGCTGGAGCAGTACGACAAATTCCCCACCCTCGAGCAGCTATTTGTCGACGTAGGCGCCACGAGCCCGGCCGACTGCCCGGTGCGCGTGGGTGATATGGCCGGGTTTGACCGCTCCTTCCTCGACTTGGGTGAGCGCATGGTCGCGAAATCGATGGATGACCGCGTCAGCGTGGCGATCTTAATTGAAACCATGCGCAGGCTGAAGGACAGCCCGCATGAGCTGTATTTTGTCTTCAGCACGCAAGAAGAGGTAGGTTTGCGCGGCGCGCGCGTGGCCGCCTACGGCGTTGACCCCGATCTGGGCATTTCGGTCGACGTGACCCGCACCGGCGACACCCCCAAAAGCGCGCGCATGGCGGTCGGCCTGGGCCGCGGCCCGGCCATCAAAGTGCGTGATGATGGGATGCTGGCCGACCCGCGCGTGGTCAACCTGATGGTGTCCGCCGCTGAGCGCGCCGGGCTGCCCTATCAGCTTGAAGTGCTGGAGCGCGGCACCACCGACGCCGCCGCCATTCAGACCACCCGCGCCGGGGTACCCGCGGGCTGCGTTTCGATCCCCTGCCGCTATATTCACTCACCGTCTGAAATGGTTGATACCAGCGACGTGCAAAACGCGGTGCGGCTGCTGGTGGAACTGCTCAGCGGGCCGCTGGAACTGGGATAAGGCTGTGCGCGGGAAGCCAGTCTGCGCGGCGCTGTGGCTGAGGCTCGTCTCCATGCTGGTGGGGGCGGCGCTGCTCAGCGGCTGCGCAAACCT
>DATCUC010000193.1:0-2072 GCA_036567625.1 Anaerolineaceae bacterium | reverse complement strand
ACCGGCTGGCCGGGGAAAAGCGCGCGGCGCGCGGCGATTAGCGGCCGAGCAAACGCTGGAGCAGGCCCAGCAGGATTCCAACCCACTGGTAATCGGCGTCGGAGAAGGTGGTGGCGTTGGCGCCCTGCAGCAGCCAGAGCGGAACGGCGAGCAGGCTGATGAGCAGGCCGTTGGCGAACCCGGCGACTGCCGCACCGCGCCGCCCGCCCCAGATGGAACCGATCACCCCGGCGGCCGCGCCAGTGAAATAATGCGGGACGAGCGAAGGCAGGATGAGCGGCAGGCCGGTGAGCGCCTGGATCGCCATGCCCACCACCCCACCGGCGAGGCTGCCGAGGAACCCGGGGAAGACCGCCCCGGGAGCGAAGGCGAAGAGGGCGGGAACATCGACCGCGGGGGCGGCGCCGGGGGCGATGCGCTCAGAAAGATGCTGGAAGAGCGGGATCGACTCACTCACCAGCAGGCGCGCGCCGTAGGTGGCGATCCCCAGGCCAACGGCGAGCAGCAGCGCGGCATAGAAACTATCAGCAGCCCAGCCGGGGGCCGCGTTCCACGCGCCGAGGGTGAAAAACACCAGCCCGGTGAGGACGGCGGTGGCGGCCAAGGGTTCCTTGACCAGCTCCGCGGCACGAGGCTCAGAATCGGGAGCGGCGGATGCGGGCCGCAGCCGGGCGAAAGCCCAGGCGCAGGCCGCGCCAACAGCATAGCCCAGCAGGTTGAAATGCCCGAGGCTGAGATCATCCGAACCGGTGAGACGGCGTACCAGCGGCTGCGCGGCCCAGGGGAGCAGAGCCTGCAGAGCGGCCAGGAGCCCCACGCCGGTGAGCCAGACTGCGGCGGCGGGCAGGCGAAGCCCGGTCAGCGCGCTGGCGAGCAGCACCGCCATGAACAGGCTGTGATGCCCGCTGAGAAAGACGTAGCGGCGCGGCAACAAGCGCGCCAGGAGCAAGGCCAGCAGATTGCCGGCAAAGAAAATGAAGAGGCTGTCGAACCCGCGCTGAGCCAGCAGCGGAACCACGGCGAGCTCATTGAGGGGCAGCACCAGGCGCAACCCGGCGGCGGCCTGGCCCAGCCGGGTGAGATACTCGAGGGCGGCGTTGACCGGGTATGCGGCGGCCCACCACAACATCAGGCAGCCGAGGACGGCCTTGACCGCGCTGACCAGCGCCGCGCTGAACGGCCGGCGCAAAACCCGACCCAGGACGAGGATCACGCCCAGCACCAGAAGTTCCGGCCGCCCACCCCACCCGCTATCGATGCCCATGCGCGAATCTCCGTGACGGAAAGATGCTTTTATCATAACCGAGAAAAACGCAGCCGGCATGATTCTTCGAGGGAATCTCTGCCGAAAGCTGATGAATCATGCGAAAAATCCGAAAATATGGTATATGTGGCCGGAAAATTTGTTCTTTACCGTATATGTGGCGGTTAAGGAGTCAAAAACGGCATTTATTTCTTGAAATAAACCTGGCAGTTTTTTCTACCATCGAAACTCCGGAAAAAACGGTGGTTTGCAGGCTGCCTGCGGGCAAAGTTTGCATTCAGGCTTTTTCCTGAATGCAGATTTTGCATGCTGGCGTTCTTTCCTGCGTGCAATTTTTGCATTCAGGCCAACGTGCAAAATTTTCCCTCAGGACTCCGGAATGCAAATCTTGCACGTGTCAAGAGTGCAAATTCTGCACTCTCCTGGAGTGCAAATTTTGCACGAGATTCTATTACTACTCTTTAACTACTGTTAAAGACTACCAGTAGATCTATCGCTCGCTGCGCGAGGTCTTCTTGCGGCGGGGCTGCTTTGGAAGCAAGTCATCGGGGATATCCAGATTCCAATCATAGCGCGGGCTGCGCGAGGGCGTTTTCCATTGACCGAGATCAATCTCTCCGGCGGCGTACGCCTGCAAGAAGCGACCGAGCGCGAGGGTGACGATCTGGCTGGCGGGCACGCGCTGCTCCTCGGCCAGGTCTTTAATCTGCTGGCGGATGCCGGGCGGCAGATCGTAGGTGGCGCGCTGGTCGCGGCGGGATTGAATCTTGGCGCGTTCGCGGGCTTTCTTTTCGCGCTCGCGGCGCGG
>DATCUC010000192.1:0-1967 GCA_036567625.1 Anaerolineaceae bacterium | reverse complement strand
GCCTACGCAAGAACCGCCAGCGCAAGAACCGCCCACCCCGCAGCCATTCACCCCAACCCGGCTGCCCCCAACCGCGCCGCCCGCGGTGGCCTCGACTGGCTGTGGTGATCCGGTCGGGCGCATTTATTACACCTGCGGCAGCCGGGTGGAAGATTCTGAGATTTGCGCCATCTGGCCCGACGGCAGCGGCCGCCAGCAGCTTACGCGCTACGGCGGCAGCAGTTCGTACCCCGCGCCCGCCCCCGACGGCGCCAGCCTGGCCTTTGTGTCGAACAAAGACGGTGGTAAGGGCATTTACCGCCTGGATCTTGGCAGCGGCCAGGTGACCACCCTGCTGGGTTCAAATAATGCCTTCGGCCTGTATATCGGCCTGCTGGCCTATTCGCCCGACGGCAGCGAAATCGCCTTTACCGCCAACGACGGGCAGGTTGAGCTGTACCGCATGAACAATGACGGTGGGAATCTGCGCGCGGTGGCGCAGACCGCCGGGCTGTACCAGGCCTGGCTGGGCGGCTGGTCGCCGGATGGCGGCAGCCTGGCCTTCACCTACGGCGAGTTCAGCACCAATGCCGGCCTGGGTATCGCCGACCTGAACGACAGCGGCTACCGCGAAGTGAATGAAGTTTCCGGCATCAACTCGCGTCCCGATTGGGGCATAGATGGCCGCATGCTGCTCAGCAGCAGCCGCGGCGTGGCGGTGTACGACCCATTCAGCGGCAGCCTGGAAACCCTGGTGAGCGGCGGCGAGAACCGCTCGGCTGCGTTTTCGCCCAACGGCTGCCATGCCGTGCTCTACCGCTGCCCGGGCGGCTCCGGCAGCGGCTGCAGCCTGTTTGTGCTGGATCTATCTACCCGCGCGTTGACCCGCCTGGAAGGCACCGAAGACGGCTGGTCGCCACGTTGGGGGCCGTGAGAAAGGGAATATGACCACCAATCCGCAATCCTTACCCTACCGTGTGCTGGCCGTGCCCGATCTGCGGGCTGAAGCCGCCTATTTTGGCGTGGCGCTGCCGGTGCTGCCGGATTTCTTGCAGGATCATACCCTGCTGGGTACCAGCCCGGCTGAAAAGCTGGCCGAAGTGCTCGGACGCTTTGAGCGGCTGGTGATTGGGCTGCGTAAATACCGCGGAACCGCCTATACCTTGCGCTATCTTTCGCGCCCGCAGGACGGCGCGGTGGATATTCACCTGCTCGGGCGGTTTTTGCCCCCGCCCGGCCAGTCGCTGACCGATGTGGAGCGCGTGGCAGTCGACCTGGAGAAGCACCTCACCAGCTACGGTCTGCCCCACAGCCGCCTGAACGGCGCGGAACTGGATGCGGCGCTGCGCCCGTTCAGCAGCCTACCCTACCTGGTGGAAGTGCGCCAGCAGGAAACACGCATTCCGCTGGCGATTACCCAGCAGACGGCCTACGTGATCTTTCCATTCTGGGGGCCGTGGGGCGCGGGGCTGGAGCCAATGGAAGCGCTGCTGCGCCAGGAAACGCCGGTGGCCATCAGCATTTACCTGGAACCGCTGGACGATATCAGCGCCGAACTGGCCCTGGTCGACGAAGCCGCGCATTCGGCGCAGACCCTCTCGGATCAGGATATTAAAGTGATGTCGGATACCGGGCTGCGGCGGCGGCGCGACCCCGGCGCGGAACTGGTGGGCCGCGTGTATACTGCCTACCGGAAGAGCCTGTCTGAGCCGTTTCTGGCGGTGGCGCAGGTGGCCTCCGCCGACAGCAGCGCCGCGCTGACCCTGGCGCGGGCCTTTGGCTCCGCGCTCACCAGCCGCCCCCCGCGCGACAGCACCGAGCCGGTGGACGATTTGCCCAGTGGCTTTGACCTGTGCGCGCCGCGCGATAAGGCCGAATACGACTGCGCCTGGCGCACTTTTGACCGGTTGGTGTGGTCGCGCTGGGGCAGCACCCTGGCGACGCCCGGCAAAGAACGCCTGCCCTACCTGGTGGGCGCGCGCGGCGCG
>DATCUC010000191.1:0-10296 GCA_036567625.1 Anaerolineaceae bacterium | reverse complement strand
GAGCCGCGCCGCGCGGCTCGGGCCGGTCCGCGGAATCTACGGCGCGGATGATGGCCTGGGTCGCGTCGCGCAGTTCCTGGACCAGCATGGCCAGCCGGTCTTTTTTCATCTTGCGCTCCAGCAGTTCCTCGCGGTATGCGCCGCGCGCCTGCTGCACCTCGCGCTCGCCGCGAATGCACACCGCGGCCTGGGCTGCCAGCGCTTCCAGCAGCGCCACGTCTTCAGGGGTATAGTCTCCGTGCGCCTTGTTGACCGCCTCAAACACACCGATCGTCTTGCCGTGATACGCAACCGGCACCGCCAGCAGCGAGTGCGTTTCTTCGCTCACCTCGCGGTCAACCACGCGAAAGATGCGCTCGTCGCCGCCGGCCTGGTTGAGCTGCGCCGGCCGACCGTGGGTGTACACCCACCCGGCAACGCTGCGTTCCACCGGCACGCCCAGGTTCTTCATCACCGCCAATTGATCCGGCGGCGCGGCCACAAAGCGCAGCGTGTGCTGGGCTTCGTCATACAGCAAAATGGAGCAGGCATCGCTCTCCAGCACGGCAGCGGCTGCCTCGGCCAGTGATTGCAGGGTGGCCTCGAGCGGCATGCTGGCGGTCAGATCCTTCCAAATCGAGAAAAGTCGTTCCAGGCGGTTTGGCGAAAGCGGGTCAGCCATACGCGAATAATCCTTTGGAATGAAAATCTTGTAGATTACAACGATACAATCCTGGTCGCCAAAGAACCGATCTGCTGTTACAATGGGCTAACTTCATTATAGTCAGGGTTATGCCTGGCCCGCCTTACAAAGGAGTAATCTTTTGCGCCGCACCAAAACCCTCTTTCGACCGTTCTTCGCCGCGGTCCTGTTCATCGGGCTGCTCGCCGCGTGCGCGCCATCCACGCCAACCGCGGACATCGCCCTGGCGCAAACGCAAATCTTCGAATCCGCGCTGCTGACGGCGACCTATGCCATACCGGCCAGTTCCGCCACGCCCGCGCCAACCGTCACCCCCAGCCCGCTGCCCCCTACCGCGACTGCCGTGCGCACCCCGCCAGCCCTGCCGGGCATTTTCCAGACCGGGCTGCTGCGCTCCGGCGACCTGCCGCACAGCTATGTGGCCGATACCTGTACCTACCTGAAGAACCGCCTGGACCCGAACAAGAGTGAACCGGGTACGGTGGTGATGCCAATCATGTTCCACTCGATCACCGACGGCGAGGTGGTGAAGGACAATCAGATTTCGGTTGAGCAGTTCAAACAGTTGATGCACGACCTCAAAGACCAGGGTTTTGAAACGATCACCAGCGAGCAGCTTGCGGCTTTTTTGGAAGACAATGCCAAAATCCCGCCGCGTTCGGTAATCTTGATCGTGGATGATCGTCACTATGCGCAGTATTTTGAGGACCATTTCTATCCCTATGTGCAGGATTACGGTTGGACGGTCACCAATGCCTGGATCAGCACCCCGCTTTCCACGCAAGACCTGCTCGACAGCATGAATGGGGTGATTCAGGCCGGTTGGGTCGACGTGCAGGCCCACGGCGTGATCCACAATACGCCGATCGACAGCACATCCTCAGAAGAATACATGCGCTCGGAATTGTTTGGCTCGATTGAATTTATCCAGCAGCATTTCAACCGCACGCCCATCGCCTACATCTGGCCGACGGGCAGCTTTACCAAACGCGGCGCCGAAGTAGCGCGCGAGGCGGGCTACCGCGTGGGTTTCACCGTCAACCCGCGCGGCCCGGTGATGTACAACTGGGTTCCCCTGGCCGACGAAGCCGACCCCGGGCGGCCTTCCTATACGCCTGAAGGTCCGATTGGCGACCCGCTGCTGGTGCTGCCGCGTTACTGGGATACCGACGCGCGCCAGCACATCGACACGGTGCGCCAGATCGGCAAAGAAGCCGCCGCCTACGCCGCCGAACACCGGCAGACAGAAGTGGATTATTACGATATAATTTGCACATCCATTACCGGAGAAATTCCGCCCCTTGCCCCATAAACCAGGCGCCTGATGGTTTATCGTTATCTTTGCCGCGTACCGGTCAAAGCCTGAACAATGAGACAAACGCCTCACAACATTCGCTATCGCGCCGCGCTGCTGACCACCCTGCTGGCGCTGCTTGCCGGCTGCACCACCGCCCCCGCGGCGATCAATCCCGCGCCGCTGGCCACCCAGGCCGCCGGGCAAGAATCCAGCGGCCCGAGCCTGTTTGCTGACCCCACGTCCACCCGCGCCCCGCTGACCGTTCCCACCTACAGCGTGCCTTTCCGGCTGCCGCAGAAGGCGGCAAACTTCCAACCCACGCCAGACCCGGCGCGCGATCTGCCGCCCATCCGCCAGCAAGCTGAAACCTACGTCGTCCAGCCGGGCGACTCGCTGGCGGCAATCGCGAAAGCGAAAGGCGTCAGCCTGGACGCGATCATGGAAGCCAGCCAGATCAATAATCCCGACCTGCTGTCCGTGGGCCAGGTACTGACCGTGCCCGCGCCGCTCCCGCGCCCTACCGGCCCGGATACCAAGCTGATCCCCGATTCCGAGCTGGTCAACGGCCCGGTCAATGCATTTTTCGACCTGAATGCCTACATACAAGGCGCGGGCGGCTACCTCAGCCGCTACCGCATGGAATTGGACGACGAAAGCTACACCGGCGCTCAGGTGGTAGAGCGCGTGGCACAGGAATATTCGGTCAACCCGCGCCTGCTGCTGGCGCTGATCGAAGACCGCTCGGGCTGGCTGACCGACCCCGCCGAACCGCAGGGCGAGCGCATATACGCCGCCGGGTGGGGCGATCCGCGGCGCGAAAGCCTGTATTTGCAGCTCACCTGGGCCGCGCAGCATCTCAACTACGGCTACTATGCCTGGAAGGTCAATGCCGTTTCGCATTACCTGCTGCCGGATGGCAGCGTGGTGCCGCCCGCCGCCACGCTCAATCCCGGCACGGTGGCCATCCAAAACCTGATGTCGCAGTATTACGATTACGAAAGCTGGCTGCGCGCCATGTCACCGCAGGGATTTATCGCCACCTACCACCGGCTGTTTGGCGATCCGTTCAACCTGGCGCTCGAACCGCTGCTGCCCAAAGGATTGCAGCAGCCGCCCCTGCAGCTTCCCTTTGAACCCGGCGCTGACTGGTCGTTCACCGGCGGGCCGCACGCGGGTTGGGCTGCCGGGTCAGCCTGGGCCGCGCTGGATTTTGCCCCGCCGGGTGACGCGCTCGGCTGCGTGCAAAACGACGCCTGGGTCACTGCCATGGCCGACGGGCTGATCGTGCGCTCCGCCAACGGCGCGGTGATCCAGGACCTGGACGGCGACGGGTACGAACAAACCGGCTGGGTGATCTTTTACATGCACATCGAAACCCGCGACCGGGTGGAAGTGGGAAAATTCGTGCGCGCCGGTGAGCGAATTGGGCACGCTTCTTGCGAGGGGGGTGTATCCAGCGGAACGCATACCCACCTCGCCCGGCGGTATAATGGGGAGTGGATTTCCGCGGATGGTGACATTCCTTTTAACATGGAAGGCTGGGTCTCGAGCGGGACCGGCGGTGAGTACAACGGTGTATTGAGGCGCAATGGACAGACAGTCGAAGCCTGGGCCGAACGGGTTCCCGAAAACCAGATCGGGCGCTAAGCGCGGATTTTCCGCGCTGGTGCTGTTGGCCTGGGTCTTTTCGATTCTGGCCTGTTCTTCGGGCTACGTCAGCAGCGTGGAACTGACCGAAACCGCCGCCGCCGCGCCCACCCGGGAGAATACGCCCCTGCCGGTAACTGCTTTCCCCACCAACACCGCCGAGCCGGTAGCATCCATCCCGACTGCCACGGAAACGATCGTCGTGGCGGGCAGCGGCGCGACGCCAGATTACACGCCCACCCCGCTGAAGCCCACGCGCACCGCCACCCACACGCCCACGGCCGGGCCCAGCCCCACGCCGCTGCCGCCAATTCTGTACCAGTCGCAGGCCGGGGATACGCTGCCCTCGCTGGCCGTACGTTTTGGAGTCGCGCCAGAAGAGATCACCTCTCCCGACCCGATCCCCGCAGAAGCCTACATCAGCCCGAACCAACTGCTGATCATCCCGGCCAGGATCGATATGGAAAACACCTCGCCCAGGCAGTTGATCATCCCTGACAGCGAAGTGGTGTATTCGCCCTCGACAGTGGATTTCGACATCAACGCGTTTGTCAACGAAGCCGGGGGGTATCTCAGCACCTACCGCGAGTGGATGAGCATGGGCTGGCTGAGCGGGGCGGACGTACTCAAGCGCGTGGCCGTGGAAAACTCGATCAACCCGCGCCTGCTGCTGGCGCTGCTCGAATACCAGGCCGGGTGGGTGTATGGCCAGCCGGGGTCACTCGCTCAACGGGATTACCCCATGGGCTATGTTGACTTCAACCGCAGGGACCTGTACAAGCAGCTAAGCTGGGCCGTGGAGCAGCTTTCAATTGGCTATTACGGCTGGCAAAACGGGCTGATCACCGAACTGGAATTTAGCGATGGAAAAATCGTGCGCCTGTGGCCTGAAGCCAACTGTGGTACGGTGTCCATTGCCTACTACTTCTCGCGGGTTTACAACTCCAACGATTGGGCCAATGTGCTGCATTCGCCGGATATCGGTTTTCTGGCGCTGCATGAAAAAATGTACGGCAATCCCTGGCTGCGCGCGCAGACGGTGGAGCCGCTGTTCCCCGCGGATATCACCCAACCCGACCTGAACCTGCCGTATGCCGCCGGGGAAGCCTGGAGCTTTAGCGGCGGGCCGCACCCGGCCTGGGGGCCAAACGGCGCGCTGGCCGCGCTCGATTTTGCCCCGCCTTCGCTCAAGCCCGGCTGCGTGGAAACCAACGCCTGGGTCACCGCCTCGGCCACCGGGCTGGTGGTGCGCGAGAGCACTGGCGTGCTGGTGCTCGACCTGGACGGCGATGGCTACGAACAGACCGGCTGGGTGATCCTCTACCTGCATGTGGCAATGAAAGACCGCGTGCAGGTGGGCGAGTGGATCACCGAGGATGACCGCATCGGCCACCCTTCGTGTGAGGGCGGCAATGCCACCGGCACCCACGTGCACATCGCGCGAAAATATAACGGCCAGTGGATGCTGGCCGATGGGCCGATCCCGATGGTGCTCAGCGGCTGGCGCGCCCACGCCGGAAAAGAGATCTACCAGGGCACGATGACCCGCGAAGACAAAACCATCACTGCCTGCACCTGCGGTGACGCCGGCTCGCTGGCGTCTCGCCCGCGCGAATAAACCGCGAAAAATAGCGCAGTTGTGGTATGCTTGCTGTACGCCGCTTTAAAGGTCTATGAAGAAACCATATCCTGCTTTCACACTCCACCGCTTTGCGCGGTCCATGATGATATTCTTCTGCGTCTTCACGCTGGCTGCTTGCAGCGTGATCGATGAAAACGCGCCAGCTTTCCCCGAAGATGCCGCGCCCCCGCCGCCCACCCCGATGGAAGGCGTGCCGCAGCCCACTGCGCTGCCCGCGCGCCCGCAGTATGGGCCAGGTGAACTGGTGGATTACATCGCGCAGACCGGCGACACCCTGCCCGCGCTGGCCGTGCACTTCAACACCACCGTGCGCGAAATCCGCGAGGCCAACCCCACCATTCCCCTGGATGCCACTACCATGCCGCCTGGTATGCCAATGCAGATTCCCATCTACTACGAGCCGCTGTGGGGCACAACCTACCAGATGATCCCAGACAGTCTGTTTGTCAACGGCCCGGCGCAGGTGGGCTTTGATGCGGATGAGTTCGTGCGCAGCCAGCCGGGGTGGTTCAAGCTCTTCCACCGCTACGTCAATGGCGCGGAACGCTACGGCGGCGAGCTGATCGACAATATCGCCGTCAATTATTCGGTCAGCCCGCGGCTGCTGCTGGCAATCCTCGAATATCAGACCGGGGCGCTCACCAACCCGGCTGCTCCCGACCCCGAGCCGCGCTACCCACTGGGCAATCTCAACCCGCGCGAGCAGGGCTATTACAACCAGTTGGTGTATGCCGCCAACACGCTCAACAACGGCTACTACGGCTGGCGGCTGGGTACGCTGCGCCAGTTCGAGCACAATGACGGGCGCATCGAGCGCCCCGATCCCTGGCAAAACGCGGCTACCGTCGCCATCCAGTATTACTTTGCCAGCGTGCTGCGCGACCGGGATGCCTTTACCCAGGCCATCCACGCGCAGGGATTGGTGGCCACGTATATCCGCTTGTTTGGCGATCCCTGGCAGAACGTCCAGCCGCACATTCCCGTCAGCCTCACCCAACCGGAACTGCGCTTTCCCTTTTCCGTCGGAAAATCCTGGGCCTTCACCGGCGGCCCGCACACCAACTGGGGCACCGGTCAACCCTATACCTCGCTGGATTTTGCCCCCCCGGCCAATACCACCGGCTGCCAGGTTTCAGAAGATTTTGCTACGGCAGTCGCTGATGGGGTGATCGCGCGCAAGGGTAACGCCCTGGTCGAGCTCGATCTGGACGGCGATGGAGATATTCGCACCGGCTGGGTGATCTACTACCTGCACCTGGCCAACGACGGGTTGATCCGTCAGGGCGCGGTGGTCAAGGCCGGCGATCCGCTAGGCCACCCTTCCTGCGAGGGCGGTAACGCCACCGGAACGCACGTGCACATCTCACGCAAGTACAACGGCGAATGGATTCCCGCCGACGGCGTACTGGCCTTCGACCTGGAAGGCTGGATCGCCAAAGCCGGCGCGGAACCCTATCAGGGCACGCTTACCCGCTTTAGCCAGACCGCGACGGCCAACACCAGCGGCGATTCGACTACGCTGGTCTATTCCCGGTAAGCGAAGACGCAGCCTCACTGGCCTTCGACAACAGGTTGGCTCCCGGATAAGACACTCCCACAGGAACATCGGGACGATGCGGGACGGTGTGAGCCAGCTTCCTTCTTCTAGGCTTCGATGATGGTGATCTTGTGTGTGATCGGCACAGCCTTACTTAACATGGCCTGCGCCGGGCAGTATTTGGTGATCGACAGTTCCACCGAGCGCTCCACCGCGGCCGGGTCGATACTGCGCCCGCTGACCACATACTCCACTTCGACCGCGGAGAAAACTTTGGGATGCTGGTCAGTGCGGTTCACGTGCGTGCGCACTTCGAACGCGGTCACATCCTGCTGCTTCTTGCGCAGAATGGAGATGACATCCATGCCGGTGCAGGCCGCCAGGCCGATGGCAAACAATTCCATCGGCCGGAAGCCGTCATTTTCCCCACCCACGCTCGGATCCGCCCCGAGAGGGAGTTCAAAGCCTGTGTCTGCCAGACCGGTAAAGGAAAGGCCGTGCTTCCAGACAACTTTTGCATCCATCGGGGTTCTCCTGTGGGCTGAGATGCGTCAAACAATCGATCAGGGCGTGGCCTTGCGACGTTCCAATGCCTGTTGAATTTCCCGAACCAGGGTCGCTTCTGGAACCGCGCCGATGACGTTGCCTAAGCCGTCATTGATGGTGGTATGCGGCACGCCGCTGACCTCATACTTGTTGGCCAGTTCCGGAAATTCCATCGCCTCTACCGCTTCGGCCACGATCATCGGGCTTTGCAGCGCCATCTGGTGAGCGAGCACCACGGCTCGCGGGCAGTATGGTCAGGTAGGGGTGACGAACACTTGCAGCAGCAGCGGCTCCGTGAGTTCATCCAGGTAGCTGCGCGTTTGCGGTGCCAGGCCGGAATCGCGCCGCGAAACGATCAACAGGTCGTTGATCAGCGAGGTGAATTCATGCCCGGCAGGGATACCTGAGAACCGAACGCCGAAATCGGTGATCTGATCGCCGTCTTTGGCGGCCAGCACGAAAGCCGGTGTCTTATCAATGCCGTACTGCGCAGCCACGGCCGCATCGTCGGCAATATCAAACACCTCGATACTGAGCTTTTCGGAAAGGGAAATCACTTCTTCTAACAACTGTTGGGTTTCATTGCAGTAATCGCAGTTCTCTTTGCTGCGGAAAAATACTACCCGTACTTCCCCATTCAATTCCGCGAATACTTCCTGCACCTGTTTTAAAATACCTTCATCTAAAATCTTCGCCATGCACTTCCTCCCTGCATTTCAGTGAACTTGTGCGCCGCGCGGGTCGTGTTTTTGACTCCAACGGAGCCAAAGCGATGGTGGGTTATCAGGTATAGCCGCCGCCCTGCGTAAAACCGCATATCGGGCACACCAGGTTGAGCATTCCGTCATAATCCAGAATCCCCTTGCCACAAGCCGGACAGATCGCTCCGGCCTGCATCGCCAGTTTCGGCTCGGGAAGGGTATCCGTGGAAGGTTCGATGGGTGCATCCGTCATGGCCGCCAGACCTGTGCCATTATTGTGACTGATATTTCAAAAAATGGAAAGTCGAAAGCGCTGGTTATTTTCTGAAAGCAGTTTCATGCCATTTGCGAAAGCGGCCAGGTGGGCATCACATCCAGGTCAAGCGCATCGCGCTGGCCATGGATAAAGCGGAAATAGCCCGCCGCGGCAATCATCGCCGCGTTATCGGTGCATAGGGAGAGCTGGGGAATGTGCACCGGAAAGCGCTGCTGCGCTAAAAACGCCTCGCGCAGGGCTTTGTTGGCCGAAACCCCGCCCGCGACCAGGATTTCTTTCGCGCCAAAGGTTTCGGCGGCGCGCATGGTTTTGCTCACCAGCACATCCACCACCGCGTTCTGGAAGCTGGCCGCCAGGTCATCGACCGGCAGCGGCTTTTGCTCTTCTTCAAACTGGCGCACCACGCGCAGCACCGCAGTTTTGAGCCCGCTAAACGAGAAATCCCAGGTACCTTCCAACCGCGCGCGCGGAAAGTGAAACGCTTCGGGGTTGCCGTTTTGCGCCGCTTTCTGAATCGACGGTCCGCCCGGGTACGGCAGGCCCAGCAGCCGCGCCACCTTGTCAAAGGCTTCGCCGGCGGCGTCGTCCAGCGTTGCCCCCAGGCGGCGGTATTGCAGGTGATCCGTCACCAGGTTGAGCTCGGAATGCCCGCCGGAAACCAGCAGCGCCAGCAGCGGGAACTGCGGCGCGGGCGGCGGGTTGAGGCTATCCGCCGGGTAGACCCAGGAAGAATAGATATGCCCTTCCAGGTGGTTGACGCCGATCAACGGCAGGCCGCGTCCCAGCGCCAGCCCCTTGGCCGCGTTCATGCCCACCACCAGCGAACCGGGCAGCCCCGGGCCGCGCGTCACCGCGATGGCATCGATATCCGCCAGGGTCAGATGCGCGCGCTGCAGAGCTTCATCGATGACCGCGTAAATGGTGCGAATGTGCTGGCGCGAGGCCACCTCGGGGAATACGCCGCCGTACTTGGCGTGGATTTCGATCTGCGTGGCCACAACGGAAGAAAGCAGCGCGCGGCCGTTTTCCAGCACGGCTGCCGCGGTTTCATCACACGAAGACTCAATGCCCAATATCCGGGCCGGGGGGTAAATTTGCGCTCCAGTCGTATCCATACGGGTATTTTATCCGAAACCTGAGCGGATTTCCATCAGAAACGCTAATCCCGAATGGCACGAAAAGAACGAATTTCTGAAATCAAAACCGTATTCGTGACTATTCGCCTCATTCGCGCTGTTCGCGATCCTTTTCCCGTTACTGGCGCACCGGCAGTACCAGGTCCATCGGGTAATCGGCCAGCACCTCAAAGGTGCCCTGCCGGGTGGCGTAGAGGGAATTTTCCAGGCGCACGCCCAGGCCGCGCTCGGGATAATACAACCCCGGCTCCAGGGTGAACACCGAGCCCGGCAGCAGAACGTCGCTGGTAGCGCCTTCCAGGCGGAACCACGGGCGCTCGTGAATTTGCAGCCCGATGCCGTGCCCCAGGCCATGCGGAAAGCCGATATCCGTGGCCGGTGAGTTGAGCAGGCTGGGATGACCGCGCGCTTCGAATAGCTCGCAGGCCCGGAGTTGGACGGCAGCGCACGATGCGCCAATGCGCAGCTCACTCTCCAACTGGCGGTATACCGCAAGCACATCTTCATACAGCTTCAGGGCTTCATCCGGGGCGTAGCCCAGGCACCAGGTGCGAGTGAAATCATAGAAGTACCCGCCGCCCGCCTCGCAGGGAAAAATATCGAACACAATCGTCTGGCCCAGCCGCAGCAGATCGTCTGGCGTGCCCAGGCTGTGTGGAATGCCCGAATCGCGCCCAATGGCAAAGATAGTGGCTTCGGGGTTTTCCGCTCCGGCTTCGGCCAGCCACAGGTTGATCCGCGCGTGCGCGTCGCCGATGGTCACTGGCTGGCCATCCGCGGTCACCAGCACGCCGTCGCGGCTGGCGTGGCTGGTGAGCCAGTCGGCCACCC
>DATCUC010000190.1:0-13911 GCA_036567625.1 Anaerolineaceae bacterium | reverse complement strand
CGCAGCCTCGAGCCTGCAAGGCGTGGCTCGCGCGCGCGGGTATCTGCTGACCCCCACCCAGGTGCGGGATTTCCTGCGCACTACCGGCAGCGCCCAGGGCGGCGACCCGGTGACACAGCACATCGGCCCGCTGCCCAACCTGGGAGCCGCCATCGACCGCATTTCGGATGGCGTGGACCTGATCTCGCCCGCTGACAGCGCCGATCTGTTCACCCTGCGCCCCACTTTTGACTGGGAGAATTATCTCGGCGCCAGCCAGTACCAGTTGATCGTTTCCAACAACAGCACGTTTGCTCCACTGGAACTGAATATCACCACCGACGCGTCCGAGTTCACCCCCAGCGTTAACCTGGCGAAGGGCCAGCACTACTGGAAGGTGCGCCCGGCGATCAACGGCGTGTGGCAAGAATGGACCAGCAACTACCGCACGTTTTACATCGTGGCGGGTACGATTTCCACCCCGCGGATCACCCTGGACAAACCGGCGGATAAAACCCTGACCGGTGACACAACCCCTACCTTCTCATGGAAGAAGGCTTCCTCGGCCGTAACCGGGTACGAGTTCCAGATCAGCCCGGATGCATCCTTCCAGGGCGCAGCGATCGTCCAGGTGCCGGGCATGGATACCCTGTCCTACACTCCGGCGGCCCTGGCCTACAACAGCCGCTTCTACTGGCGGGTGCGCTCCTACATCACCAGCGGTGCTGAAACCTACCAGAGCGCGTGGAGCGTGCGCCGGGTGCTGTATACCACCATTGATATCACCGGCATCGCGCCGTACATCGAGCCGGATCTGTACGAAAACACCTTGCGGCCCACCATTGCCTGGAACGAAGTTCCCAACGCGCTTTCTTATCGGGTGCAGATTTCCAGCTCCGAAACGAAATGGACCACGCCTTTCCTGAATGTCAACATTAAAGCCCCCAATGCCACCAGCGCCATCCCCACCAGTTGGCGGCACACCACAGACCTGCCGCGGGCTCGCACCATGTACGCGCGCATCCTGGTGCAGGGCGCATACGGCTACAGCATCCCCTCGCCAGTTATTCCCGTGCCGTTGGGCAATCCGCCAGCAGTACCTGGATTGAGGTCACCAACCAGCGGCGCAGTGATCGGCAATGTAGCAGACGGCGTGACCTTTAGCTGGTACCGGCCTTCCTCGTGGCGCACGATCCCTGCGGTTTCTTACGAATTGCAGATTGCCACGGCCAGCGACTTCAGCGAGGGCCTGTTGGAATACACCATCGATGACAACGGCACGGCGATCCAGTTCACCGACCCGGCCATCGACGGCCTTTCGCATGAAACCGCCTACTTCTGGCGGCTGCGCGCGGTTGGGGATGACGGCATCAGCGCGTGGAGCTCGGTGCTCCGGTTCTACACCACGCCCCCGGTTCCAGATGGGTTAGACGCGATCGTCGACTCGCTGCGCCCGTCCTACAACTGGACGCCGGTCGACCTGGCGCGCGCCTACAAGGTGCAGGTAGCCAAGGTCAAACCCACCGCCACCGACCCGGTGCAGAATTTCGTCACCGGCAACATCTGGGATTCACTCACCGTGACTGCCAGCCCGCCGGTTGTGGGCAGCAAAACCCTGCCGCGCAACACGGATATGGTCTTCCGCGTGTCCGCGGGCGGCGTATACGGCTACAGCGCGTGGAGCGAACCATTTGAGTTCACCACGCCCAATTCACCGAATGTGCCGGTGCAGAACTCACCGACCAACGGCGCGAATATCAATACCTTTATGCCGATGATGGACTGGCGCGATTCGGAACGGGTAAAGAACAACCCGGATTCGGACGCCAGCGGCTACCAGATCCAGATTGCCAAGGATTGGACGGAATTCAACAAGCAGACGCCGACCCTGATTCTGGATGAAGAAACCACGATCTCGCAACTGCGGCTGGCCCCCGATGCGCTGCCAACCGCCGGGACGTACTACTGGCGCGTGCGCGCATTCAACGGCATGGGCGAGTACTCGATCTGGTCTTCCGTGCGCTCGTTTACCACGCCGGCGATGATTTCCGGCCTGGTGATGGATGCGTTGGAGAGCCTGGAAATGGCCGGCGCGACGCTGCAGGTCAGCAATGTGTCGCTGCAAGTCCAATCGACCGGCGACGGCACATACGCAATCCGCGGCCTGATGCCCGGCACGTACACGCTCACCGCTACCAATAACGGCTTCATGCGCCAGTCCGTCAGTTTTGCAGTGGGCTACGGCACCAACCTGACCCGCAACTTCAACCTGGTTTCCGTACCCGAAGACGGCCAGATCCGCATCGTCGTCAACTGGAACGGCGCGCCTTCCGATATGGACGCGCACCTGTGGCTGCCGCCGACGAACCCGGTGCATCTCTCCAAGGACAACCTGGGCGATATCACCGATGACGCCGTACGCGCGGAAGTCAACCTGACCAACGCCAACGGCTTTGGCCCGGAAGTGATCACGCTGGGTGAGAGCCTGTTTGCCGGCAAATATACTTACGCGGTGTACATGAACGCCTCAGCGGATTACTTCGTCTACACCGGCGCGCGGGTGACGGTATATAACGGCTCCGATTTCGTCAAGGAATTTGCTGTGCCCGCGACGGGCGTCGGTCACTGGTGGAAGGTCTTCACCATTGACGGCACCACCCGCATGCTCAGCACAGCCGGGGCCAACTTCATCAGCGACACCTACCCGGCCTCGTATAAGTAAACCAGGCCTGACCAACCGGTAACTCAGCCATCCCCTCGCGATGCGAGGGGATGGCCTTTTTAAAAAATGTTTATCACATTAATATATAATTAGCTCCGGTATACAGGAGAAACCGATATGCCCATTTTTACAGTCAACACGCACCATGCCCTACCCCAGGTCATTGGCGGAACGGTGATCTCCCCACGGTCGCAGCATATCCAGGCGCAGTTGCCGTTCTTTGAACTGCACCTGGCCTGGAGCCGGCCGCTGGATGTCACCGTGCTGTACCCGGACGGGCAGCAGCAGGTGATTCCGATTGTTGATGTCACGCGCGTGGCGCTGATCGGAATGTTCTTATTTGGATCCGTTGGAGCGCTTGTGCTCAGGAGAATGATGCGATGAGTGAAAACCCAACTTCCCCTTCCGGCCCTGCGGATATTTTCAACTTGAACGCGATGGCCGATTTTACCCAGGGCGCGGTCGATCGCTTTCTGGATGCTGCCGCGGTAGACGCGGTGTATGGTGAACCAGTGGTGCACGAAGGGCAGATGATCATCCCCACCGCGGAAGTGATCAGCGTGCTCGGCGTGGGATACGGCGGGGGCGGCGGCTCCAGCGAATCGGAAACCGAAAACAAGGGCCCAGATTACGGCAGCGGCGGCGGCGGTGGCGGAGGAGGCAGGATCTTCTCGCGCCCGGCAGCAATCATCGTGGCGGATGCCAGCGGCGTACGGGTGGAGCCGGTGGTGGATGTCACCAAGCTGGGCCTGGCCGCGCTGACCGCTTTCGGGTTTATGATCGGCATGTTCTTCCGCATGCGCGGCGCGAAACACCTGGAGAGCGAACTGCGCCAGTTGAAGGATCTCGGTTAGCCGCCAGGGGGCGCTGCCAGCGCTCGCAGCGGGTCGATGGAGATCACCCGCCACAGGTATTTTTCGCGCGCCAGCGGCAGGACGATTTTCTCCCGACTGCCATTCTGAAACTGGATTTCCAGCTCAACGCTGGCGGTTTCTTCATCAGCTTGCGCGGATTGCGCCCTGGTGGAATCTACCGGCGAATGCGCGGTTTCTATCGCCGTGATTAAATTCGCCAGTGCATCCGCGGTCACCGCCTGGCGTTGGCGGGTATGCAGCGCATGCAGCGCGCCAGCATATTGATGCGCCCCCAGCGTTCCAACAAATTCTTCGGCTACAGCCTGCGGGGTTGGAACGAGCCAATCGGCTCCCAGCGCCAGCCCACCCCAGATCAACAGGAAAGCAAGCGCAGTAAAAATGAATAGAAAAACGAAATTGCGCAGTGAGAGCCAGACCTTCATCACCCGGTTTCCTTTCTGCGCGGCAGGTCAGCTTTTTGGGCGGGTTTGGCTTCCTCGCGCAGGATAACGCTCAATGCGCCGTTGCCTTCCCAATAGGCTTCGCGCACATTTACCAGGTTCTCTTCACCCTGCTGGCGCAGGGAAGAGTAGACTGCCTCTTCGGATGTGCGCAGAGCGCGCATGGCGGCCTGCTGGAACCGGCCGTTTTTGATGACCAGCACCGGATGCTCGCCGATAAGAACGTGGCGCACGGTGCGCGAATAGAAAGCAGCAACCCCGGTGAGAACATGCAGCCCGGTGATCACGGAAATCGCCAGCAACCCGTTGGCCATTGGCGATGTTCCCCAGAAGATATTATCGAACAGATCGCCGACGATGAGCGTGGTGATGAAATCTTGCGCGGAGAGATTGCCGATGGTGCGCTTGCCGGTCAGCCGTATGACTGCGAGCGCGTACAGGTACATGATCGACAGGCGCAGGATGATTGCCAGAAATTCATTCATTTTATTTCTTCGCCACAGCCGGCAGATCGCTTTTTTGCAGCGGTTTGGCCCAATCCTCCAGGAGTACGCTGATCGCCCCGGAGGGTTCGATGGTCGCCCGTTTGACTTCTTTCAAATCGTCCACGCCCTGCTCGCGCAGACCGGACCATAATTCATCTTCGGTGAGCCGCTCGCGAGCCATATCGCCTTCCTTCAGCTTGCCGTGTTCGATTACCACGGTAGGCTGCGCGCTGGTCAGCTTTTCGAAGGTACGGTTCTTGTAACTGACATATGAATTCACCGCCTCCCAGACGGCGATGGTCACTAACAGCACGAGGAACTTGGCCATCGTCACGTCGCCGTAAATGGCCTCATCTACGCCCTCACCGATGATCAAAGAAACCACCAGGTCAAAGGCGGTCAGGCTGCCAACCTCGCGCTTGCCGAGGATGCGGATGACGATCAGCACGGCGAAATACACAATGGTTGAACGAAATGCAATAAGCAATAGCTCTTGTGGGTCCATGATTCTCCTCCCGAATAGATCCCCTGTAGTTCACTATAACCGACCGCGGGACGGTTTCAATTCGGAACACACCCATGCCGGCGTCCGGATTATCCCTATTACCGCATGACCCAAACCCTGGGCGATTTGCCAATCAACGCAAACCCGCTTAGCTTGACACCGCGCAGGGCTTTCTCTATACTGAATGAAACAGGCTGGGATACCAGTTCGTTATTGCACGAACCCGCACCTTGTGGGTCGAAGAAGACAAGGAGCAACGAATGGTAAGCAAGCATCATCCGTTATACTGTATCGTTCCGCCGTACATGCTGCGCAATATCGCCGAGAACGGATCGACCGCGCAGAAGAGTTGGGCAGAAAAAACCTTAATCGATATGGAGCAGGTTCACCGGGAACGCAGCGAAATCACCAGCGGCCAGCGCCAGCTGGTTGCCAAGACCGCCGTACCAGGTGAGCAGCGCGTGGTATACGATGCGCAAAATGGATCGGCACTACCGGGCATTGCCGTTCGCCGCGAGGGAGACCCGCCCGTGGCAGACCCGGCGGTCAATGAAGCCTACGACGGCGCCGGGCTGACCTATTCGTTTTATAGTGAGATCCATAGCCGCAATTCGATCGATAACCTGGGCATGCGCATCGATTCTACGGTGCATTACCAGCGTAGTTTTGACAATGCATTCTGGAACGGCGAGCAGATGGTATACGGCGATGGCGACGAAGACATGCCGGAGAGCAGCCGCCTGTTCAACCGTTTTACCAGCGCCCTGGATGTGATAGGCCATGAGCTAACGCACGGCGTGATCCAGTATGAAGCCAACCTGGTATACTCCTTCCAATCCGGCGCGCTGAACGAGCACTTCGCGGATGTGTTTGGCTCGCTGGTCAAACAGCGTTCGCTGGGGCACAACGCGGCGCAGGCAGATTGGATTATTGGCGCGGGGTTGTTCACCGAAAACGTCAACGGCGTGGGCGTGCGCTCGATGAAAGCGCCTGGCAGCGCCTACGATGACCCCGTGTTGGGCAAAGACCCACAGCCCGCGCATATGGACAATTACGTGAATACCTCGCAGGACTACGGCGGCGTGCATATCAACTGCGGCATCCCCAACCTGGCTTTTTATACTACCGCGATGGAACTGGGCGGCTACGCCTGGGAGAAAGCCGGTCAGGTCTGGTACGCCACGCTGCGCAAACGCATTAGCAGCACGGCCACCTTCCAGCAGACGGCTGACATGCTTTATACGGTGGCCGGAGAGATGTACGGCGCGGGCAGCCTGGAACAGCAGGCGGTGCAACACGGCTGGGCCGCGGTGGGCATTAACGTTGGCAGCGTGGAGCCAACACCAGAACCCGAACCCGGAAACCCGGGATGCCTGTCATCCATACTGGGCTTTTTCCGCGCCCGGTAATCGTTTTTTGAGGAGGAAACGCCATGCAAATCTATTTCGAACGCAGTGGGGGATTTGCAGGCATCCGTTTTCAGACCAGCGTCAACACGGAAGAACTGCCACCGCAGCAGGCTGATCCCCTGCGCGATATGGTCTACCGGTCCAGTTTTTTTGAACTGCCGGAACAGACGCTCTCCGCGGAACAGATGTCACCCGACCGGTTTACCTACCGGCTAACCGTCACCGATGGTGACCGCACGCATACCGTGGAAATGAACGGCGCCGAAATCCCCGACGATTTGCAGCCCTTGCTGCATGAATTAACGGCTATCGCCCGCTCGCGCCCGACGGCATAGATCCGTGCCAGTGAAGAAAATAACCTTTGCGGTTTTACGACCGCAAAGGTTGCTGGCATTTTGTCAGATGGTGAGGACGATGATCCCGCCGATGGTCAGAGCCGTGCCAATGATCAGCTTCGCGGTGAGCGGCTCGCCACCGAGAAGCAGACCCATCAACGCGCCAAACAGGGGCGAAGTGAAGGCAATAGGCATCACCCGGGTGAGTGGCGCGCCTTTTAAGGCGGTGTAGAAACACAACATGCCAACCGCCCCGGCTACAACCCCGCCGCCAATCGTCATATACAGCAGCGCTTTTGGCCCGGCCTGTGGCAGGTTCTTCCACTGGGGGAAGCTGGCCGCGCCGAGGATCAGGAAAGCTACCGCCGTGCGCAACGTAATGCCCATGGTAGGCGAGAGGTTGCCCAGGTGCAGCCCCTTCTTCTCGAAGTAGCCCCCAACACCCCAACAGATGGCGGTCAGCAGAGCAAAGAGTTGCGGCTTCATTTCATCCCTCCTTGAAAGGTGATCAGCGATCGTGGCCGGGCCAATCGGGATTGCTGGCTGTGCCCGCGCAGCGCGGTCAAGCAATTTTTTAAGATACGCGCACCCAACAAAAACGTAAAAACCTATTGCAAATGGGTGAATATTCCGTTACAATGTACCTAAGTGGAAAAAAGTGGGAGAAAGTGGAGCGCCGGAGCAATCCGGCGTTCGCCATTAAACGAAAGGTAGAACGAATGTTCCTCGGGCAGTACGATCACACGATTGACGAAAAAGGCCGGATGACCATCCCGGTCCGCTTCCGTGATCTGCTGCAAGATGGGGCTTTCGTCACCATCGGTTTTGATCACAACCTAATGGTACTCACTGCCGCGTCTTTTGACAAGGTGCGCGAGCAGATTAGTATGATGAGCCTGACCGACGATACCGCTCGCAAGCTGCGCCGGTTAATGTTTTCCAACGCGGAGCGGGTGGAAGTCGATCGGGCTGGACGGGTGTTGATCCCACAGTTTTTGCGCGACGCAGTTGGCCTTGCCGGAGCGGCAATTGTGGTGGGAGTAGGGGATTATTTTGAAATTTGGGCGCCAGAACACTGGAACAAACAAAACGAACAGCTCACCGACACCGAGGCAAACGCTCAGCGATTTGCCGCCCTTGACCTCTCCTTAAGATAATCGCATGGCCGCTCTAAGTGAACCGGAGAGCAGTCAAAGGCCTCCACACCAATCTGTTCTTTACCAGGAAATCTTATATTACCTGCGCCCACACAGCCCGGAACGATATATCGATGGCACGCTCGGAGCGGGCGGACACGCATGGGGGATACTACAAGCCGCGGAACCCAACGGGGAACTCCTCGGATTAGACTTAGACCCCCAAGCGCTGGCTCTCGCAGGCCAGCGCCTCGCTGTTTTTAACAACCGCGCCACCATCGTTCAGGCCTCCTACACGACGCTGCTGGATCAGATGCAAGCTAACGGGTGGGAGAACGTGGCGGGGGTCTTGCTGGATCTGGGGGTTTCCTCCATGCAGCTCGATACTCCCGACCGCGGCTTTTCCTTCCAGTCGAACGGCCCGCTGGATATGCGCTTCTCGCCGCAAATCCAGGCTTCGGCGGCCGACCTGGTCAACACCCTACCCGAAGCGCAACTGGCCGAGATTCTGTTCCGCTATGGTGAGGAACGGCTTTCCCGGCGTATCGCCCGCGCCATTGTTCAGGCCCGTCCGCTGCACACCACGCACGAACTGGCAGAGGTGGTGCGGCGCGCGGCCGGCAAGCAGAGTGGGCATATTCATCCCGCGACACGCACCTTTCAGGCGCTGCGGATCGCCGTCAACGGCGAGCTGGCAGCAATCGAAACGGTGCTGCCACAGGCCGTGCAGGCGCTGAAACCGGGGGGCAGGCTGGCAGTCATTTCTTTCCATTCGCTGGAAGACCGCATCGTCAAGCATTACTTCCGGCGCGAGAGCCGCGATTGCATTTGCCCGCCCGAGCAGCCGGTTTGCACTTGCGGGCACGTGGCCACGCTGGTAGAGATCACGCGAAAGCCGGTGGAAGCCGGCCCAGAAGAAATTGAGCAAAATCCACGTGCGCGCAGCGCCCGGCTGCGAGTAGCGGAAAAGAAGTAGCTGGCACGACAGTTGCACACCAAAGCAAAATCAGAAGACTAGGGTTTGGACATGGAAATTGCGAACAGAACCATACAGGCATATCGACAGGCTCCCTGGCGGCAGCAGCTTCAATGGGGCGGCATGTTCCTGCTGGTGCTGGTTGCCGGGCTACTCATCGCGGGTGTGTACCTCAACATTTCGGCGCAGGCGGCCACCGCGGGCCTGGAAACACAGGACCTGTCGGAAAAGAAAGAGGAAACCCTGCGCGCCATTGCGAACAACCGCACCAAGCTGGCGCAGCTCACCTCACAAGCCGAGATGGAAAAACGCGCCGCCGAACTGGGCTTTGTGGATGCCACCCGCGAGGACACCGCGTACCTGGTTGTAGAAGGCTACGGCGGGCGTCAACCAATTGTCCTGGCCCCTACTCAGCGCCAGATCACCATCGAGCATACGCTGATCAAACCGGTTTATACGCAATCGCTGTGGGAGTGGATGTTCCAGGGCGTTTTGAGTTTTAGTGAAACAAATACGGCAGGTGGGCAATGAAAAACGATCCCTTCCGGCGTGGAAATGTCATCATGATCGGCTTTATGGTGCTGGCCCTGGCAATCGTGGGCCGGATGATCGCGATCCAAACCAGCGTGTCAGCCCAGGCGATCGATGAGATTGGCAAGCAAAATTCTTATGTCTACAAGAAGATCCAGCCCGAACGCGGCAATATCTACGACCGCTGGGGTCATCTGCTGGCGGGCAACACCGAAGTCTACGAAGTGAACGTCGACACCCGCTATGTACGCAACGCGGATACGATTGCCAGCACGGCCGCTTCCATGCTCGACCTGGATTATGACAAGGTGTACTTCAACATTACCGGCACCGAGGAGAACCCCCCGGCGAACACGGTTTTCTTGAAGAGCTACGTTTCCGCTGACACGATTAACCAGATTGCCGAGCGCAAAGCTAAGTACGCGGAAAATTATAAAGATTCATCTTCGCCCAGCTTGCAGGGGTTGGTCTGGAAGCCGTACCTGATCCGCAGCTACCCAGAAAAATCGCTGGCCTCCAACATCCTCGGCTTTTACAAATTCCGCGACCTGGATAAAGGCGCGGGGTTCTTCGGCGTGGAAGAGAAGTACAACGATCTGCTTTCGGGCACCGAAATGACGGTGCTGGTTCCGCGCGACCCCTACGAGGCCGAAAAACTGCCAGATGCTGCCCCGGGCGCCAGCCTGGTGCTGACCATCGATCGTGAAATCCAGGCGATGGCTGAAAAAGAAGCCGATAAAGCGATGGCGGATACCGGGGCGAAGTCCGCGACGATCATCATTGCCGACCCTGAAACGGGAGAACTGCTGGCCATCGCCAATACGCCGCGCATGGATTTGAACCAGTACTGGAATGCCGATCAGGTGTACCAGAGCGCGCTGGATTTCGACCGCGCCATTTCGACCACATATGAACCGGGCTCGGTGTTCAAGGTCATCACCATGGCTTCGGCGCTGGATGCCGGCGTGGTCACCCCTACCACATCCTTCCTTGACACCGGCGTGATCAACGTCGGCGGCGTGAACTTCAACAACTGGGACGGCGGCGCGTGGGGCCCGCAGGATATGACCGGCTGCATGCGCCACTCGTTGAACGTGTGCTTGAGCTGGGTTGCGGTGCAGTTAGGCCCGAGCAAGTTCTACGAGTACCTCGACCGCTTTGGTATCGGCCACCGCACCAATGTTGACCTGAGCGGCGAATCGCTGTACCCGCTGGCGCTGCCCGGCGATGACAACTGGTATCTGCCCAACCTGGCGGCCAACTCCTTTGGCCAGGCGCTGGCGGTGACGCCGATGCAGATGATCATGGCCATTTCGGCGGTTGCCAACGACGGCAAGATGATGCCTCCGCATGTGCTTAAAGCGGTGATCGACGATGGGCGGCAGTATAACAATAACCCGCAGATGGTGGGCATGCCGATCAGCGAGAAGACGGCTGATACGCTGACCCTCATGCTGGAAGATTCGCTGGTGCAGGAATCATCTTCCGCGCTGGTCGAAGGATACCGCGTGGCCGGCAAGACCGGCACGGCGGAAATCCCCACGGAATACGGCTACACCAGCAGCAGCACCAACGCGTCGTTCGTAGGCTGGGGGCCGGTATCGGATCCGAAATTTATCATTTACATCTGGCTCGAAGAACCGCAGAGCGATATCTGGGGCTCGGTCGTTGCCGCGCCAGTATTTAGCGAAGTAGCGTCAAAACTGGTGGTTTTGATGAACCTGCCGCCGGATGCCGGGCAGCAGGAATTGGCTGGACAATGAGGAAACATACCGCGTGTTGACCCTGGACGTTGTTCTTGAAGCCCTGACGGGCACTCGAATTGCCGCTCCGCCGATGATTATCAGCGAGGCGGCGATCGACTCCCGGCAGATCATCCCGGCAGCCATGTTCGTTGCGCTGCCGGGTGAACGCGTTGATGGGCATGACTTCATCGGTGATGCCTTCCAGCGCGGCGCGACGCTGGCCCTGGTGCAGCGCCAGCCTTCAGAGAACCTCCCCGTGGTCGATATTCGCTCGGGCGCGCTGCCGCAGCCCTTTATGCTGCCGGATGGCCCCTTCTGCCTGCTGGTAGAAGACAGCCTGACGGCTTTCCAACAGGTGGCGCGCTTCTGGCGCCGGCGCGTGTCAAATGTGCGCGTGATTGGCATCACCGGCAGCGTGGGAAAATCGACCACCAAAGAGCTGGTGGCGGATGTGCTCAGCCAGCGCTACCGCACCCTGCGCAACCCAGGCAGCCTGAACAATGAAACCAGCCTGCCGCTGACTCTGCTGCGCCTTTCTCCGGGCCACGAACGGGCGGTGCTGGAAATGGGTTTCTACGTGCCGGGCGAGATCGCCTTCCTGTGCGATCTGGCGCTGCCCCAGGTGGGCCTGGTGACGAACATCGGCACAGTACATGCCTCGCGCGCCGGGTCGCAAGAAGCGATTGCGCGCGGTAAGGCCGAGCTGGTGCAGGCGCTGCCCCCGGCTTCGCAGGGCGGCGTGGCCATTCTCAATTATGACGACCCGTGGGTGCGCCCGATGGCCGAACAAACCGAGGCGCGGGTGTTCTTCTACGGCCTCAGCCCGCAGGCGCACCTGTGGGCAGACGAGATTGAAAGTTTTGGCCTGGAGGGTATTCGCTTCCGCCTGCATTACGGCTCGGATTCGTTTATCCTGCGCGCGCCGCTGCTGGGGCAACATTCGGTGCACACCGCCCTGCGCGCCGCCGCGGTGGGGCTGGCCGAAGGGCTGACCTGGGAAGAAGTGATTACCGGCCTGCAGCAGGGGAATACGCAGCTGCGGCTGACCGCAGTACGCTCGGCCGGCGGCGCGTTGATCTTGGATGACACCTACAACGCCTCGCCAGAATCGGTGTTGGCGGCGCTCAACCTGCTCAGCGAGCTGGAAGGGCGCAAAATTGCCGTGTTGGGGGAAATGCGCGAACTGGGCCAGTATGAGCAGCAGGGCTACGCACTGGTTGGCCGCCGCGTAGCCGAAGTGGCGCAGATCCTGGTGACCGTGGGGCAAACCAGCGTCCAGATTGCCGAAACCGCGCTGGAATCGGGCTTTTCGCGGGCGAATATCATCAGCGTACCGGATATCCCCGAAGCGATTGACCTGCTGCGCGGGCTGCTGCGCCCGGAAGATGTGTGTCTGATCAAAGGAGCGCACGGCATGTACATGGGGCGGATCGTTTCTGCCCTGGAGGCCGGACGATGAACGACACCTCGATTGCCTTGACCCTCTCCAGCCTGAGCTTTATGCTCGCCGTCATCTGGGGCGACCCGTTGATGCGCGTGCTGCGCCATTTCCGCATCGGCAAGCTGATCCGCGTGGAAGGCCCGGAACGGCATTTCACCAAGATGGGCACGCCCACGATGGGCGGCGTGATGATCCTGCTACCGGTAGCGCTGATCACGGTAATGCTCAACGCCACCACCCTGCTGGGCCTGAAAGTCCTGGGTCGCTCGGTAATTGTGCCGTTGGTGGCCATGTTCGGCTACGGGCTGCTGGGCGCAATCGACGACTGGGAGGGCATTCGCGGCCCGCGGCGCGGCCTGGGGATGCGCGCCCGCACCAAGTTCTTGTTCCAGACGCTCTTCGCGGTGGCGCTGGCGTTCGCGCTGCGCTACCTGCTGGAAGTTCCCCAGTTGTTCTGGTTCAGCTACGACGAAGCCATTGACATGGGCCCGTTTTATATTCCCGTCGCGGCATTCATCATCGTCGGCATGTCAAACGCGGTCAATTTTACCGACGGCTTAGATGGGCTGGCCGGGCTGATCTGCGCTACATGCTTTGCCACCTACGGCGGGATTGCCCTGCTGCAGGGGCAGATCTTCCTGGGGCGGTTCTGCTTCACCCTGGTAGGCGCGCTGTTTGGCTTCCTGTGGTTCAACGTGCACCCGGCACAGTTATTCATGGGTGATACCGGCTCGCTGCCGCTGGGCGCAACGCTGGCGGTGGTGGCGCTGATGACCGGCCAGTGGCTGCTGCTGCCGCTGATCGCCATCATCCCGGTTTCCGAAGTGCTCAGCGTTTCGCTGCAGGTGTTGTACTTCAAGGCTACCAAAGGCAAACGTTTGTTCAAGATGGCGCCCCTGCACCATCATTTCGAGCTGCTCGGCTGGAGTGAAACCCAGGTCGTGCAGCGTTTCTGGCTGGTCAGCTTGCTGGCCGCCATGTTAGGCACGGCGCTGGCGGTGATCTAATGGCAGACCACAGCGGTGAACGCATCCTCATTCTCGGCGCGGCCCGGCAGGGGCTGGCCCTGGCGCGTTACCTGGCAAAGCACGGCGCGCGGGTCACCCTGAACGACAACCGTCCCGCGGATGCGCTCCAACCGGCTGCCGCCGCGCTGGAAGGGCTGCCCGTGCGCGTCGTGTTTGGCGGTCACCCGCTGGATTTGCTGGATGAAGCCGACCGGGTGTGCCTTTCGGGCGGTATTCCGCTGAACCTGCCGGTCGTGCAAGAGGCCGCGCGGCGCGGCATTCCGCTGTCGAATGACTCGCAGATCTTTATGGAAATCGTACCCTG
>DATCUC010000189.1:0-13191 GCA_036567625.1 Anaerolineaceae bacterium | reverse complement strand
TCTGGGCCGTTTCGCCGGCTTCCGCTTCCGCGCCTTCTTCCGATTCGGCGGCGGCCATGCGGGCTGTCAGGCGCATCATCAATTCCATCATGCCCCATAACAGCAGCAAGGCCAAAAACACCAGGCCCATGCCGATGACCGTAATCAACAGAGCACTATTAAAAATACTCATGCTGCCTCTTTTCTGGTTGCGCCCTAGACCGGGATATTGCCGTGCTTGCGCGGCAGGCTGGCCGTGACTTTATCGCGCAAGGCGTGCAGCGCGGCGATCAGGCGTACGCGTGTTTCGCGCGGTTCGATGACCTCATCCAGGTAATCCGCCGCAGCGGCAGCATAGGGATTGAGGAATTTTTTGCGGTAGTCTTCGGTGAGGCGGGCGCGTTCGGCAGCCCGATCTTCGGCAGCATCAATCTGCTTGCGGTAGAGGATATTGGCCGCGCCTTCCGGGCCCATCACCGCGATCTCGGCGCTCGGCCAGCCGTAGCTGATGTCGGTGCCAAGGAATTTACTGCTCATCACCACGTACGCGCCCCCATAGGCCTTGCGCGTCACCACGCTGATCTTGGGCACGCTGGCCTCAGAGTAGGCATACAGCACCTTGGCGCCGTGGCGAATAATGCCGCGGTGCTCCTGATCGACGCCGGGCAGGAAACCGGGCGAATCGACGAAGGTCACCAGCGGGATATTGAAGCAGTCGCAGAAGCGCACGAAGCGGCAAATTTTGTCGGCGGCGTCGATATCAATCACCCCGGCCATAACGCTGGGCTCCTGGGCAACGATGCCCACGCTCATGCCGCC
Organism: Anaerolineaceae bacterium; assembly: GCA_036567625.1. Lineage (GTDB taxonomy): Bacteria > Chloroflexota > Anaerolineae > Anaerolineales > Anaerolineaceae > CALDSL01. The sequence goes on along the minus strand of DATCUC010000189.1, from coordinate 12,393 downwards.
CAACCGGCCCAGGCCGATGATGGCGTTGCGCGCAAACCCGGACTGCAGCTCGACGAACGTGCCGCAATCGACAAGGGCCTGGATGACCTCGTGCATACTGTAGGCAATGCCGGGGTCGAGCGGAACAATGCTGTTCAGTTCTTCGGGCATGCGGTTGAGGTCGTCGTTACAGGCGGTAAGCGGCGGGTTTTCCACCTGGTTGGCGGGCAGGTAATCCAGCACTATGCGCGCCAGGAAAATGGCATCATCTTCATCCCGCGCCACCAGGTGCGCCAGCCCGCTCACGTTGAGGTGCGTGGCCGCGCCGCCCAGCGTTTCGCTGTCGATCTCTTCGCCGGTCACCGAGCGGATCACATCCGGGCCGGTGAGGAACATATACGACTGCTTTTCGACCATGATGATCATATCAGTCAGCGCCGGAGAGTAGGCTGCGCCGCCGGCGCAGGGACCGAGGATCAGGCTGATCTGCGGCACGATGCCGGAATACTGCGCGTTGCGGCGGAAGATCTCAGCATAGCCACCCAGGCTGCGCACGCCTTCTTGAATGCGCGCCCCACCCGAGTCGATCAGGCCGATGATCGGCGCGCCGGACTGCACCGCCAGGTCCATCACCCGGCAGATTTTGCGGCCCTGCATTTCTCCCAGCGCGCCGCCTTGCACGGTGAAGTCTTGCGAGTAGAGGTAAACCGTGCGGCCGTTGACCTTGCCAAAGCCGGTTACCACGCCATCGCCAAAACTGCCTTTAGAGCCGGGGTCACACTGCTGCAGAACAAACGGCTCCAATTCGTGGAAACTACCGGGGTCCAGCAGCAGATCAATACGCTCACGGGCGGTCTTTTTGCCCTTGGCATGCTGCTTGGCTATGCGGTCGGCGCCGCCGCCCTGCCGCGCTTTCTCGCGCAGCGCCCGTAACTCCAGGATTCTCGGATCTTCTTCAGCCATTGAGACCTCATATCTAGCGTGGAATATAGGAAGCGGGCTTAATTAACTGATTAAATAGATCAATCCGCGCACGCTCTACCGTCATTGTACTTGAATCAACTCTCTCAGGTTGAATAAAAAAATTCCTGATTTCGCCTGATATTCATCCTGTATTTTTATGCTATCCACCCATCCATTGGAAAACCGTATCACAAAATCCATGAATACCAGCCGATCACGCAGCGATTCGAAAAATGATGAGGACGAATCTGTTCACTCAACAAAAGCGAAGTGTGATACGAGTCATTGGATGATGCTGGTGAAATGGGAGATAAGGTTTGAGACTTGTTGGAAGGCGAGTTCTGATGGGGTACTTCCACAGTGCGGCTGGAACCTCGCAGAAAACCGACCGCTTGCGAGGGGCTATAATGGACGCAGGAGAATTGGGATGGAGATTCAAGACCTGATCGCGCGCTTTGCCATGCAGCCGCTCCCCGAAGGCGGCTGGTTTTCCCAGGGGTATATCAGCCCGGAGCTGCTCGCCCGCGAGCAACTGCCGGAGCGGTACCGCGAAGACAAACCCTTTGGAACGGCAATCCTCTACCTGATCAGCGCGGAGAATTTTTCGGCGCTGCACCGGCTGCCGACGGATGAGATCTACCATTTTTACCTGGGCGACCCGGTGGAGATGCTTTTGATCGACACAAGCGGAGCGGCACAGCGCGTGACCCTGGGGCCGGATGTGCTCAACGGCCAGCAGGTGCAGTTTGTTGCCCCGCGCGGCGCATGGCAGGGATCGCGAGTGCAGCCGGGCGGGCAGTTCGCGCTGCTGGGCACCACCATGGCCCCCGGTTTTACCCCCACGGATTACGAAGAGGCCCGCCGCGAAGAGTTGATCAGCCAATTCCCGCATTTAGAACCGGAAATCCGCGCGTTGACGCGAATCTGACCTGCGCAAAATTTGAGGGCAGCGGCTTTTCTGGTTTCGAAATTGCGCGCTGCCCTCAGATTATGCCGCATGAGGAATCAAGTTCTTTCTATGCGGATATTTGATATTTTTCCGCCCGGCGAATCTTCAAAACCCGGTGTTACTTGCCGTTTCCGAACATCATCGGCAGGTAATAGAAGAATGTTGAGGTGCCGCTGACGCGGGCGGTGATGGTGCGGTCACGCATACCCGGGTTGGTGTCGTGCAGGTCAATCAGCACGCGGTCAGAGCTTCTGCCGGTGTTATGCGGGGTGAATTCTACGACGAACGTGCATTCGTCGCCGTCATTCAGCGTGCGCCCTTCTCCAAAATTGGAGCAATCGTCTTCCAATAGAACAAAATCGGTGCCGGTTTCCAGGCGGACATTCAAAATGGTGATGCTGGCCAGCGCGCTGATGCGGAAACGGCGCGTTGGGTTGGTGGTCGCTCCGCCGGCTTCTACGAACGGGAAGATATAGCTGGTAGGCTGCAGGTTGGGGTTGCCCGGCGGGTTACCCTGATCGCGCAGGTATACCTGCCGCCGCGCCACGTACTCGCCGTCCCCTAACAGGCGGGAGATCGAGGTGAAATATACGAAACGCCCATTTCCAGAAAGGGTCGGCCAGCCGGAACTGCCCTGCCCTTCCAGGCCGTCTGCCGCCAGCGAGACGCGCCAGGTCTGCCCGCGGTTGAAGTCGTGCACGTAAATGTCGGGGCAGTTTTGTGTGTACGTGCCTTCCATCGTGTAGTTGCAGTACAGGTTGGCGTCGCCGTCGATCAGATTGTCGGCGTAGGAAGTGAACACGGCAATCTGCGCGCTAGCGTCGCCGTTGGAAACCACCACCGGCGAATAGGAAGGCATGTTTGCCTGCACGCCGGGCAGATCCGGCTGGCCTTCTTCTTCAGAGGGGATGTTCGAAGATACCGAGATGATGCGCAGCCGGTCGGTGTTGTTTTGCGTGTCGTACAGGAAGATATCGGTGTAACCATAATTGTCGACCGAAACCAGATTGTCAGCCTTGCTCTGGAATGCAATATAGCGCCCGTCCTGCGAGAAGGACGGATAGCTGGAAGGCCCATTGGCCTGCGCGCCCGGCGCGCAGGTGACGCCGTTGCAGTTCCACTGGCGCGAGATCAGAATGACTTCATTCTCGGATGTGTCCAGCATATAAATATTCGACGCCGCTTTCGTATCATCGGCGGCATCGATCTTGCCATCCCCGTTAATATCGCGCGGGTTGGTCAGGTCGCTGTCATCCGGGGTGCCATCGCCATCCACGTCGGCCATGTTCAGGCAGTCGGTGGCGTCGATATCGCCGTCGCCGTCCAGGTCAATAAAATTGGTGGCATCAGACACGAACACAATAAATCGACCTTCCTGGGCCGCATTCGTTGAAGCCGATGGCTGCCAGACATCATCATTGGCCTGTTCGGCAAACTTGTTTTTGCTGACCAGGGTGGTAATCTGCTCGTACACATCGCGGCGGAAAATCTGGGTCTGGCCGTTCGTCCCCGTGGGGACCAGGTTGGTGGCTTTTGACTCGAACAGGGCGAACGTACGCGGATTGTTATCCACATAGCCGGTGTAAGCAAACGCCGGTTTGTGCCAATCGGCGATCTGCGTATACGTGCCGCCTTCGTCCTTCCAGGTCATGCCGTTATCCAGCGTGTTACCCGAGTGGTTATTGCCCCCCACCCCTTCACCGGTGCGCGCCGAAACCAGGATCGGGTCATCGTCCGGGGTATTAAGATTGACCAGGTAGATGTCCGTTTTGCCGTTGGTATCGGCGGCGTGCATCAGGTTAGTGGAAGAAGACTGGAAAACCACCAGGTGGCGGTCGGCTACGCCCACCGAGGCCAGCACCGATTCGCCGTCTACGCCGGTGGCGTTATTCGTTCGCGAAAGCAGGCGCGTTTCGTTGGTGACTTCATCATGCAAGAAAACATCGTACTGCTTCTGACCGTCTTCCACCATGCCGGCTGCCTCAGGCGCAGAGGGATCGAGCAGGTTGGTCGATGTCGATGAAAACACCATCGGCGGGAAGGGGTCTGTCATGCTGTCGCTGCCGAAAGCAATGCTGGCGTAGTCAGACTGTTCGTTGCCTTCCTCGCCGCTGGCGTTACGCGACATCATCAACACCAGGAAATCGGATGCAGCGCCGGCGCTGGTCAGCGTAGATGCTACGAGGGTGAGGCAGATCACGAGCGATAGAATGCGCAAAATCATGCGGTGCCAGCGGTCAAAGGGCTGTGAAGGGGTCGGATCGCCAGTGTGAGTATTCATTATATATATCCCTGCTTCGGTGATAGCTATATTGTTCGGATTGCGCTGCTACTTTGAATCCTACATGAATATTCCTATCTATTCCCTTACAAATCCGTTAGAAGACCTTATAACGTTAGAAATATTGCTTTATTTCTACTTTCTTACTTACGGATTCCTTACAATTGCCCTGGGGATGTTGACTCCATCCGGGCTGCAAGTTATCGTATGAATAGATTCTTTCGGCATCGCAGCCCTCAGAGAATCCGTATCTTCACGGAGATTGGAATCATCGATGCAAATCCGAAAAGGCCGCCTGACCCACATCCTCGCTCGCATTGCTGCCCGGGAACGCAAGACCCGCGGTCAGGCATATGTTGAGCTGGTCCTGGTTTTGCCAGTATTGATCATCATGGTGCTTGGCCTGGTGGAAGTGGTGATCTTCGCCGGTCGCTACCTGGACGTGCTGGACCTCACCCGCCAGGCGGCCCGCTTTGCTTCGGTGCGCGACCCGTTCGACGCGCTGGTGGCGCGCGACCAGGACTGCTCTACCCCCAACCAGTTCGATTTCTTCTACGATACGGCCTGCATCTTCTCGCCGCCCGCGGGTTCCGCCACCTGCACCGACCCGGCGTTCTGCAACGGGATGAACCCGTATGTGACCTTTGATCCGGCGCGCGATGATGTGGTCATCACCATTTTTACCATTGCCGGAAATCACGTTTCTGACGTGTGGCCCGCCGCGGGGTATTGGAATCTCTCAGGCGCAAGCGAGAATTGGAAACGCGACTGCGACGGGAACCTGCTGAACCCCGCGCCGGACGAACCGCACTTTACGGAATCGCTGGTGAATTCCATGCTGGAAGCCGGGTCACAACCCACCAAGGGGTTTGTGGCCGTTGAAGTGTATTACTGCCACGAGCAAGTTTTACAGCTCCCATTAATTAGCGATTTACTACCCAACCCGATGAGGATCCATGCCTACACTGCCATGCCCCTCCCCGCTGCCCAGCCAACCCCTACCACCACGCCCGGGCCGTAAGGCTGATCTGGCCCCCGCTCCGCGCGGCCAGGTGCTGGTGATTTTCGCCATCACCGCGGTTGTATTGCTGCTGTTTGTCGGCCTGGCGGTCGACGCGGGCGCGGTATATGTTTCCTACGGGCAGTTGAAACGCGCGGTCGACGCGGCCTCGGTGGCCGCCGCGAATGATTTTAAGCGCGGCATCAGCCGCGCTGGCATGGAAGCTGCCGCCCTCGAAGTACTGAAGCTGCAGGATATCGACGAAAGCGAAGTGAATTTGCAATTGTTCGTCTGCGACTCCAACGGCGACGGCGTTCGCGATTCCTCGCTCCAGTCGCAGGTGCCCGATTTTTACCAGCGCTGCCCCAACACCTCTGCTGGCGAAGCTCCACGCAAACTGGTGTGGATCTCGGCCACGCAGCGCACGCAGTTGTATTTCCTGCGCCTGGCCGGGTTTACCGAAATCCCGCTGACCACCACCGCCATCTCCGAGGCCGCGCCAATCGACCTGGTGATCGTCATCGACCTGTCTGAATCGATGGGCAAAGATACTACCAGCCCCTCGCCCTATGTGGTCGACAACTACAACCCGGATGCCGCGGGCACCGGCTGCAACCCCACCAACACCTGCCAGCCGCTGCGCGCCGCCAAAGATGCGGCCAAGGCGCTGGTCAACACGCTTTATCCCGGCTATGACAGCGTGGCAGTGGTAACCTTTGACAGCATCGGCGTGGTGCGGCTGGGATTGACCAGCAACCTGACCAACGTCAACAACGCCATCGATGCTATCACCCTGCACGATGACCCGGCCATCCTCAACATGTGGCCGATGTGGCGCGAATACCGCAACCCGCTCAGCCTGGCTACGCAGATGCGATTCAACCCGGTCAACCCGGAAGACCGCGACGGTGACGGCGCGGATTCGGACCGCACCAATCTGTACGGCGTTTCCGCCTGCCTGGCGTCCACCAAAGCGCAGTGGGGGCCGCAGCGCTGGGATACATCCGTAGATCCCTACGGTTGGGGCGGCGTACCATGCGATGACGATTATAAGTTGGATGCCTACGATTGGAATGGCGACAACGAATACACCGATGCCGATGATACTTTAGCCAATAACTGGATCAACAGTCACGATCCTGACGGTGTCGGTCCACTGCAGGCTTCTCTGTCGCCGCTTTCGACCTGCACCGGCTGCGGGATGCGCACTGCTACCAACGTGCTGCGCGCCAGCGGCCGCCCGAGCGCAGTCTGGGTGATTGTCTTCCTCTCGGATGGTAACGTCAACCTGTCGGACACCCCCTCTTCGGGCGGCTGGACAGCGGCAGTTGCCACCGCGTACAAAAATGGCTTTTGCCAGGGCGCGCTCAACCCTTCCAATGACTCCTTCTGGCGCGACCGCTGCTTCGACTGGAATGCCACGCCACGCTACTGCATCGACACGGATGACGAAACCTGCCCGCCCGGTACGATCTGGACGGGTGCAACCCCCAACAAGAGTTATTCCGTGCTGGACTACGCGCGCGACATGACCGATGAGGCAGCCCTGACCACGTCGCTCAACACGCACGAACCGGCGGGCAACGACCTGGCGATTTACACCATCGGTCTGGGCGATGTATCCGCCGGTGAAAGCTTGCTGCGCTATATGGCCGCCGTTGGCGACGACGGCGACCGCACGACCGACCCGTGTTCTGGCGTGCCCGCCAAGCGCAGTTGCGGGCAGTACTATTACGCTCCATCCGGCAACGCGCTGTTGCCTATTTTTGAAAACATTGCCTCGCGTATTTACACCCGTATTTCCGAGTAAACCGCATCCCTCCTCTACATGGCAGGCCAGAATGAAGAAAAACCACATCGCCACCCCTGCAATACTCCGCCGCTTCCGTTCCTCCCGCGCGCAAAGCATGACGGAATTCGCGCTTGCGCTTCCCGTCTTGCTGATGCTCATCTTTGGGATCGTTGAATTTGGGCGTATTTTGCAGGCATGGCTTGCCCTGGAAAATGGCGCGCGATTTGGCGTACGCTATGCCTCTACAGGCAATTTCAACCCGGCGTACTGCGATGAAGCCGCCGCCGCCCTGGAAAACGAATGGCCGGGGATCGCCGCGGAAGATGAGAATGCCGGCGCATATGACTGCAAGGTGCCCGATTCGGCGGACGACGTCGACGAAAAGAATGCCGCGCTGCAAGACTTTGCCCGCCTGCCGTCCATTCGCGATGCGGCCATTTCTGGCGCGACCGGCGTTGCCTGGCAAAGCCCGGTTTCTGGCGATTACCTCAATTTCCTCAGCGGCGCTTACAATACTTCGGCTTTCACGCAAATTAACCGCGGCAATCCTGGAGAAGAGGGCTACCTGGATGTGATGATCTGCTCCAACCGCGTTTACCCCAACGGCGACCGCGTGGTGGTGAATAATAACCCGCTGTACTACAGCCCTTACCCGCCCGGCAAACAGGAAGATTACCGCTTCCCGGCGGTGTGCGAACTCTTCAATAATGATTTCAGTTCGGTGCTGCGCTTCATCGATGACGCCGGCGGCCCGGGCGACCGCGTGCGCGTGGTGCTCACCTACCGCCACGCGTTGATCATGCCCTTCCTTTCTAACTGGTGGCAGACCCTGCGCCTGACCTCGGAACGCGAGGCCCTGGTGGAAAAGTTCCGCACCTCGCGCGTGACCGGTCTATCCGGCGGCATCGCTTACGCGCCGACCAATACCGTTCCGCCCACGCTGACGCCAACATCCACCACGACCCCCACGGTGACCAACACCCCCTCGCCGGTATTCTGCACCGGCGCCGGGTCAGTGCTGCGCGAGACGTGGTTGGGCGTCAGCGGCAGCGCGCTAACCAACCTGACCTCCTGGTACCGCTACCCGACCTTCCCCAATTCGTACGACTTCCCCACAGTATTCGACCAGCCGCAGACTTCGCCAGACGTGAACAACTACGGCACGCGCTGGCGGGCGTATTTGTGCGCGCCCTACACCGGCAGCTACCGCTTCTATATTGCCAGCGATGATTACAGCGATCTACAATTAAGCGGCAATGAAGACCCGGGTGGGTCTGCCACGATCGCCTCGGTCAGTGGCTATACCAACTACCAACAATGGGACAAATACGGCAGCCAGGCTTCCGGAACGATCAACCTCCAGGCTGGTCAGTTATACTACATCGAAGCCCGCCAGAAAGAAGGCAGCGGCGGCGACCATCTCTCCGTGGGCTGGACCGGCCCGGCTCCGCTCACCGGCGCTTCGCCCGAGGTGATTGACGGTATTTACCTGGTACCGCTACCCCCACAGCCAACCCCCACGCCTGAACCGGCCTCCTGCAACCAGTTGACCGTACTGGCCGGGCCCGCCAATGACCAGGGTGAAACGCTGCTGATCGACCGCGATGCCACATCGGCGCAGTTCTCGACCTACCTGCGCAATGAAGGCCCCTACCCGGTGTATTTGCTCGGCGCGAGGCTCACCTACAACAACGCCTGGCACAACGAAGTCCAGGCCAGCCCCGGCACGCACACCTTCAACCGCTACCGCTGGAACAGCACCACGATCTATGACCCGACAAATGGCACCTATCCGCTGAACCACACCTTTACGACACCGTCGCTGATCGATGTGTTCGCCGAAGGGTACCTGCGCTGGGATTACGCCAGCCCGTCAAAGTTCGGCATTGTTCCGCACGTGGTTTCCTACCCGGTGCCTGCTTCTGGCGTAGCCACCGCGGTAGTCAACCCCTACCCCGGTCCGCTGAGCGGTACATCCCCGATCACCCAGAACTTCTACTGGACCTCTGACTTTGATGGCTCGATTTCCTACAAGATCGTGCCGACGGTTGGTCCGACGGTGGTCTGCACCGCCGAGTTAACCGGCCTGGAAGGGCCGGGAATTTCAGCCGGATTCTCGTCTAACCCGATCACCGGACCGTTCAATATCCGCGCCAATGTCAATACCAGCGTAGATTGGGTGTACTTCTATATTTACGACTCGGCGGGAACGCTGGTACATTGGTTCAAAGATACCACCAACCCGTACTGCTTCAATAATAACTGCGCCAACATCACTCCCAATGTGGACAACTGGTGGATGGGCGGCAGTGGCACCCTGGGCGAAAGGATCGAAAACGGCAGCTATACGCTGGAAATTCTGGCCCAGGATAAGGATCCGCGGCGCAAGTCGAACCTGATCATGGAAACGTTCAATATCACCGCGCCGACTCCCACCCGCACCGGTACGGCCACGCGCACGCTGACGCCCACGCGCACGTTTACGCCCAGCCTGACGTTCACTCCCAGCCGCACGGCCACCATCACGCTGACGCCGACGCGCACGCGCACGCCTACCATCACACTATCACCGACCAGGACCAATACCCGGAGCCCGTCGAACACGCCGACCATTACGCGCACGCCGACGCGCACGCCCAGCCCCACTGCCTGCCTGACTCCGTTCGAAATGGGCGGCTGCCGCTAACAAAATCGTCAATCCACAAAAACAGCCCCGGTTTTGGGGCTGTTTTTGCGTTTTGCCCTCTTGACAGCCGCGCGAAACGGCATAGAATAGACCAGAAATGAGAACCGGCACGCTTTTCAAAATACCCTTCCGCGCGCAGCCGCGCTTTTTCCGGGGGGTTACTGTTCTCAAAAATCTCCCTCCTTTTTTTCTTCGATCATTCCTAGAGAGCCAAAATTTGGCTCTCTTTTTTTGCCCTTTTCCAGGAGGTGCGCATGCAGATTCCCGGTTTGATTGACCCGCACGTGCATATGCGCGAGCCGGGCGCCGAGCATAAAGAAGATTGGGACAGCGGCACCGCCGCTGCCCTGGCGGGCGGCTTCACCACCGTACTGGCGATGCCTAACACCCGCCCGCCAGTGACGGATGCATCCACGCTGGGGCTGGCGGAAGCGGCGGCGCAATCCAAAGCGCGCTGCGATTGGGGCCAGTACCTGGGCGCAGGCGCAGAGAATGCTGCCGCAGCCGCCGCGCTGGCCCCCCAGGCTGCCGGGTTAAAGATGTACCTGGACCAGACTTACGGACCGCTGCGCCTGGACGATATGACCCTGTGGATGCAGCACTTCGCCGCGTGGCCGCGCGATCTGCCGATTGTGGCGCACGCCGAGGCGCGCAGCATGGCCGCGGTGACCTTCATCGCCAGCCTGTACCGGAGGCCGGTGCATATCGCGCACGTTTCGCTGCGCGAAGAAATCCTGCTGATCCGGGCCGCCAAAGAGCAGGGCATCCAGGTCACCTGCGAAGTGGCGCCGCATCATCTTTTCCTCAGCCAGGATGACCTGCCGGCAGTGGGCGCAGGCCGCGGCGAAGTGCGCCCGCGGCTGGCTACCCGCGCCGACCAGCAAGCCCTGTGGGACAACCTGGACGTGATTGACTGCTTTGCCACCGATCACGCCCCGCATACGCTGGCGGAAAAAGCCAGCGATACCCCGCCGCCGGGCTTTCCCGGCCTGGAAACCGCCCTGCCGCTGCTGCTGACCGCCGTCAGTCAGGGGCGGCTGACACTGGAAGACGTGATCGCGCGCTGCTACACCAACCCGGCGCGCATCTTCGGCCTGCCGGCCCAGCCGGAAACCTGGGTAGAAATCGACCCGGACGCGCGCTGGGAAATTCAAGCGGCGCAAACCTTCACCCGCTGCGGCTGGACGCCCTTTGAAGGCTTCGCGGTGCGCGGCCGGGTGCGCCGCGTGGTGCTGCGCGGTCAGGAAGCCTATCGCGACGGCCAGGTGCTGGCAGCCCCCGGCAGCGGGCAAAATGTGCGCCGCCCGCAATCATCTCGTATCAACCAATCCTGAATCCACAACTCTGCATCAAAAGGAGAACCTATGAGCACGCATGTACCCCCAACCCGCCGCAAGAGCCCCTATCTGCCCTTTGGCGATCATAAAAATGCCCCCTGGTACGGCAAGGATATTCTCTCGGTCAAACAGTTCGACCGCAGTGACATTGAATACGTGTTTGGCGTCGCGCACGAAATGGAAGGCATGGTGCGCCGCATCGGCACCTTCGATTTGCTTAAGGGCAAGATCCTCGCCAGCCTGTTTTACGAGCCTTCTACCCGTACTTCTTCTTCGTTTACCTCGGCCATGGAACGCCTGGGCGGCAGTGTTATCCCGATCAATGAGGTGCGCTACTCCTCGGTTTCGAAAGGGGAATCGCTGCCCGACACCATCCGCACCCTGGAATGCTACGCGGATGTGATCGTCATCCGCCACCCGGAAGTCGGTTCGGCGGCCGTGGCAGCGCAGTATGCGCGCAAACCCATCATCAATGCCGGCGACGGCGTGGGCGAGCACCCCACCCAGGCACTGCTGGACATCGTCACCATCCATTCCGAACTGGGTAACCTGGAAGGATTAAACGTCACCATGGTTGGCGATCTCAAATACGGGCGCACCGTCCACTCGTTGGCGCGCCTGCTGACCCTCTTCGGCGCGCGGCTGAACTATGTTTCGCCCGAAATCCTGCGCATGCCGGCTGAGATCATCGCTGAGATCAACGAAAAAGGCATCGAACAGCACGAATACAACCACCTGGAAGAAGTGATCGGCAGCAGCGACGTGCTGTACGTCACCCGCGTGCAAAAAGAACGCTTCGAGGACCAGAACCAGTATGAAACGGTGCGCAATGCGTTCATCATCGATCCCGAAATGATGCGCAAGGCCAAAGATGAAATGATCGTGATGCATCCGCTGCCGCGCGTCGGCGAAATCACCATGGAAGTCGACGATGACCCCCGGGCGGCTTACTTCCGCCAGATGGAATACGGCCTGTATACGCGCATGGCGCTGCTGGCGATGGTGCTTGGCAAGGCTTAGGTGGAGAATCCATGACCGCTTTTTTCGAAATGCTCGATGCGCGCGCTCGCGCGATCAATTCCCTGCTGTGCGTGGGCCTCGACGCCCACCCGGCCGACCTGCCGGAGAACACCCCGGAAGGAGCAAAGGCATTCTGCCTGCGGCTGATCAACGCCACCGCTGACCTGGCGCTGGCCTTTAAACCCAACGCGGCTTTCTTTGAGGCTTTCGGCCCGGCTGGTTGGGCAGCGCTGAGCGAGGTGATCGCCGCTGTACCGGCAGGGATTCCGGTGATCCTGGATGCCAAGCGCGGGGATATTGCCTCTACCGCCGAGGCGTACGCGCGCTCGACGTACGAAACATTAGGCGCGCAGGCGGTGACGCTCAACCCGTACCTGGGTTATGAT
>DATCUC010000188.1:0-1926 GCA_036567625.1 Anaerolineaceae bacterium | reverse complement strand
GCAGGCGCGGCGGCTGGAACAGAAACGCATCCGCGGCAAGGTGAAGCAGGAGCGCCGCGGGCGCCGCACTGCGCCGGAGGAATGAGCCGGATGCGTGAAGAATCGCGAACCGAATTCGTCTTTATTGGTTGAGAGGACTTTTTTCTACACAAGGAGAAAAATTATGGATGACCGTCGGGGTTGTTTGAGCGGGCTGCTGCAGTTGTTCTTACTGGATAAGCTCTTTGACTGGCTGCAGGGCAAGGTTGGGTTCGGGCGCGGCGGCTGCTTTGGCTGCGGCTGCGGCGTGATTTTGCTGTTCGTCTTCCTGGGCCTGGCGGCCAGCATCATTTTCGGCACCGATTGGTTCAGTTTCCGGTTTTAGCCGCGTCCCTTCGCACGCGCGGATTCCGGTCGTATAATAAAACCTGCTGGGCTGGCGTCACCACGCCAGCCCAAATGATTGCGAACCGGAGCCCATATGCCGAAAATGTCCTTTTCCAAAGTATTGATCTTCGCTTGCCTGGCGCTGCTGGTGGTGCTGCCTGCCTGCACCGGCGCTGCCACCCCAACCGCGGAGCCTACTCAGCTTCTCACCGCGGCCCCCAGCGCAACTCTCGTCGCGCCGACGGCAACCGTACCGCCAACCGAAACGCCCGCCCCCACTGCCACGCTGATCCCTTCTCCTACAGCGATTCCGCCCACCGCGACCTCCACTCCCGTGCCCGCGGAGGAACAGGTGACGGGCTGGTGCATCCCGCGCGATAAGGCTATGACGGTCAAAGCCAACGTCGACCCGGTGATCATGCCCGAAGGCGCGCAGCCAATGGGCCTCAAGGGCGGCGCGCGCGAGATCATCACCCCGGCGCTTTCTTGCACGCTGGTGTTTAACCTCGGCCAGCCGGTGGGCGAGGGCGCGCTGCTGCACCTGATCGACCGCCTGGGCCATCCATGGCTGACGGCGGATATCATCACCGCGCCGAACGATCCCAACAAAGCGTACGCGGTGCTGACCCATTCCTACGTCACCGATCCGCCGGCCTGGGAAACAATTTACGGGCTCGAGGCAGTCAATTCTGCCGGTGAAAACCTGTGGACCGGTTCGCTGAATATTAACAAGGGCTGGTGGCCCCAGCCTTGCTGGGATGGTCAGTTACCCAACCCGGTGACTCTGCGCTGCCACTTGCAGCAAGATTTGCATCCCTGGGATTATGCCTACACCCCGCCGCCCCCGGCTGTTCCCTAGCCGCTCGCGCCATTGACCGGTTTCAGCCCTCAAAGATGGACAAGATCTTTGAGGGCTGTTTTTTTCGGCTACAATTAGGGCAGTATGTCAGAACCGCTGATTTCCCAACCCGCGCGATTGGATGAAATGACCCTGCTGCAAGGCGTGGCTGCTCTGGGCGCGCAGCATCCGCACCTGGCCGCGGTAGCCGCGCGCTACGGCCCGCCGCCGATGTGGAACCGCCCGGCCGGGTTTGGCACGCTGCTGCATATCATCCTCGAGCAGCAGGTCTCGCTGGCATCGGCGCTGGCCGCCTATAACCGCCTGCGCGCGGCTGCCAATCCGCTGACCCCGGAACGGTTTTTGCTTTTCTCCGACGCAGAACTCAAGGCGATCGGCTTCAGCCGTCAAAAGGCAGGCTACGGCCGCGCCCTGGCGCGCATGATCCTCGACGGCCGCCTGGACCTGCCCGCACTCGATCACCTTCCGGATGATGCTGTGCGCGAAGCCCTGCTGCGCGTGCCGGGCATCGGCAACTGGTCGGCGGATATTTACCTGCTCATGGTGCTGCTGCGCCCAGATGTCTGGCCGCACGGTGACCGCGCCCTGGCGCTTTCGGTGCAGCGCGTGCTGGGGCTGCAGGCCACTCCCACATATGATGAACTGCGCGAAATGAGCGCAGACTGGCAGCCCTGGCGCGCGGTGGCCGCGCGCCTGTTCTG
>DATCUC010000187.1:0-15175 GCA_036567625.1 Anaerolineaceae bacterium | reverse complement strand
GACCTGATTGCGATGGCCGTGCGCGCGGTGCGCGAAGGCTTCCAGGTGCTGTATACGCTCGGCGTGCCAATCACGCCTGCCAGCATGCAGCGGCTGGCGCTGCTGCCCGAACCTTTGTTGGTGGGGCTGCTGCAGCGCCGGTTTGCCAACCCATTGATGCGCGTGGCCCTGGAAGAACATGCCCGCTCTGCTGGCGACGAAATCAAGCACCTGGCGGATGAGTTCCTTGCGCTGGCGCGCAAGACCCAGGTGCCTACCCCGAATATCGACCGGTTATACCAGTATTTTGACCCGCAGACGCCGCTGTACCCCGACGGGGACGCAAAGATCCCGCTCCAGTGGATGGGCGTGTGGCAGGGACTGGCCGGCGCGGCCAGCCTGTTGGCGGTGGTTGGCATCTCCGCCCAGATTCTGCGCCACCGGCGCAAATAGGTGTCAGTTCGCGGGAACGGGTTCGTGGAGCCGGGCGGCCATATCCGCTGCCCAGGTTTGAATCGCATCCCAATCGCGGTCGTCCTGGGCGGGCATATTCTTCATCGCCGGGATCCAGCTGTAGGGAAAAGTCAGTTTGGCCGGGTCAAACCTGCCCACGAAAACCGTGGTGTCCAGCGGGCGCAGCCAGGGGTAGCGCGCCAGTTCTTTGGCGAGCTGGTCGCGGGCAGACTGCAGTTCCTCTTCTTTGTTGTTCCACGGGCCGAGGGCGAAGATCGCCAGGGGCAGGCGGTTAAAGCTGCCGCGGTGGCGGCCCAAAAATTTGTGCGCATCCTTGTGCCAGCGGAACAAATACAGCGGCGCGCCAAGGATCACCGCCTGATATTTGTCGAGCGCGCTCACTTCTTTGGCGGGCAGCACATCGACAGCCAGGCCTTCGCCGCGCAGCGTCTGCGCAATCGACTCGGCGACTTCGCGCGTGGAGCCAGCTTTGGTTGCATAGGCAACGAGAATGGGAATAGGCATCGCGTTATCCTTTCGAGCAAACAGTTATTTTCCGGCAAGAAAACTGACGTCTACGCTCATGCCTGCGCGCAGACCGGCAGGTGGCGCGCCGGAAAGATCAATCGTGGTAGCGTACACTACATCGCCGCCCAACGCTTCGGCCAGCGGAGAGATCTCTTTCACCTTGCCATCCAGGGTAACGCCCAGCGCTTTCACGAACACCTGCGCCGCCTGTCCAACCTGCACGGAAGGCACGTCGCGCTCGCTGAGGTCAGTCGTTTTCACCTGCATATGCGCCAGGTCGAGCAGCGCCAGCAGCGGCTGGCCCGGGTTCACCCAGGTTCCGGCCTCGGTGTTGAGCGCGGCCACCGTGCCGTCGATGGGGGCGGCCAGTTCCACGTTGTCCAACGCGGCTTCCGCCGCCGCCAGCTGCGCCTCAGCGGTCTTCACCCGCTGCTCGGCCAGCGCCAGCACGTCGGGGTCGGGGCCGTTTTTCAGTTTTTCATATTCGCGCTGAGCGGCATCATACTCCGCCTGGGCGGCCTGCAGTTCGGCTTCCACCACATCAACATCGATCTGGTTGGGCATCGCTTGCAGGTAGTTGAGGTTTGCCACCGCGCGGTCGCGCGCCTTTTGCGCCGCGGAGAGCGCGCTGAGCGCCCCGGCCTTGGTCACGCTGTCGTCGCTTTGCCCGGAAACGGCGTTGTAGGCGTTTTGCGCGCGCTCCAATGCATCGTTCGCCAGAATCAGGTCGGCCTGCGCATTTTGGATCATGGCATCTGAGCCGTTGCGGTACTGGCGGTACCCGCGCACCTTCTTTGCCTGGTCCAGCGCCTTGTTGGCGTTAGCCACACGCAGCAGCGCGGCGGCAGCAGCCTGGCCGGCGTTCTCATTGAGCGCTTCCAGGTCTTGCTGCGCGGCCAGCAGTTCGGTGCGCGCGGCTTCCACCGCCGCGGCCAACTGCTCGGAGCCTTCCAACCGGATGAGCACCTGCCCGGTGGTTACCCGGTCGCCTGTAATCACCAGCACTTCTTTCACCTTACCACCCTGCGCCGCGGCAATCTGCACCTGGTGAGCGGGAACAACGATTCCCGAGGCGGTTACCTCGCCGCCGGTTGGGCGGGCAGGGGCAGCCTGGGTAGCCGCCGGCGCGGCGCCATTTTGCTCAAGCACCACGGTGGGCAGCGGCTGCTGGCCGCTGCTTCCGCAGCCAGCCAGGGCCAGGCTTACCAGGGCAAATACCAGCAGGAGAGGCCAGACGACTTTCAACTTCATGCGAGACTCCAGTATGGATTAATCAGCGGTTGCCTTTTCAAGCACAAACTGACCGGCGTTCGGGCCGTCAGAAACGATCATGCCATCGCGCAGGGTGACTACTCGCCGGGCGTATTGGATCACGCGCGGGTCGTGGGTGGCGAAGACAAAGGTTACCCCGGTTTCCTGGTTGAGGCGCACCATCGTTTCCATCACCTGCTTGCCGTTGGGCGTATCCAGGTTAGCGGTAGGCTCGTCAGCCAGGATCAGGCTGGGTTGGGTGACCAGAGCGCGGGCAATGGCCACGCGCTGCTGCTGGCCGCCGGAAAGCTGGTCGGGGCGGTGATGGCTGTGGTCCAGCAGGTCCACCGCTTCCAGCATGTGGTTCACTCGTTCGCGGCGCTCGGCGGGGCTTTTCCCGTTGAGCAGCAGCGGCATTTCGACGTTCTCATAGGCGGTGAGGGTGGGGATCAGCGCGAAGAACTGGAAGATAAAGCCAATCGTTCCGCGGCGCATATCGGCGCGCTGGTTGCGGTTGAGCGCGCTCACATCCTTGCCGTTGACGTACACCTTGCCGCTGGTGGGTTGGTCAAGGCAGCCGATGAGTTGCAAGAGCGTGGTCTTGCCCGAACCGGACGGCCCTACCAGGGCGGTAAATTCACCGTTTTCAATCGTCAGGCTCACGCCGCGCAGCGCCTGCGTTTCCACCTGACCAACCTGATAAACACGGGTAACATTATCAATCTTTGCGACTTCCATGGGATAACTCCTGTGATAGATGCAAGCAAAAAGACGGTCTAATTGCCGCTGTGTAAAGCGTCGACTGGCTCAAGGCGAGCCGCCAGCAGGGCAGGGTACAGCGCTGCCAGCAGGCTGACCACAAACGCGGTGATGATGAGCGCGATGGCGCTTTCGATCGTCAGGCGAGCATAAATGCGGTCGCTGAGCAGCATACCTTCGATGCCAAATTTGCCAATATAAAAGCCCACTTTTGAGGCATACATCACCAGCAGGCCGCCCAGCACCAGGCCAATGCCGATCCCGCCGGCGGTCAGTAACGTGGATTCAGCAAAGAACATCGCCATAATCCGGCCTGGGCGCATGCCCATCGCCGCCAGGATGCCAATCTCCCGCGTGCGCTCGAACACCGACATGATCAGCGTGTTGATGATGACCGTGGCAGTAATGCCCAGCACGATCAGGTAGAGGACGATCATATAGCCGTTCGACATACCCTGGATCTGCGAGAGGAGCGCATTCATCTGCCGGTAGGTGAGCACTTCATACTGGCTCGACTTGAGCGCGGCGCTGACCGCGTCTGCCTGGTCCTGATCTTTCAACAGCACGAAAATCGTGCTCGCGTAGCCTTCCGCCTGGGTGATGGTCTGCGCTTTGGCGAGGGGCATAATGAGCGTGGATTCGTCATAGAACGGCGAGCCGGTGGCATACGTGCCGCGGATGGTGAAGGGCTGCTCGTCAACGTCGCCGTTGGCGGTATTGACCATCACGGAGATGTCATCGCCGGCGCTTAGACCCAGGTTGGCGGCCAGCGTGCTGCCAATGAGCACGCCCTCGCGGTCATCCGCGCTGAGATACTGCCCGCTGACGATGCCATCGCGGTAGGGCGCGTTCGTATCCGAGTCTGGATCAATGCCAAGCAGGTTGACTCCGGCGGTTTCCTCGCCCACGGTGATGATGCCGCTGGCATACAGCCGCGGGCTGGCAGCCTGCACCGGCTCGAGCGAAGCAACCTGCGCTGCCACGCTTTCGGGGTCGGCAACCAGGTCTTCATGGGCCAGGCTGTGCTTGTCTTCATCGTAGGTAAGTGAACGCACCTGCAGATGCCCGCTCTGCAACTTGATGCTCAGGTCCATCGAGGAGCGCACCTCGCCTTCGATCACCGAAGCCATCAGCAGCAGCAGCGACAGCCCCATGCCCAGGGCCAGGGCGGAGAAGAACGAGCGCCGGCGGTTGCGCCCGAGATCACGAAAAGCCATTTTGATCAAATGGATCATAGGAAACCTCACACGAAATGCAAAGCCTGAGCCGGTTCATTCTTGGCGGCTTCGCGGGCCGGGTAATATGAGCAGATCAGCGCCACAGCCAGGATGACCACCGCGCGCTGGACGATTTTTTCCAGGCCCAGTGATGGGTAGATGTTGGTATTGATCAGCGCGGTGTACTCCGTCAGGCCGGTGAAGGCGCTGTAGTCCAGGCCCCCTTGCTGGAGTAGAAGGTTAATCCCCAGGCCCAGCAGCACGCCGAAGGCCAGCCCAACCAGGCCAATCATCCCGCCCTCCAGCAGGAAGAGGTACGAAATCTGGCGCGGCTTCATGCCCAGCGCGCCCAGCACACCAATCTCGCGCGTGCGTTCGTAAATAGCCATCAGCAGCATATTGAGGATGCCGATGCCGGCGATGAACATGATGATCGTGCTGAAGATGTTCATCACCTTGCCCTTGGATTCGAGCGCGTAGACCAGCTCTGGGAAGCTGGTGGCCCAGGTCTGCGTTTCACTGTCGCCCAGCAGCGGCGAAAGCGCTTTGATCACCGCGTCTTCTTCGCCGATTTTGTGCAGCATAATCGCCACTTCGGTCGACTGGTCGCCCAGGCCGTACAGATCCTGCGCTTCAGCCAGCGAGATGAAGATGTTGTTTTTTTCGATCTCGGGCATATCAATGTCGTAAATGCCGGCGACGGTCATCGTGCGTTTGCGCATTTGCTTGTGCACATCGCGGCCCACCAGGGTGATGCGGTCGCCAACGGCAATGCCCATCGTGTCGGCCAGCCCCTGGCCGATGAAGATCTGATCGGTATCCGCGGCGGTCAAATAGCGGCCGGCAGTTACTTTTTTGGCTTCCAACGATACGGCCTGCTCTTTCTCGGGTTCGATGCCGATGATGCTGACGCCAAAGGCGCCCTCGGCGCTGGTAGCCATGCCGCTGGTGATCACGCGGCGCGAGGCCACAGCCACCTGTGGCTGCTGCTGCGCGGCAGCAACCAGCTCTTCGGCGTTGGGCAGCGCCAGCAGCGGCGACTGGCCGATCTTTTCGCTGTAGCCCGCGGCGTGGACCTGAATGTTGCCGCCCAGCACCTGCACGGCATTGCCGTAAATGGCGGTTTTGAACCCGGCTACGATGCCGTCATAAAACATCATTAATGCCAGCACCAGGCCGATTGCCAGAATCACGATCAGCGTCCGGCGGCGGTGCCGCCATACATTTCGCCAGGCAAGGCGTAAATAGAGGAGCATAGGTTTTTCCTTTTTGATTGATAGGCTCAGGAGAGAGCGCCGGAGGCGGATGATACGGGGGTCTCGGGCTCCAGCACCCAGTCCCGCAGAATTTCCAGGTCAAAGAGCGAAATCGATCCGGCCGGAGCGCCGAGCATGCGTTCGATCACGCTGCGATAGGCGACGACGAGGTTCTGCATGCCAGTCAGAACGGCCTGGCGCTGTTCAGGCGAAGCTCCAGGGGGCAGGTCGATCAGGCGAAGGGCAATTTTTTCACCCATGGTGGTCATCAGGGAGATGACGACCTGAGCAGCCTCATCGGTAAACTCAATGCCGGGTTGCAAAATTCCTTCCCGAATTCCCTGCCGGATGATTTCGATCAAAAACGGCGACATCCACTTGCTGCCCATGGCGATGAGCTTCTGGCGGACGATGGCGTTATGATCGTCATACCAGACGGAAAGCAGATTGGTTAAGAAAGTCTTTCGGGCAGATTTCCAGCGCGCGACCGAGCCAAAGAACTGCTCCAACTTATCCAGCGCGTTCAGGTTCGGGTTTTCAACGATCGGAACCAGGAATTTTTCTACTTCGTTCATCATCCGCGCGGTGAAGGCTTCGAGCAGGGCCTGCTTGGAGTCGAAATAATGATAAAAAGCGCCTTTGGAAATTTTCAACTCATCGAGAATGTCTTGAATCGACATGCGCTCATACCCCTTGGTATAAATCAGGCGTTGCGCCGCGTCGAGGATCTCACCGCGCTTTTGTTCGTATTCATCTGGATTGATAACTCGAGGCATTGGAGAGACCTTATGATAAACCGACGGTTGGTTTGTTATTCAGGCAAATTATAGCGCGCGCCCTTCTGCTTGTCAATAGGGGCGCGTGATTTGATTCTTGACGGGCTCAGGCGGGTCACTTGCTGCTGCGGGCCTGATCGATCTTTTTATTCAACCCTTTGCGCGAAGGGAATACGCCCTGCTGCGCCTCGCGCGCATCCTCTACGGTAATAAATGCTTTCGGGTGCACGTTGTGAATGATCTCGATCACTTCGCGGATGTGCTTGCGTTTGACCACCGCGTACACCAGCTTAACCGGGCCAACCGATCCTTGCCCATCCACGCCAGTGGTGCCAAAACCGGCTTCATGCAGGCGGCGCATCAGTTCCTCGCCGCCGGAGGGAACGATAGCACGCACCACCAGCGTGCCGATGGCCAGCCGGTCTTCAATCAGCATGCCAATATAGTTTCCGGCGGCAAACCCGGCCGCGTAGCCCAGGTACGAAGTGACGCTGCTCAGGTGCTGGACGAGCTGGCCGATGGCGACGATCCAGATCAGCACCTCGAAGAAGCCCAGCAGCGGCGCTACTTTGCGCTTTCCGCGGGCGACAAAAATAATGCGCAGCGTGCCCAGGGTTACATCAGCCACGCGCGCGGTGAAGATCAGCAAAGGCAGAATTACCCAGGCGTAAAAGTCAGTCTCGCTCATCCCAAAATAGGCGGCCATGCCGGTAGTTCTCCTTTCATGCATGCGGGAGAAAGATATGTACAGTATAAACGCGAATGCGGAGAACCGGCCCGCTCATGCTCCGCGGGTTTTTGTATAATAAAATTATGCCTTCTTCCGACCAGCCGCCGCTCATTCTCGTGGTTTCGGGCGGAATTGGCGCCAGTGGTGAGCAGTTGGTGCACACAGTGCTGGCGCAGTTTCCACCCGGCGCGGTGCGCGTGCGCACCGCGGGAAATATCCGCACCCGAGAACAAATCGTCGCGTTGCTTGAAGAGGCGCAAAGAACAGGCGCGATGATATTGCACACGCTGGTTGAACCGGAGACCCACGCCTTTCTGATGGCCCAAATACCCCTGTACGGCGTGCAGGCATTTGACCTGATGGGCCCGCTGCTGGATTGGATTGCGCATAAAACCGGGCAGTTGCCCAAAGGCGAACCGGGCCTGTACCGGCAGTTGAATCGCGAATACTTTGACCGCGTTTCTGCCATTGACTTTACGATGGCGCACGATGACGGCAAGAACCCGGATGGCTGGCCGGACGCGGAAATTATGCTGGTTGGTGTTTCACGCGTGGGAAAAACACCGCTCAGTCTGTACCTGGCGGTCTTGGGTTGGAAGGTGGCCAACTATCCGCTCGTGCCGCAACTTCCGGTGCCGGAAAAGTTGTTTGCGCTGGATGCCCGGCGCGTCATCGGGTTGACGATCCACCCAGATCAACTGCTGCAGTACCGGCTGCGCCGCCAGCGGCAGATAGGCGCGCCGGGGCTTTCGCCATACGTTGATCCGCAGGCAGTGTATGAAGAAGTGCAGCAAGCTCTGAGGCTCTTCCGCCAGAGCCAGTTTACCATTGTCGATATGACGGATAAGACAATTGAACTGGGCGCGGACGAGATCATCCGGCATCTATCGTAGAGATTGAGCCGTCATCGCGCAGACAGCACGTGCTCTAAGGAGCGGTTGGCGGCTGTATAAATATCTTTCGACTCCCGGTAGCCCGGATTGCCGACCGCGCTGGCGCAAATGACACTGACTTTGTAAAAATCGCCGCACAGGTCAAAGGGATCCGATAGGATGCTCTGGATGCGCTGGAGGATGATTTCTGCATCCGCGGCGCGGCGCAAATCTTCGTGCAGGGTAACAAACCGGCTGTTGGCGACGCGAGCAATGGTATCGGTGGGGCGCAGGTAATGCTTTAGCCGCCGGGCAGCTTCGCTAAGCAGCGCGATCGACTGGTCGACATTGGGGGTGATGGGAGCGTTTTCCTCGCCCAGCACATTCACCTGGAAAGCGACCACCACATACACAAAATCTGGTCGCCGTTTGGCGCGCTCAAATGCCAGCTCGAGACGCGTGTAGAAAAATTCGAGGTTAAATAGATCGGTCACCGGGTCGCGGAAGGCGTGCGTCCGAGGCGCTACGTCGAAGGAAACCATGCGCTGGGCCAGCGAGGTAAGCTGGTCGACGCCTACCGGTTTGATCAACACCAGGTCGGCCAGGTCAGAAACGATATTGGTCGTGTTGGGAAAACCGGTGATGACGATGACGCGAGTTTCGTCGAAGCGCGGGTTCGAGCGGATCTGGTAGAGAATATCTTCTCCGCCAATCTCCGTACCCAGGCGCATATCCAGCAGGATCAGGCCCGGAATGGTTCCGGTCAAACGGACCAGGCCCTCGCGGGCTGAGAGGACAATCTCCACTTCCATGCCGGCCATGCTGAGAACCGCCTGAAAGTATTCGGCGATGTTGCGGTCATCTTCGATGATTAAGACGTGATTATTTAACATCTGTCCTCCAGCTTATCGGGCAGCTGAAACTACAGATTATTGTATACCCGAAGGATGCTGATAACCCTCTTTAAAAACTCGGAACAATAAATAATTATACCCGCGAAAGCGCATAGCTGTTCGCGGGTATACAAGATTTCTGAAAATTTCTACCCGCCGGCCTCAGAATTTAACCAGGAACGCGGTGAAGTACATGATCCCCAGGCCGAGCAGAAACCCGGCCAGGTTGAGCCACGAAATCCAGGGCGTATTATCCCGCTCGGCATAGCGCCGTAGCAGACCGGTGACTTCAACGATCACCTGCCAGATCGCGCCCAGGCCGATGCCCAGGAAGATCGTTCCCAGCAGCGGAGAAAAGGCAAACCCGCCAATCCAGGTCCCCAGCACAGCAGGGAACCCGGCCAGCAGCGCCAGACCGGTGAAGACGCCCAGCGATGGCGCCTCGCGAGCCGGTTCCGCGGCCTCTTTGCGGTTTGGGACCAGCGGCGCGGCAATGCCGATGCCCTCGGTGATGTTATGCAGGATGAAGCCGATTACCAGGAATGAGCCAAGCGCGGCTTCCCCCAGCGCAAATGCCGCGCCAACTGCCAGGCCCTCGCCAAAGTTGTGCAGCCCGATCGAAATTGCGATCAGCGTGGCCAGGAAGAGACCTTTGGCGCGGGTGGTTTCGCCGCCGGCCTGCCGGCGGTTTTGCATGGCGCTGACGGCCATGATCGCCAGCCAGGTGAGCAGCGCGGCAAACAGCGCCAGAGGAACGCCCTGGAACACGCCGGGCAGTTCGGCCCCTACTTCCAGCACTTCCAGCAGCGTATCCACCAGCAAGAACACCAGCAGGCCCACCGTCAGCGCCAGCAAAAAGCCCAGCCACTTGCGGCCCATGCGCTTCATGGCCGGGTACCAAAGCAGCCCCAGCCCCACCGGAATGACGCCTACGTAAACGCCCAACAGCCCATACCCGGCAAATTCCCGCGCGCCGGGCCGTGGGGTGAGCGTGGCCACCGGCACTTCGCCTTCAAAGGCCAGCCCGGTGTTGGTCACCAGCACGATCAGATGCGGTTCGGCATAAATCCACTGGTAGGGGATGTGAATGGTGGCCCGCTCAAAGCGCGCCAGCGGGCCGCTGGGCTGCATATGAAACTGCCAGTAAGCATCATCGATCATCACCTGGGCGATCTGCACCGGCTGCGGTCCGCTGTTCATCACCTGCACATCAAAGCCACCTTCCACCACGCGGATACGGTTGATGGACAGGTTTTCGACCGGGGGGAGATTGGTGTTAAACAAGGCCAGCGGGTTGACCAGGGTGAAGAGCATCAGCATCAACCCCATGGCAAGCAGCGGCGCCAGCCCGGTCAGCCAGGCGGAGAAACGCGGCGCGGCAGATTTGCGCTCATTTTCGATTTCCATAAAATACCTCGTATCGGTGCTGCGCTTAGGGTACGGCTTCAAAGAAGCCCATCCAACCCAGCTCGGCAAATTCGCTCTGGTGCGCGTGGAACATGTATTTCCCCGGGTCGTCCAGCGTGAACTCCAATACCGCGCGCTCACCCTGGCCCATGATCACCGTGTCAGTCAGCTCAAAATGCTCCAGGCTGGTGCCGGTGCGATACAGCCGGAACATGCTGGCGTGCAGGTGAAAGGAATTGATCAGGTCGAACTCGGTCATATTGGTGACGTAAACGCGCACCAGCTCGCCGACCTTCACTTGAATGGGATGGCGGGCATAGTGAAACGCCACGGTGTTGACCGCGTAAACTTCGTTAGCGTTGTCAAAAGTCGTATCAAAGGCGTTCATCACCATCATCAATTCCAGCGCCGGCGGGCGGTCCTCGGGCGGGTCGATGATCAGCGTTCCGTACAGTCCTTTGTGGATGTGCTTTTTCAGCGACATCACGTGACAGTGGTAGGGGTGCACGCCAAACGGGCGGGCCTGGAATTCATAGGTGAAAGATCCGCCTGGCTGGATGATCGGCTCGACGCCGTCCATTGAAGGCGGGTGAAAGCCGTGGAAGTGGATGGTGTGCGGGTGGGTGGTGCCATTGGAGAAATGAAAACGCAGCAGGTCACCCTCACGGCAGCGGAAGGTGGTGCCCGGAACCGTGCCGTTATATGTCCAGGCCGGAAAATACACGCCCGGGGCAATCTCGATCTCTTTTTCGTAGGCCACCACATCCCACTCGCGCACGGTATTGCCTTCCGCGTCGGTGGATTCGCGGCCGTAGTCAAAATTTACCAGAAACTGCGACGGATCAAACTTCGTCAGATCCACGTCGCCCATCGTTCCGCTGTTATCGCCGTGCGCCATACCCGGCATGGTTTCGTCACCGGGTTGGAGGGTGGCGCGGTGGGGTGAGTGGGCCTCGGCGGCGGTCAGGTTAGCCCCCGTCACCGCCAGCACGCTCATGGCGCCGGCTGCCGCGCCAAGTTTGAGAAAGTCTCGCCGGCTGATTTTGTTCTTTTCAGGGCCGGTTGAGTTATTCATGTCGTTCATTCACCTTCCAATAATTAATCAACGCTAAATCTAAAATTATTATAGCCAAAATTCTTACTAAGTCAATAAAGGTAAAAATTATCTGGTTATCTGCGCCAGACCGATAGTGCTTTCCTGTACTGCGATCAGGGGTACAATGTACCCGGTTACCTTTCATCACCGGCGCTGGCTTGCCGGGGAAGCGCGTATTTTGAGAGCGATCGGAGGATTTGGTGGAACATACAAAACGAATGGCTGCTCCGGTGCTGGTGATCTACTATCTGCTGGTGATTGCGCTGGCCGTGTTGGTCAACCTGGTTCTGTTCCCCGGCCCGTGGTTTGACCCGCTGGAACGCGCCAGCGCCGGGCTGGTCAATGCCACGCTGCAGGCAAACCTGCTGGGCTTGCTGCTGTTCGCCCTGTTCGTCTTTTGGCTGGGCAGGCTGCGCCCGGCAGCCGTTGGCCTGGAGTGGGGCAAGCTGCCGCGCGCTCTGCTGCTGACCGGTCTGCTGTGGCTGGCTATGCAGGCGGTTTGCCTGGTCATCAGCGCGGTCATGGGCGGCGTAAGCCTGGACCCAGCGTGGACCCGGCGTGGGGTAAGCGGCATGTTCGGTCTGCTGATCAGCCAGCTTTTGGGCAACGCGCTGGCCGAAGAACTGGTGTATCGCGGGCTGCTGCTGCCGCAGTTCTTTTTGCGGCTGCGCATTGCCCGCCGCAAATGGCGCACCACGGCCGCGGCGGCGTTGATGCTGGCGCTGTTTATCCTCTCGCATATTCCCAACCGCATTTTTCAGGGCTATTCCGTGGGCGGCATGCTGCTGAACGCGCCAATCCTGCTGTTGTGGGGGCTGCTGTTTACTATCGTTTACCTGCGCACCGGCAATCTCTTCCTGGCGGTGGGGATTCACGCGCTGGTCAACGAACCCACGCTGGTCAGCGGGTTCACGCTCTTTCCGCCGCAGTTGATCTTGCTGGCGCTGGTAATCCTGCTGCTGATATTCTGGCGCAAAGAAAAACTGGCCGCTGTATCTGCCATGGAAACCGCGCAGCGCTGATACAATCGCAGTATCGTGAGTTCTTTTTTTTGCGGGAGGCGTATTGTGCCTGCGAAAACGATCTACCACCGCATGCGGCAGCTTAACCAGCGCATGGCGGCCAATTACCGGCGCGGCGTAGGCCCAACCCGCATGGTGCTGCTGCTGACCACGACCGGGCGTACATCCGGGCTGGCGCGGGTGACGCCGCTGCAGTACGAGGAAGTGGATGGGCTGTATCTCGTCGCCTCGGCGCGCGGGCAGCAGGCCGACTGGTTCAAGAATATTCTCGCGAACCCGCAGGTGCAGGTGCAGCTTCGCGATCGGGTATTTTCCGCGCTGGCTGAACCGGTCACCGACCCGGCGCGCATCACGGATTTTCTGGCGCTGCGGCTGCGCCGCCATCCCATTATGGTGCGCCTGATCATGCACCTGGCGGATGGGCTGCCGCTGCGTTTTTCACGAGCAGACCTATCGCGGCTGGCCGCAGGCAAGGCCCTGGTCATTCTGTACCCACGCGTGGCGTAACCCCTGAGGAGCTTTATGAACAATCAAGGACTGTTTCTGAGCCTGTTCATCCTGGGTACGGCGGGACTGGTTTTCGTTTCGCGCAAAGCGCTGCGCGATCCGCGTTCACACGGGTTTTACCGATTTTTCGCCTGGAACCTGCTGCTGGTGCTACTGCTGCGCAACATCCCCGGCTGGTTTCAGCACCTGCTCGCCTGGTACCAGTTGGTTTCCTGGACGCTGCTGATCGTTTCGCTCGTATTGCTGGGGCTGGGAGTGGGGCTGCTGCGCCAGGTGGGCCGCCAGGATGCGCAGCGCGACCCCAACCTGCTGGGCATGGAAAAGACCGCGCACCTGGTGACGGTGGGCCTGTACCGCTACATCCGCCACCCGCTGTACAGCTCGCTGCTTTTTCTGGCGTGGGGTATCTTCTTCAAATCGCCGGGGTGGGTCGACGCGATCCTGGCGCTGGCGTGTACCGCGTTTCTGGTGATCACCGCGCGCTGCGAAGAAGCAGAAAATCTGCATTTCTTTGGCAGCCAATACCGCGCGTATATGCGAGAAAGCAAAATGTTCATACCGTTTCTCGTATAATGCCGCTCCAGATCTGCCGGGGCAGCGTGCTCAACGGGTTGTATCGCACCGGCAATTGTGCTATCCTTGAATGAGAGAGACTTCTACCTTCCAAACGGCTGAATGCTGAGATAGTGCGCAACGCAGCGCCGCGAATGCATGATTGACACCTCGCCAGACTACCTGTCGAGGTTTTTGTTTTCGGAAAAGAGGTGCGCGATGACTGTAATCACCATTTCACGTCAGTTTGGCAGCGGGGGTGATGAGATCGCTGCCCGGGTGTGCGACATGCTGAAATACAAGATGTTCGATAAATACCTGATTTCGCATGTGGCGCACGAGGTTGGCCTGTCGGAGCCGGGGACGGTGGATTACACCGAGCAGAATCACAAGGTACGCAGTTTCCTGGACCGCTTGTTTGGCCGCAGCAGCCCGGTAGTCACGGCTTACTTCTGGAAAGAGAATGCGGACGGCGAAACCGTGCTGGAAGAACGCGAGGTGCTGGAAGAAACCGCGGTGCCTCTGGTGGAAAAGGCCATTCGCAGCGCTGCTCAGGTGGGGAATATCGTCATCCTGGGCCGCGGCGGGCAGTCGGTGCTGCGCGACGCGCCGGGAGTGGTGCATATCCGCATCGAAGCCCCGCTGGAAGAGCGCATCCAGACGTTCAAGCAGCAAATCAAGGCTGCAAAAGGCGAGTTCTACGCGGATATCGATGCGCGGCGCGAAGCGCAGGATATGATCACGCGGCGGGATGAGGCTTCGCGTGATTATCTGCAAGAATACTATGGGGTCAATTGGAACGACCACTCGCTGTATCACCTGGTGCTGAATACCGCCATGCTCACGGTGGAACAGGCCGCGCAGTTGATCGTCAGCCTGGTGCATATTTTTGAAGCCCAGGAACAGATTCTGGCATAGCGCCGGCAGGGAGAAAGAAAACGGCAGGCGCTTCCGCGCATAACTTCGGATTGCGCCTGCCGGGGTTGGCTGTTTTTCGCCGCGCTTAGCCTGCCTATGCGCCGGGCTGCTTTCCGGCGATGTTGACCATCCAGTTGATGCCGAATTGATCGGTTAGCATACCGAAAGTGTCGCCCCAGGGAGCCTTTACCAGCGGCTCGGTGACGGTGCCACCGGCGGATAGCTTCTGGAAATAGTTAGTCAATTCGGGTTCGTCATCGCCGCTGAGCGAAATGCTAAAATCGCCCCCGCCGCCGTGAAATTCCATGCGGCTGGGAGTATCCGCTGCCATCAGCGTCAGGCCGTTGGAGGCTTCCAGCATAGCGTTCATCACCAGATGATCTTCGCTCGGGTCCTGGGAAGCCTGATACTCTTTGAAAGTGCTGATTGCCAGTTTGCCTCCAAAAACCGAGTGGTAGAACTCCATAGCTTCGCGCGCATTGCTGCGAAAAGACAAATAGGGGTTAAGCCGGGTTACCATTTTTCCTCCTGGTGTATCTGAATAACAGGATTTTATATATCGATATTATAGATGGTTATTATCCGCAATACAAGAACGAATGTTCCATAACCGCTTTTCGCATCCGGTGAAAAGCACACAGCCTGGAATCCATCGTGATATCGATTCCGTCCGTTGGTATTCCCGGCCTGAGCGACGGCTTTCTGGCGGTCTACGCGCCGGCGATGCGGCGCGCGGCGTCGAGCGGTAGGGCTTCGACTGTGCCGCGATAGCCGGTCATCGTTTCCGCCATGCACAGCGAGTTGTAAATCGCTTCTTCGGTGGCTTCGATGGCGGCTTCGAACAGCGGAGAAACGCGGTCATTGGGCAGTTCCGGATAGAGCGTCACGTGTTCGCGGCGGGCGGCCGTGCGGCGAACGCCTTCGGCGGTAGAAAAGGCCAGCGCATAATCCCCCGAGCC
>DATCUC010000186.1:0-4665 GCA_036567625.1 Anaerolineaceae bacterium | reverse complement strand
CGAAGCCCTGCACGGCTTCCGCGCCGCGCCGCTGACCCCACAGGAGCAGGCGCGCCGCGCCGGTCAACTTCTGCGCTACCTCAGCTTGATCCCGCTCGAATACGGGCGCGGGGTGAAGAACAACCAGGTGCTCCACGATTTTGAAATCCAGGAAGCGATCACCTTCCACGCCGGAGCGGCTGCGGCCCTGGCCGATTTGGAAACCATGCTGGCCGAACGCGACCCGGCGGCGGCGGCCCTGGCGCAGCAAACGCTGGCCGCGCTCGGCAAGGATTTGGAAGATACCGCCCAGCGCCGCGGCGTCGCGCCGGTGGACGCAATTGACCAACAGGCGCGCGCCATTCACGACAGCCTGCTGGGCGTGATCCCTGCCGAGTGGCTGGAAGAGAGCAGCGCCGGTGATTTTGACGTGATCGCCGCCATGCTGGACCAGATGGAAGCCGCGCTGAGCAATCACGATTACGCCGCCGCCGAAGCCGCCCGGCTGGAAGCCTACGCCATTATGGAAGTGGGGCCGGAAGCCCGGCTGCTGGCCTTTGCGCCGCAGATGAAAGTGACCCTGGAAGACCTGTTCTGGAACGGCCAGGGCGAGCACCCGGGCCTGGCCTACCTGATCAAACGCCAGCGCCCGCACTCCGAAATCCAGGCCACGCGCGCGCAGCTCGACCAGACCCTGGCCGAGGCGGAGACGATCCTCAAGGCTGGCAGCGCCCCGGCGGCGGTGGCCACCAACGCGGGGATGATCGTTTTCCGCGAGGGTCTGGAAGCGGTGATCATCCTGGCGTCGTTAATGAGCAGCCTGAAACGCAAAGAGGAAGTCAAATACCGCAAACCGATGTGGCTGGGGGCGCTGCTGGCCGTGGCGGCCACGGTGCTCACCTGGGTGCTGGCGCACGACGTAGTGCAGTCGCTGGCACGCTACGGCGAGAAACTCGAGGCCGTGGTTTCGGCCATTGCGATTATCGTGCTGCTGGTGATTATGAACTGGTTTTTCCATAAGGTGTACTGGACGGAATGGATCGCCGCGTTCCACGCCCGCAAACGGCGCATCATCAGCGGTGAGGCTGGGCTGCTGCTGGGGTTGGTAGCGCTGGGGTTCACCAGCATCTACCGCGAAGGCTTCGAAACGGTGCTGTTCTTGCAGGCGCTTGTGCTGGAAAGCAACGTGGGCGTAGTGCTGATGGGCGTGGCGGCGGCGCTGACCGCGGTGTGCCTGGTGGGTTTTATCACTTTCCGGCTGCAGGTTAACCTGCCGTACAAGAAGATGCTGGTGGTCACCGGCATATTGATCGGCGTGGTGCTGCTGCAAATGGTGGGGAAGACGGTGCACGTCTTCCAGGTGGTGGGCTGGCTGCCCATCAGCCCAATCGCCGGGCTGACCGCGCCATACTGGCTGGGAATGTGGTTTGGCGTCTACGCCACCTGGCAAGGGCTGGCGCTGCAAATCGCCGCCGCGGCGTTCGTCATCGGCAGCTATTACCTGGCCGAGTGGATCACCCACCGCCGGAGCAAGTCAAACCGCGCAGTACGCCGCGCCAAAATGCGCGAAACGAGCGCCTGACCGGCGACGTAAGCTGGCGCTACGTGGCCACCGGCGTATTGCCCTGCCCGACCTTTTTCACTTCGACCCACAGCAGTTTCGCCAGTTCGAAGCTGATGACGTGGTCTTGCGGCTGCATTTTCAAACGCAGCGGGCCTTTGAACGGCGCGCAGCTCAACAGGTGGAATGGCAGGCCGGGCGTTAGCCCCAGTTCGGCGATGTAGCGCAGCTTGCCGGCATCGTGCGTGCGCACCCGGCTGACAATGCAGTCAGACCCGGACGGCACGTTAACCAGCACGGCATCGACGACGACCGGCATTACGCCGTCCTTGCTGGGGATAGGCTCGCCGTGCGGGCAGCGCGTGGGATGCTCGAGCAGCGCATCGATGCGGTCTTCGATCTCATCGTTAACGCCGCGCTCAAAGACGTCGGAAAGCTCATGCGCGGCAGCCCAGTCATAGCGCAGACTGCGCACCAGAAATACCTCCACCAGCCGGTGACGGCGCAGGGCAGGCATGGCCAGCTTTTCTCCCGCGGGAGTGAGCGTCACCCCGCGGTACGGCTCGTAGGTGACAAAGCCTTCGCTGCGCATGCGCTGCACGGCCAGCGAGATCGCCTGCGTCGAAAGGTTGACCTGCTCGGCCAGGAGCGAAAGGGGAACCAGTTCATGGTCTTGCTGCAAGCGGTATATTTCCGCAGCGGTGCTGCGCATCTTCTGGTCGAAGGGCATGGATGGAGCTCTCCTCAATTAAGCTTTCCGGTAGGCCGGAGCATTTCTTTGATTATTATACTAAATATTACCATTATTGGCATGTTAATCTACGGCGCGTGAAAGCACTTTCGGCTGGTGGATGGCGTGCTTGCATAGACAACGAATCTATGGTATCATTCCTCTATCCCTGACCGCTGAGACCCCTCAGGGGTAATCGTTTAAAATCGCTCCCTCGGAGTGGTTTTGTTCGTTTAAGGAAGCTCAGAGCCTTAGTCTCCTTCGCCGCCGCTTGGAAAGGGACATTCACACATCTTAATGAGGAAAGAGTAAGGAACCGAACATGCCCACTTCATTCCTGACCCGTGAAGGCTACGACAAACTCCAGGACGAGTTAGACTACCTTCGCACATACAAGCGCCAGGAAATTGCGAATCGCTTGCATGAAGCCATGGAAGGCGGCGAATTGATCGAAAACGCCGAGTATGAGGCCGCGAAGAACGAACAGGCCTTCGTCGAAGGCCGCATCAAAGAGCTGGAAATGCTGCTGGCCACCGCGCGCGTCATCACCGAAACGCACGTTTCTGCGGAAACCATTCAGGTTGGCTCGACCGTAACCATCCGCGAAGAAGGCAGCGATCCCGAGGTGTACACCATCGTCGGCGCGGCGGAAGCTAACCCGGCCGTCGGGCGCATCTCCAACGAGTCGCCGCTGGGCAAAGCGCTGCTCAATCGCAAAGTCACCGAAGTTGTCCAGGTGGATGCTCCGCAGGGATCATTTACCGTGGAAATCTTAAAGGTGGAGTAATTCTGGGGCAAAATCCTGGCCCCGCCCTGTTACCCTGGGCGGGGCTTTTTCTTAATCCGCGCCACGAGAGAGGAATGCAATCATGGAACTGAACGATCTGGAAAAACTCCGCCTGGAAAAAGCCCTGCGCATGCGCGCCGGCGGCCAGGAGCCGTACCCCACGCGCGCCCACCCCACCCACAACACCCGCGAAGCCATCCGCGCCTTTGAAGCCGATGAAACTGCGCGCGTAGAAGTGACCGTCGCCGGGCGGCTGCGCGCCATTCGCCCGATGGGCAAGGTCATCTTTGCCCATATCGAAGATACGCAGGGGCGGCTGCAGCTTTTCTTCCGCGTCAACGACCTGGGCGAGGCCGCGATGGAAGAATTCCGCGGGAATTTCGATATTGGCGACTTCATCGAGGCCGCCGGTTTCATGTTCCGCACCCGCACCGGAGAGGTGACCCTGCACGTTGAGCGTTTTAGGATGCTGGCCAAGGCCATCACCCCGCTGCCGGCTGCCAAAGATGAGGTGGTCGACGGCGAGATCGTGCGCCATGCCACCCTGGCCGATTCTGAAACGCGCTACCGCCAGCGCTATGCTGACCTGGCGGTGAATGCCGAGGTGCGGCGCACCTTTCAGGTGCGCGCCGGCGTGGTTCGCGCCATTCGCAAATTCCTGGATGACAACGACTTTCTGGAAGTGGAAACCCCGGTGCTTCAACCGATCTACGGCGGCGCAGCGGCGCGCCCGTTTGTGACCCACCACAACCAGCTTAAGCAGGACCTGTACTTGCGCATTTCTTTTGAGCTGTACCTGAAACGGCTGCTGGTGGGCGGGCTGGACCGGGTGTACGAAATTGGGCGCGACTTCCGCAACGAGGGCGTGTCGTACAAGCACAACCCCGAGTTCACCCAGCTTGAATTTTATATGGCCTACGCCGATTACCTCAAGGTAATGGATCTGACCGAGCGTATGCTGGCCTACGTGTGCGACGAAGTGCTGGGCACGCGCAAGGTGACCTTCAATGGCGTGGAGATCGACTTCAACCCGCCGTGGCGGCGGCTGGACCTGCGCCAGTCACTGATCGACGCGGTAGGCATCGATATTAACCAGTGCCCGGATACGCAAAGCCTGTTTGATGCGATGAAGGCGCGCGGCCTCAACCCCAAACCGGGGTATGCCCGCGGCAAGCTGATCGATGGGCTGCTGGGGGATTTTATCGAGCCGAAGTTGATCCAGCCGACATTCCTGTACGATTACCCGCGCGATATCTCGCCGCTGGCCAAGAACAAACCCGGCGATCCGGCGACGGTGGAGCGCTTTGAGGGCTTTGCCGGCGGGATGGAACTGTGCAATGCCTTCACCGAGTTGAACGACCCGATGGAGCAGGAAAAACGCTTTGTTGAAATGGGCCGTGCCTACGAAGAAGAAGATGAAGAACGCCACCCGATGGACGATGATTACCTGCGCGCCATGTCGTACGGCATGCCGCCCAACGGCGGTTTTGGCATGGGCATCGACCGGCTGGTGATGCTGCTCACCGATAACCGCACCATCCGCGAGACCATCCTCTTCCCGCACCTGCGCAAGCAAGAAGAAGATTAGTCAACCGCCGGCTCGCGCAG
>DATCUC010000185.1:0-4513 GCA_036567625.1 Anaerolineaceae bacterium | reverse complement strand
GCAGCGCGCGGTGCCGATGATGGTTCCCCCGCGCTGGAGAATGCCGCCCACATCATCGGTGGTCATTTCACGAATCTGCTCGCCACCGTCCACCATGCCCTGATAGCCTTCGTAAATCGCAAAGACTCGCGCGCCAAGGCTCAACGCGGTGCGTACCACGGCACGCAGCGCGGCATTCATGCCAGGGGCATCACCACCGCTGGTGAGCACGGCGATTGTTTTTGAATCTATCTGGGAAGTCATCTTCCACTCCTTCGAGCTTCAGGCTCTTTGCAGGCCTGGATTATGCTGGGGAATTTCCTCAAAAAATGAGTTCGGATGACCCTATTATAGAGGACAAACCATTCGGCGGAGAAGGTTTTTGATGCCAGACAAAGCATTTTCACGTGTCAAAGGTGTAACGCAGCATCACCTCAGCCTGACCATTCCTGCGCGGCGCAAATGGGAATGATGCCGCGGTCTGCCGCCGGATTATCGCATGGCTTTCATGGCGTTGATCAACCCGTTGGTCGAAGAATCATGCGTGGCGACTTCCTGGATGCCGTCCAGTTCGGGCAAAATCTTTTTGGCGAGCTGCTTGCCCAACTCGACGCCCCATTGATCAAATGAGTTGATATCCCAGATCACGCCCTGAGTGAAGATTTTATGCTCGTACAGCGCGATCAGCGCGCCAGCTACGCGCGGCGTGAGCCGGGGATACAGGAACGAATTGGTCGGCCGGTTGCCGGGGAAGGTCTTTGCGGGAACCAGAATCTCCAACTGATCGCCGGTCACGCCCTGCGCCACCAGTTCTCCCCGGGCTTCTTCGGGGGTCTTGCCCTTCATCAGCGCCTCGGTTTGGGCCAGGTAATTGGACAGCAAAATGGGTTGGTGCTCGCCCAGCGGATTCTGGCTTTGCGCCGCGGCCAGGAAGTCACAGGGGATTAGCTTGGCGCCCTGGTGGATGAGCTGGTAGAAGGCATGTTGTCCGTTGGTTCCCGGTTGGCCCCAGATGACCGGGCCGGTTGTGTATTCGACCCACTCGCCCTGCCGGGTGACGCTCTTGCCGTTGCTTTCCATATCCCCCTGCTGGAAGTACGCCGGGAAATGCACCAGGTACTGGTCATATGGAAGGATGGCGTGCGACTGCGCACCAAAAAAGTTGTTGTACCAGATGCCTAGCAGCCCCATCACTACCGGAATGTTTTTCTCAAATGGGGCGGTGCGGAAATGGCGGTCAACCTCATGCGCGCCTTCCAGCAGTTCGACAAAGTTGTCAAAGCCCACGTACAGCGCGATTGACAGGCCAATTGCCGACCAGAGCGAGTAGCGCCCGCCGACCCAATCCCAGAATTCGAACATAATTGCCGGGTCTATGCCAAATTTGCTCACTTCGCTGGTATTGGTAGACATGGCGGCAAAATGCTTTGCGACCGCGGTTTCATCTTTGGCGGCATTCAAGAACCACTGCCGCGCGGAGTGCGCGTTGGTCATTGTCTCCTGGGTGGTGAACGTTTTGGATGCCACCAGGAACAGGGTGGTTTCCGGGTCAACCTGCTTGAGAACTTCCACCAGGTCGGTGCTGTCAACATTAGAAACGAAATGCGCGCGCAGCCCGGGTTTGCCGTACGGCTTGAGGGCTTCGCAGACCATTTTCGGCCCCAGGTCTGAGCCGCCTATGCCAATATTGACCACATCCGTAACGGCCTTACCGGTGTAGCCCTTCCAACTGCCCGAGCGCACAGCATCACTGAACTGGCGCATATGCTCCAGCACGCGGTTGATTTCCGGCATCACGTCCACGCCGTCTACAAGGATCGGCGTGTTAGACCGGTTGCGCAGGGCAACGTGCAGCACCGCGCGGTGTTCGGTGTGGTTAATCTTCTGGCCGGTGAACATGGCTTCGGTCATTTCCGCCAGGCCAGACTGCCGCGCCAGGTCAAACAGCAGATCCAGCGTCTTTTGGGTGATGCGGTTCTTCGAATAGTCAAATAAAACATCCCCTAACCGCAGCGAAAAGCGCTGAAAACGGTCAGGGTCACTGGCAAACAGGTCGCGCATGTGCAGCGCAGCGATCTCTCGCTGGTGCTCGACAAGGGCAATCCAGGCTGGGGTTGCTGGTAATGGATTCATGGGTATCACTCTTCTCCAATGATGGATTTGCGCGCTCGAATTTGCGATCCGAGCAGCGCGTTGTTTATTTGATCAGGGCCGCGTCGACGATTGCCTGGGCTTCCGCCTGGATCTGGCCGAGATGGGCTTCGCTGATAAAGCTTTCGGCGTAGATTTTGTACACATCCTCGGTGCCTGAAGGCCGCGCGGCGAACCAGCCGCTGGCTGTGACAACTTTTAGCCCGCCGATGGGCGCCTGGTTGTAGGGGGCATTGGTCAACTTGGCGGTGATTGGCTGACCGGCCAGCTCACTTACGTCCAACTGCTGCGGCGAGAGGTTAGCCAGCCTGGGCTTGGCTGCCGCGTTGATCGGCGCATCTTTACGCGCGTAATAGGCTTTGCCGAACTGCTGCTCCAGGTCCTGGTAATGTTCGCCGGGGTCACGCCCGGTGACCGCCAGAATTTCGGCGGAAAGGAGGTCGAGCAGAAAACCGTCTTTATCGGTTGTCCAAACCGTGCCGTCGCGACGCAAGAAAGACGCCCCCGCGCTCTCTTCACCGCCAAACCCGAAGGATCCATCCAGCAGCCCGTCGACGAAATATTTGAACCCAACCGGTACTTCGTACAACGGCCTACCCAGAAATTCCGCCACGCGGTCGATCATCGAACTGGAAACCAGAGTCTTGCCGATGCCAACCTGGCTGCCCCAGCCCGGGCGGTGCTGGTAAAGATACCAGATGGCAGCCGCCAGGTAATGATTGGGGTTCATCAATCCCACGCTGGGGGTGACGATGCCGTGCCGGTCGAAATCGGTGTCGTTGCCAAAGGCGATGTCGTATTGGTCTTTGAGGTTCACCAGGCTGGCCATCGCGTATGGCGACGAGCAGTCCATGCGGATCTTGCCGTCGTGATCGAGGGTCATAAAGGAAAAGGTCGGGTCAATGCGCGGGTTGACCACATCCAGGTTGAGGTTATAGCGTTCGGCAATCGGCTGCCAGTAATGCACGCCGGAGCCGCCCATCGGGTCAATGCCAATCTTCAGTCCGGCATCCGCGATCGCGCGCATATCGATCACAGTGTCCAGGTCATTTACGTAGGGATGAATCAGATCCACCTCATGCGTTGAATCCGCCTGCCGCGCCTGGGCGAATGTCACCCGGCGCACTTCGCGCAACCCCGCGGCAATTAACTGGTTGGCGCGGTCCTGCACCTGTTTGGTCGTGGCGGTATCAGCCGGACCGGCAGAAGGCGGATTGTATTTAAAGCCGCCGTCTCCCGGCGGATTGTGCGATGGGGTGATCACCACGCCGTCCGCCAGGCCGGTCGTCCGGCCGTGGTTATAGGCCAGGATCGCGTGCGAAATAACCGGAGTGGGGGTATAGTCCAGATTTTCCTGGAGCACCACTTCTACGCCGTTTGCCGCGAAGACTTCGAGAGCGGTGTACAGCGCCGGCTCGGAGAGCGCGTGAGTATCCATGCCCAGGTACAGCGGGCCGCTGATGCCTTGCGACTGCCGCAGCTCGCAAATTGCCTGGCTGATCGCCAGAATATGGTTTTCGTTAAAGGTGCAGTCCAGTGAAGTGCCGCGGTGTCCAGAAGTACCAAAGGCCACCCGATGCGCAGGGTTAGACGGATCCGGTTTGTTGGCGTAATACGCGGCGACCAATCTGGGAACATTGATCAAGAAGGAATATGGAGCAGGTTTTCCGGCAAGTTCATGCATCGTTTCAGTTCCTTTCTACTCAAAAGATGGAACGATCAAATTATCCGCCAGCGGCGGATTTTGCGCAACCGCCAGAGCGTTCCAGTTGTTGAGCGGCTGCATTCTTCAGGTGATTATCCATTCATCCGGCTGGCTCTTCAAACCCTGAAATTGCTGTATGCTTAATGTGAAGCATGGAAAAGGAGAAGGAGATGGACGCAAAATATTCACTGGCGGTCTTGGGACTGGGCGTGATGGGGCGCAGTCTGGCGCAGAACTTCGAGCGAAACGGCTTTCCGGTCACCGGGTTCGATATTGCGCCGCGCCTGCCCGCGGATTTTCACGCGCATGTGACCCATTCGCTGAGCGAACTGGCCGGTTCTCTGGAACTGCCGCGAACCATTTTGATGATGGTGCCTGCCGGTGAGCCGGTGGATGCAGCCATCGCCTCGGTGAAACCATTTTTACAGCCGGGGGATATTCTTATTGACGGCGGTAACTCGTATTTTGCGGATACCCAGCGGCGGGTGGCGCATCTGGCGGAAGATGGGCTGTTGTTTGTTGGCATGGGCGTCTCGGGCGGCGAGAGCGGGGCGCTTTTTGGCCCAAGCCTGATGCCCGGTGGAATGCCCGCCGCGTGGCCGCGCCTGGAACCACTGCTCACGGCCATCGCCGCCAAAGCCGAAGATGGCGCGCCATGCGTGGCCTGGATGGGGAGCG
>DATCUC010000184.1:0-5038 GCA_036567625.1 Anaerolineaceae bacterium | reverse complement strand
TATGAAATTTAATCCATCTGACAAAAGCGATCATCGATTCCAGTTTGCTCATGAAGATGTGGAGTAGCAGTTGGGGCGGGACTGCAAGCGGTTGGACCCACCATGAATAGCACTACTGCCATCAGTACAGGTCTGCTCTTCATTATTTTCCTCCTACCCTGGATTTGTGAACGTTATTGTTATCGAACGAAGTTCATTATTGCGTGTTTAAGATCATCCGAGGAAACAACACTATAATGGGATATTCGACTTACGCAAGGGGCCTCATGGACGCGAAAATCAAAAACCGCTTTGGTGACCTGATCCTCCAGACTATGTTGGAACGCTATGCAATCTCGCCTGGCAGTATTTCTTTGCTGGACGGGTTCGAAAGCTTCATCTACGAATTCTCACGCGACGGTGATGCCTTCATCCTGCGGATTGGGCACAGCCTGCGGCGCAGCGAGTGTCTGATCCAGGCGGAAGTTGACTGGATCAACTATCTTGCTGCCGGCGGCGCAGGCGTGGCGCGCGCGGTGCAATCGGCAAATGGCCGGCTGGTTGAATCCGTTGCTGATGGTTTTGGTGACTTTTTCCTGGGTACATCCTTTGTAAAGGCTCCTGGCAAAGCGCCAGGCCGTGCTCCCTGGACGCCCGCGCTGTACCAGGCCAACGGAGAATTATTGGGCCGGATGCACCGGCTGGCGAAGACTTATCGGCCCCCTACCCCGGGATGCGTGCGCCCGCAGTGGGATGATCCGATCAATATGTACGCTGAATCTCTGCTGCCCGCCAGGGAAACCCGAGCATTGACAGTCTATATGGAATTAATGAAATATTTACGCGCTCTCCCGCGCGACCCGCAAAGCTACGGCCTGATCCACCAGGATGCGCACGGCGGCAATTTTTTTGTTTCACCGGAAGGGGCAATCACCCTGTTTGATTTTGACGACTGCTGCTACGGCCATTTTTCCTACGATATCGCTATGGTGATTTTCTACCATGCGCTGCAATACCGGCAGGATCAGGATTTTTTGCGGAGATTCTTCCGGGAATTCTTTAGCGGTTATGCGCGCGAAAATCGGCTAGATCCATCATGGCTGGCGACAATTCCGGCCTTCCTCAAGCTGCGCGAGATCGACCTGTACGCCGTACTGCTGCATACCTTTCCTGATGAGAGCGATTACGATGACTGGATCCGGTGGTATATGACCGGACGGAAAGCGAGCGTAGACGCGAACGCCGCAGTAATTGAATATGACTGGCCTTCCCTGGCCGAGTTTCTGTAACCAACCCACCGCGGGTTGGAATACCAGGGCACGCCCGGTCAGGCTTCATTCCGAAACCGCGGCAAGATCTCTTTTTGCGCAAACTGGAAGAAGCCTTCCTGATCCGGCCCAATCTGATGCAGGTAGATATGATCCATGCCGGCGGCTTCCATCTGTTGAATCTTTTCCAGGTAACGCTCCACGTCTTTGCCTAAAACAATCTGCGAGGCAATATCTTCTTTGCGCAGCAGCGACGCGGTTTCTTCAAAATGCGAAGTGGTTGGCAGGTCGGCGTGCAGCGGGCCGGGAATCAACGCCACCGGCCAGTACATGAAGGCAGTTTCCAGCGCTTCGTCAACGCTTTCGGCCCAGCAAACCTTGACCTGGCCAATGCGCGGTTTACCGCTGCCCCCACCCTCGTCAAAGCGGCGCACCACTTCGGCATCCGCCTTGGTGGTGATTAACCCGTCCGCGATCTCGCCGGCCAGTTCGGCAGCGTTCAGGCCGCTGGCAGCGACATAAATGGGGATGGCGGTTTCCGGCAGCGTATGAATGCAGGCATTTTCCACGGTGAAATATTCACCCCAATAGCTGCTTTCCTCGCCGTGCCACAGCAGGCGAATAATGCCCACCGCTTCTTCGAGCATCTCCAGGCGCACATCCGCCGGCGGCCAGTGATCACCGTAGATATGCTCGTTGAGCGCCTCGCCGCTGCCCAGGCCGAGGAAAAACCGCCCGGGCAGCATGGCTCCAGCCGTACCAGCCATTTGCGCCACCAGCGCGGGGTGATAGCGCATGATCGGGCAGGTAACCCCGGTTCCAACCAGGATGCGCTGGGTTACCTGGGCGATCCCGCCCAGAACCGACCAGATGAACGGCGCATGCCCCTGTTGATCCGTCCAGGGGTGGTAATGATCGGAAATGAGCGCGAACTCAAAACCGATTTCTTCCGCCCGGCGGGCGAGCTGCACCAGGTCATTTGGCGCGTGTTCTTCTGACGACAAAGCGTATCCTAGTTCGACCATCCTATCACCTGTCACCCTTTCGCAATGGAGTATGGGCTATTTCTTCTTTTTGACAACCACCGGGCGGTCACGCTCGCCCCGCGCGATGACGATACTGCCGGCCAGCCCCACCAGAAACGCGGCCACAACCGGCATCGAGGCTTCCCACAGGTCGCGCTGGGGTTCGCCCGGCTCGCGCCCGGTGACCGGCATCGATGAAAGGTTCACGCTGGGCGTCGCCGTGCGCGGCTGAGGGTCGACCACGGTGCGCGGTACGATGCCTTCGGCGCTCACCTGCTGCGCGGCTCCCTGCGACGGCTTGCGCGCCGGTTTGCCCTGTTTCAAACGGTCTTCTTCGCTAAGCCACACGGCATTTTCCTTCGGCTCGATCCCTTTCCCATACTGCTGGGCGTAAATCTGGGTAAACTCAGCGCCAAAAAAGAGGATCTGCCCGGAATAGTACAGCCAGACCAGCAGAACGATCAACGAGCCGGCCGCGCCAAAGGCACTCCCCACGTCGCTGTTGCCCAGGTACAGGCCGATTGCCGTACGACCAATGGTAAACAGCAGCGAGGTCACCGCCGCGCCCAGGAGAGTGTCTTTCCAGGCAATTTTGATATCAGGCAGGAACTTGAACATCACCGCAAACAACAGCGTGACGACGGCAAAGGAAACCAGGAAGTTGACCACCTGCATCAAAAACTCAAACCCCGAAAAGAGATTGAGCATGGCATCTCCCACCGCCGTAAGCGCTGCGGTGACGACCAGCGACACCAAAAGCATGAAGCCAATCGCCAGCACCATGGCAAAGGACAAAAACCGCTCGCGGATCATGGCCCAAACGCCCTGACCCGGCTTATTCTTGACCTCAAAAACGGTGTTCATCGAGTCCTGCAACTGGTTGAACACGCCCGTCGCGCCCAGGATAAGCACCACCACGCCAATGATGGTTGCCACGATGCCTCGACCTGGCGCGCTGGCATTCTGGATCATGGTCTGCACCTGTTCCGCGCCCTGCTGGCCCACCAGCCCGCTGATCTGATCGACGATCGCGCCGCGCGCGGCGTCCGCGCCCCACACAAACCCGGCCACGGCAATGGCAATCACCAGCAGCGGCGCCAGCGAGAAAATGGTGTAATACGCCAGCGCAGCCGCGAGCTGCGAGGCTTTATCGGCGCTCCAGTCTTGATAGGTCTTTTTTAGAAGCGTCCAAAGGTCTTTAAATTTCATCTGTTCACCCTTCCCATATGATGCGGTATTAAACTCAAAACTCGGGCTATACGAACAGCCCCGCATTTATCATACGGGAAGCGCGCGGCCGCTTGTAGTGGGGATTTCCCTTAAGCCTGCTCCGGAAAGCCCGCCCGCGCTTCTCGATCAGGGCGTGATTTCAGACTTTGGCGGAATTTCCTTTGCATACAACCAGGCGTCAAAGAAGTCATCCAACTCCAGGCCACTGACCTCCTCAGCCAGCGCAATAAAATCTTTGGTCTCGACATTGCCATAGCGGTAACGACCGGCATAGGCGCGCAGCAGCGAGAAGAAGGTGCTGTCACCTAAATACAGGCGCAGCGCGTGCAGGGTCAACGCTCCGCGGAAATACACGCTGTAGTTGAACAGATCGCGATTGCTGGGATCACCTGGCGGTGGGTGCGGGCTGTTTTTCAGGTTGTCGTACCATTCAGACACCTGGCGCTCGAACGGCGCTTTTCCGCTGGTATGCTCCAGCCACAGCCACTGGCTGTAGGTAGCAAAGCCTTCATTCAGCCAGATATCTTTCCAGTTGTTCAGGGTGACGCTGTTGCCAAACCACTGGTGCGCCAGCTCATGCGCCACCACCAGTTCATTGTCGCGGTCCAGGCGCGAGAGCCCGGCGCTGCTGAACAGTGAGAGGGTTTGCGTTTCCAGCGCGAAACCAAAATTACCCTCTACCACCACCACGCCGTAGGCGTCGAACGGGTACGGGCCATACAGGTCGCTGAAGAATTCGATCATTTCCGGCTGCTTGCGGAAATTCGGCTCAACGCTTTCAGCGATGGCCTGATCGAAATAATTACGCACCAGCACGCCGTCGGCATTGGTTTGTTCCTGGTATTCAAACTCGGCGACATTCACCGTCGCCAGGTAGCTGGCCATCGGGTATTTCTCTTCCCAGGTATAGGTCACGCGGTCGCCCAGGTCTTCTTGAGAGACCAGCGTTCCGTTGGCAGCCACCATGTAAGGCTCAGGAACGGTGATGCGAAAGGTGTAGGCGGCCTTATCGCAGGGATGATCGTTCACCGGATACCAGGCTGAAGCGCCGGAGGGTTCGCTGGCAACGTAGAAGCCGTTATCATAACGGTTCCAACCCAGGCTCATGCCCTGCGCCTGCACATTGCGCGGCGTGCCGGCATAGGCCACGCGCACGGTGAAGGTTTCTCCCGCCGGAATGGTTTGCTCGGGTGTGACGGTCAGCTCACTGGCCTGGCGGGCAAACTCGGCCGGCTGGTCGTTTATGGTCAGGTCATTAATGTCAAACCCGAGAAAATCCAGGTTGAACCGATCCAGATCCTGGGTCGCCACGGCCGTGATCAATGCCACGGCATCGAAATTGTTTTGCTCCAGGTCGAAATCAATCTGGATGTCATAATCAGTCACATTCAGTCCTCCAGCGCCCAGACCGGGGAAATATGGGTCGCCCAGGCCGTCTTCATCGGGATCGAGATCCTCTTCCGGCCGGCAGCTTTGAATATCACTCACGGGAGGGGGCTGAGGCGTAGGGGCCAGCGTACCCAGCGGCGGGCGAGT
>DATCUC010000183.1:0-3802 GCA_036567625.1 Anaerolineaceae bacterium | reverse complement strand
GTGGCTGCGGCTGGCCGAAGGCCAGGCGCCTTCTGGCGCGCGGCTGTGGGCGTCCAGCCAGTTCCTCAGCGTCAACGGCAGCATCGACCAGCTCCCCGTACAGGATTGATCGCGTCTGGCTGGCGCTGTATTACCCCTGCTTCTTGTCATTCTTGATAAATTTGATATTATATAGAAACATTATCGCGGAACTTGCCTGACAGTGGGGGCGATTGGTTCCGTCCGATACGTTCACGCCACAGGAGGATTTCCTATCTTACTTTTGCAGCCTGCTATTCGCGTTTCTGTGCCCGGCCGCCTGTGTCCCGCGCTGCCGCAAACACTCTTGCTGGATGGCAAACATGCCCAATTTCCAAACCATATTAACAACCTGAGTTTCCCTTTATAGGAGTCGGATATGAGTCTGCGTAAGTTGTTCTTGCCCGTGTCGATTCTCATCATCCTGGCCTTTGTGCTTTCGTCGGTCACTTCCGCCGAAGCCCACAGGTCCAGGACCGTGAACGTGCAAATCCTCGCCCTGAACGATTTCCACGGCAATCTTGAGCCGCCCAGCGGCTCCTCTGGCAGAATTGGCACCATCGACGCCGGCGGCGTGGAATACCTCGCCACCCATATTAAGAACCTCCGCCAGGAAAATCGCAATACCGTCGTCGTGTCCGCCGGTGACCTCATCGGCGCCAGCCCGCTGCTTTCCGCCCTCTTCCACGACGAACCGACCATCGAGGCCTTCAACCTGATCGGGCTGGATTACAACGCGGTCGGCAATCACGAATTTGACGAAGGCGTTACCGAACTGCTGCGCATGCAGCGCGGCGGCTGCCACCCGGTGGATGGCTGCCAGGATGGCGACGGTTTCCGCGGCGCGCGCTTCAAGTTCCTGGCCGCCAATGTCAGCTATAACAAAAACGGCCGCACCATCTTCCCCGCCTACCGGGTCGAAAACTTCCAGGGCGCCAAAGTGGCCTTCATCGGCCTGACCCTTGAAGGCACGCCCAGCATCGTCACCCCCTCGGGCATTTCCAACGTCAGCTTTGCCGATGAAGCCGATACCATCAATGCCCTCGTTCCGCACCTCAAGCGCCGCGGCGTCAATACCATCGTCGTCCTCATCCATGAAGGCGGCGCGCAGGTTCCCAGCGGCGGCATCAACGAATGCAACGGCATTTCCGGCGCCATCGTTGACAT
Source organism: Anaerolineaceae bacterium (assembly GCA_036567625.1). GTDB lineage: Bacteria > Chloroflexota > Anaerolineae > Anaerolineales > Anaerolineaceae > CALDSL01. Next base: position 2,617 of record DATCUC010000183.1, on the reverse strand, counting down.
CGTCAACCGCACCAGCGACGAGGTCGACCTGTTCATCAGCGGTCACACCCACAACGCTTACAACTGCGTCATCGACGGCCGCGTGGTTACCAGCGCATCTTCCTTTGGCCGCCTGGTCACCGACATTGATTTGCAGATCGACACCCGCACCGGTCAGCCAACCCAGATTCAGGCCGAAAACCTCATCGTCACCCGCGATGTGACCCCCGCCGCGCGCCTCACCGCGCTGATCAACAAGTACCGCGAAATCTCCGCTCCCCTGGCCAACCGCATCATCGGCCAAATTACTGCCACCATCACCCGCACCGCCAACGCCGCGGGTGAATCACCGCTGGGTGATGTCATCGCCGATGCGCAGTTAGCCGCCACCACCGCCCCCGAACTGGGCGGCGCGCAGATCGCCTTCATGAACCCCGGCGGCATCCGCGCTGACCTGACCTACGCAGCCAGCGGCAGCGAAGGCGACGGCAATGTCACCTATGCCGAATCCTTCACCGTCCAACCCTTTGGCAACTCTTTGGTAACCATGACCCTCACCGGCCAGCAGATCAAAGACGTGCTCGAGCAGCAGTTCGATAACCCCGCGCCAGGCCAGATGCGCATTTTGCAGGTTTCGGAAGGTTTCACCTACACCTGGAGCCAGTCTGCGCCGGTTGGCAGCAAGATCAGCAATATGATGCTCAACGGCGTGCCGATCGACCTGAATGCCACTTACCGCGTGACGGTCAACAGCTTCCTGGCCGACGGCGGCGATAACTTCACCGTTCTGCGGCAGGGCACTGACCGGCTGGGCGGCGCAGTGGACACCGACGCGCTGGAAGCCTACTTCATCGCCAACTCCCCGGTTGCCCCTGGTCCTGTCGACCGCATCACCGTGGTTCCCTAGTATCACGCTATCAGCGGCTGCAAATCGTGGGCGGGGACTGTCCCCCGCCCACTTTTCTTTTCTATCCCCCCCGTGCGGCTCAGGCTTTCAGGCCATCGAGCGCAGTACGTAGAAATCGGCGGTCAGGTGCAGCAGGTTGGTCACTGCGCCCAGCACCGCGGCGCGCCGTCCCAAAATCGACGCCGCCACGCGCACATCCGCTGGCAGCACGCCCGTCACGCGCTGGCGGATCAGACCCTCCATCGGGCTGAAGGGCAGCGCCAGGTCGCCTCCCAGCACTATCACATCGGGATCAAAGCTGAACCCCAGGGCCATCACGCACAGCGCCAGATAATCCGCGGCTTCGGCCAGCAGATCGTGCGCCCAACTTTCATCTGCAGCATGCGCCGCAAAAATATCGGTTATTTGCAGGGCAGCCAGTTCGGCATCGCTGCGCTTGCCGCGCAGCACTTCGCGGGCGCGCGCCAGCACTGCCCAGCTGGAGGCCTTCTCCTCTGTCGCGCCGAACCCGCGGCCTTTCCACCCCAAAAAATCGCGGCCGGGCAGCAGGTGACCCACTTCACCCGCCGCCTGGTGCGCCCCGCGGTAGATGGCTCCATCCAGCACCACCCCCGCGCCAATCCCTGTGCCCACCGTGAACAGCACCAGACCGTCCACGTTCTGCTCCGCGCCAAACCACAGCTCGCCCAGTGCCGAGAGATTCACGTCATTCTCCACGATCACCGGCAGGTTGAAGCGCTCGCTCAGCCGCTTGCGCAGTGGAAAGTTGTGCCATTCCATGCTGGGAGAGATGCGCACAATGCCCCGGTCATAATCGGTGATCCCCGGCGCGCCCACCCCAATGCCGCGGATGGTGACATCCGCCTGTTCTGCCTGCACCAGCAGCGTTTCCAACATCGTCACCAGTTGATCGTAACAGGCCTCGCTGTTTTTTCCGGGGTGCGGCAAGGTAGTTTCTCTCAAGATCGTTCCGCCCAGGTCCGAAATCGCGCCATAAAACGCATCCCCGCCCAGGTCTACCCCAATCATCACCTGACCGCGCGCGTTAAATTCCAACAGCGAGCGCCGCCGCCCACCGCTCCATTCCGTCTTCCCCATCGGCCGCACCAGGCCCTCTTCCACCAACTCGTCCACAATGCGCATCACCGTGGGCAGGCTCACATCCAGCTTTTGGGCAATCATCGACCGCGAAATCGGGCTCTCGCGCCGGATCAAGTCCAGAATCGCCGAGCGGTTGATGACGCGCATTTCGGTTGGGGTAATCGTACGCGTGTGTCTCATGGTTATCTCCTCGCGTTATGCAGGGAATCGCGGGTACCGCTTTTGGGATACATCAGCGTACTGGAAAGAACTTGTTAAGACAAGTATAGCAACCCTGCGCGGATTAGCAAGCCCACCCCGCGCCGCAAAACACGGCCGCAGAATCACATCCGCGCCTGGGCTATGCCAGCCCAAAAATATCGATCAGCACCGCGCGCGCCTGGGCCACAGCCCGCCCGCGGTGACTGAGCGTATTCTTCATCTCATCCGGCAGTTCCGCCATCGTCTGCCCCAGGTCGGGCATATAGAAGAGCGGGTCGTAGCCAAAACCGTTCGAACCGCGTTCTTCCGGCCAGATCTCGCCTTCTATCGTGCCCTCGCGAAACTGCATCGCCCGCCCCGGCGCGGCAATAGTCACCACGCAGCGGAAGCGCGCCGTCCACGGCCGCGGGCTGCCGGTCTCTACCAGTT